>NZ_JAAVJR010000020.1:0-1637 GCF_012037645.1 Salinimicrobium oceani
CACCGGTGAAATTAAATTTTCAACTGATTTTTGAGATCCTGTTGATGTTGCTCTTCGCCTTCGGAATATTCTCTGCCTTTAAAATTGATAGTTACAGCCTCCTGCCGTTCCACTTGATGATGTTCTTCGGGTTTTCTTATGTCGTTTTGACTTCTTTTAATATTGAGATTGGGAGACTTAACAGGTTTCCAAAACCTCGTATGTTTGGCCTATGATTTATTAAGGCTAAATTACATTTTTAATCACAAAGGGCCGGAGAGGAGTAAGATAAAAACCTAGACAACTTTTGTATGTCCACTCACAGATAATCATCCTCTTCGGTAATTCCCTTTAAAGTCTCTACAGTATCTAAAGACCATTCCATCGGATTGGATCTCGCATCAATTACGAGGATAGACAGCAGGGGATCCTTTTTAATTTTGAGGTTTATGAATGATTATTTACAATCTGTTGGAATTGACATTGCTAAAGAGAAATTTGATGTTTGTTTCAAGGAAAGAAAAAATGGAAGAAGTGTCATTAAAGGCACCAGGACCTTTAAAAATGATTCTAAAGGTTTTACAGACTTTAATCTTTGGTGCTCTAAACGAAGAAAGGAGACTTCTCATCTGGTCTTTGTGATGGAGGCTACAGGAGTTTATTATGAAGAACTTGCTTACTTTCTTCACTCTCAAAATGAAGCTGTATATGTGGAACTACCACAGAAGGTAAAATACTTTGCGAAGAGTCTTAACATCAAAACTAAAACAGATAAAGTAGATGCTAAACTTATTGCTGATATAGGTTTAGAAAGATCCTCTTCTCTTAAGTCCTGGAATCCACCCAGTGAACAGTTTAAAGCTATTCGTGATCTCTGTAGAGAAATCTCTCAGCTGAAGAAGAATAAATCTGCAGCTTCCTCTCGTCTTCATGCATGGAATACAGCCCATAACACAATACCTGAAGTTATAAAAGCAGCTGAAGAACATTTAGAGATCTTGGACGAACTAATTGAGAAAATGGAGGAGCTATTACTGGAAAGAGTGAAACAGGACAAGCAGCTTTACGACAAGATAGAAAGGATTGCTCAGATAAAAGGATTAGGGATCATAAGCGTAACAAAAGTTATTGCAGAGACAAATGGATTTTTGCTTTTCAACAGCATTAGACAATTAGTGAGCTACGCCGGACTGGATGTGATCCAGGATGAATCAGGTCAGTACAAAGGAAAATCACGCTTATCGAAAAAAGGGAATGCACATTTACGGGCTGCTCTCTATATGCCAGCCGTCACTGCTGCCACACATAACGAGAACCTAAATAAGTTCTATTCCCGGCTAAATGAAAAGTTCAACTATAAAAAGCAAAGCTTAGTAGCGGTAATGAGAAAGCTTCTTGTTCTAATCTACACGTTATGGAAAAGTGGGGAGGATTATAACCAAAATTACCAGTGGACAGGAATAAAGACGGGAGGTCTCCCTCCCGCCACTAGATAGTCACTAAAAGTGACTTCTTTAAGAAATCAAATTTACTAAATTTAAATTAGGATTTAAACACAGTATCTGTGAGGTCTTGTGAGCTATGAAGAAATTTCTGCTCCTCCATAAGATCCCGCTTCTTTTTTTCCTTAGCTGTTGTGCCTTTTACCTTGCCTTTGC
>NZ_JAAVJR010000199.1:0-633 GCF_012037645.1 Salinimicrobium oceani
CTATAAATTTTTGGGCCATGCCTGCAGAGAGCCAGGCAATGCCGTTAAGCACCGCATGCAAGGCGGTAGAACAGGTAACTGAATGTGAAATTTCGGGACCCCTGCTCTTGAGATCCTGCGCAACCCAGGAGGAAATATTTCCAAGGGTGGTATTGGGGGATGCAAGGGTTTGTGCTTTACCGGTTTCGAGATAATACTCGAAATGCTCTTCAAATAAAGTAGTCGCTCCCCGTGAACTTCCTATATTAATACCTATATCCTCTCCTTTTTCCCATCCTGCTCTCTCCATTGCCAGTCTTGTAGCGTAAACTGCATACAATACTGAATCATCTACTTTTTTAAATTGAGATCTCAGAGAATCAATCTCATTCTTTATTTCATGCGGAAGAAATCCTGCCCAGGCAGAAACCTTTCCGAAATCACTTTTTTGGAGCAGGTGTGAATCATGTGTATATCTACTCCAGATCTCAGCAGGATCTGAACCCAATGCAGAAACTGAGCCTATGGAAATAATAGAAACCGGTGTTTTCAAAAGTGGAAGTTTCAGGCAAAAATAAGGGCTGGAACTTAAATACGAACAGGGTTTCTGTTATTTTTCCTGGTAGTACAGGTTAAGAATGGAATCAAGAGGTT
>NZ_JAAVJR010000200.1:0-633 GCF_012037645.1 Salinimicrobium oceani
ATCACTATTCCAGTCGCCGAGCAGGAAATCCATTTGTAAATGCTTCTTATCTATCTTCGCCAGTTTACTTTTGGTTTGAGGGTGTAGGGTGTTCTTTTCCCAATCATCTTTGGAGTCCCGGGACATTTCAGCCGACTTTTTGAAGTATTCTTTAGCTTCTTTTTCGTTTCCTTTTTCCACCAGGTAATCTCCATAAGAATCATAGGGATTAGCGGCTTTAGGGTGTTCTTCCATGTTTAATTTAAAAATCTTTTCGGCCGCATCCATGTCTTTGTCTTCATTCATGATCTTGTATCCTACAAGATTAAGGTCTGCCTGGGTCAACTCTTTAGTTTCATTTTTTTTTGAGGGTTTGGTATTTGGCTATAGCTTTTTTTACACCATTGGCCTTATACTCATTATAAACTTTCTCTCCCATAGAATCCGGAGGTAACACCTGGGCATATCCTGTAAAAATAAACATGATCAATAGCAGGCATGTGAGTGCGGTGGTTGTGGTCTTCGTTTTCATAACTCATTAATTTTAAAAATGTTAACTATAAATTTAACTAATTTAAAGGTTCATATTTACAAGCTTAGCTAATGCATGAAAAAAGGGGGGAAAACCCCTAAATGAAAAAAGGCCCCGGAGTG
>NZ_JAAVJR010000201.1:0-630 GCF_012037645.1 Salinimicrobium oceani
TAGTACAGAATCTGTCAGCGGAGTGCGGGTGTACCAGGGAGAGACGGCATTCACCCTGATGTTATCCCGGGCCCATTCTACCGCCAGACTTCTGGTTTGCTGCAGGAGTCCGGCTTTGGCCATGGCATAGGGTGTACCGGTGCCTACGTCCTGAGTGGCGGCAGAGGAAGCTACATTAATGATCTTTCCGTTGCCTGACTTCTTTAAATAGGGATAAAGTTCTCTTGCAAGAAGAAAGGGAGACATGAGATTAGTCTCTACAACCTGCCGGTATTCCTGTTCAGAAAAGTCCATCGCTTTCTTGCGGATGTTTATTCCCGCGTTGTTTACCAGGATGGTTACTGCTTTCCAGTTATTCTCGGCCCAGCTAAAGATCTTACGTCTGTCATCGGCCACAGTGACGTCGGCAACTATGCCTTTTACCGCATGTCCTGCGGCAGTGAATTCATCTTCTACTTTCAAGATATCATCGGCATTTCTTCCGGTATAGAGCACCTCGGCTCCGAGTTTTAAAAATTCTTCAACCGTCGCGCGACCGATTCCTTTAGAGCCGCCGGTGATTATTGCTGTTTGTCCTTTTAAGTTCCACATTTTTTAAATGATTAAGGTTTAATGTTTAAGGATTAATTT
>NZ_JAAVJR010000202.1:0-629 GCF_012037645.1 Salinimicrobium oceani
TGCAGGCTGTCGATCAACTGCATGAATTCCTGCGGAGTTCCAAACCGGCTTGAGGGAGCAAAATATCCGGTGATCTGGTAGCCCCAGGAACCAAAGAATGGATGTTCCATCACCGGCATAAACTCCACATGTGTGAAACCCATTTCTTTGATGTAAGCGGGAAGCTGTTCTGCTAATTCGAGATAGGTCAATGAACGTAGATTATCTTCGGGCACTCTTTTCCATGAACCCAGATGCATTTCGTAAACAGACATGGGTTGAGGTTTGCCTTTTTTGCTGTCCCTGTCTTTCATCCATACATTATCATTCCAGGTATTTTCCAGGTCCCACACCATAGAAGCCGTGTTAGGTGGAGTTTCCCATTGAAAAGCAAAGGGATCCCCTTTTTCGGCTTCATAGCCGTTATTTGATTTGATGAAATATTTGTACAAACTTCCCTTTTTGGCTACCGGAATAAAGACTTCCCAGATCCCCGAGTGATCCCAGCGGGCAGACATAGGATGAGCTTCTCTGTCCCAATTATTAAAATCTCCTATTACCGAGATCTTTTCGGCATTGGGTGCCCATAAGGCGAAATAAACACCTTTTGTTCCCATATATTCCATAAGGTGGGAGCCAAGTTTATTGTA
>NZ_JAAVJR010000203.1:0-629 GCF_012037645.1 Salinimicrobium oceani
TAAAGCCTTTGAAGTAGACGAGGCTGCCGACGGACTTGAAGGAATAGAGAAGATCAAAGACCAGGAATATGACCTTATTTTATGTGATATCAAGATGCCAAAGATGGACGGGGTGGAAGTGCTGGAGGCCGTAAAAAAGCTGAAGCCCGAAATTCCCATGGTGATGATCTCCGGTCACGGCGACCTTGACACTGCTGTAAATACAATGAGACTGGGAGCATTTGATTACATCTCAAAACCGCCAGATCTTAACCGGCTGCTCAATACCGTTAGAAATGCTTTAGACCGAAAGGAGCTGGTAGTGGAAAATTCCCGACTCAAGAAGAAGGTTGGGAAAAATCTTGAAATGGTTGGAGAATCTGAAGCCATTTCCAGGATCAAAGATATTATTGAAAAAGTCGCACCTACAGATGCGCGGGTGCTTATTACCGGACCTAATGGTACCGGAAAAGAACTTGTAGCGCACTGGCTGCACCAAAAAAGCGATCGCTCCGGCGGACCGATGATCGAGGTTAATTGTGCTGCTATCCCTTCGGAACTCATTGAGAGTGAACTTTTCGGTCACGTGAAAGGAGCCTTTACTTCGGCTGCAAAAGATCGTGCAGGTAAATTTGAAGCTGCCAATGGCG
>NZ_JAAVJR010000204.1:0-627 GCF_012037645.1 Salinimicrobium oceani
AGAACAGACATCTCAAGGAGGGGCTGGGAATAACTTAAACCGGTGCTTTCATCCAGCACTTTTACTGCTACCTCATAATTATTGGCGGGTAAAAACGGCAGGAATATTTCGGGATTTGAAGAAGGTAGGCTCCAGTCCTCCTTTGGATTTAACCGGTATTGATATTTTAATTTATGCGGAAAAGGATGTGCATTGGTACTGAATTTCAGCAATACCGTATTTTCATTATGCGCCAGGTTCAATTTCTCCTCACCAAGCGCAGCTCCCGAAGAAAATTCACTGTTGTTAATAAAGATGTCCTTCAGTTGAATTTGATCTACCAGGGGCACAGGATTCGTAACAGCTTTAAGATCTATTTTATAATACCCATTATTGCTTCCCAGGAATAAGGTGTCGTTTTTCACTTCAGCACTTAACAGCGGCTGTTCCAGGCCCTGTTCGCTGTTTAAAAAAATGGAGTTGCCGTTCTCATACACCGTCAAACCTTTTTCTGTGCCAATGATCAGGTTACCCTGGTATTCTTTAAGGAATGAAATAGTATTTCCCTGAATTCTTGCCCGTGGTATTTTCTTTACAACCTCATAGTTTTCCTCATCATTTACTATAAATACATCTCCAAATTCATTA
>NZ_JAAVJR010000205.1:0-626 GCF_012037645.1 Salinimicrobium oceani
CAGGAAGTTCAATATCTGTAACTCGAACTAACTCGGGAAGCCACCCAGGATCATCGGATTCCAATTCACAGCTTTGAAGCGTGAATACAAACAGTGCCAGTAATAAAAATTTCTTCATTTTGATCTTAATAATTGTCTTTACCTATATGACCTGAAAATTCAAAAAGGTTGCGTCTTTTTCAATGAGCTGTGAACAATTAAAAAAGTACGGTTGTAATAGAAAATTTTGCTTTCCTAATTTTGAAGAATAAGCTGTTGCCTGTTGCCCTGTTGCCTGTTACCTGTTGAGGGTTTCAGGTTGCCCGTTCCGGGTTGCGGATTCCGAATTACTTTTTTCCACAAATCTTAAACCTTAAACCTTAAACCTTAATCCACAATTCTGGTACCTTAAACATTATACCTAAAACTGATAACTCAGCCCTGAGTAAATTCCGAAGTAATGGGAATTGCCGTGGTCAAAAGTATTGAGCTGGTATTTAAACATAGGTTCCAGATTGAGCCTGATCTTAGGTGAAAAATTATAATATACTCCCAATCCCAGGTTTGCACTAAAACTGATTTCATTGAGGTTCTGGGCTTCTCCAAAATCGGTAGTAAAGGCCGGTGTACTCATAGAAAGACTGTTT
>NZ_JAAVJR010000206.1:0-625 GCF_012037645.1 Salinimicrobium oceani
TTCAGCAAATTGACTATTCCCGTGGTGAGCTGAGAGAAATTGAGGATAAGGTGAATGATCACAGCAACAGGTTGCAAAGGTTGCTGGAAGACATTGATGAACCAAAAGAAGGCAGGATCTACAGGGATGAACACAAAAACCTTTTAAATGAAGTAATGCGTTTTTCAAGAGAATACAAACGCCTGAAAAAAGACATTTTTGAAGCTGTAACCAAAGCTTTAAAGCAACAAAAACAAAAGAGGCTTCTGCCTAAAGAATAGTAATTTTAGGAACCTAATGTACTGCGCAACACCTGCAAATAATTTGCAGGTGTTTTTTGTGAGTGCCCAGGTCATCTCCATTTTTTTTACATTTTCATTGTTGTCCGATTAAAAAAGGATAAATCCATGAAAACCCTTGCTAATGCCGGTCAAAGACATTCTCCAACGATTTGAGGGGGTGGTTTTCCTTTTTATGAAATTATATTAATTTCCAATAGGAAGTAATTTTTTACAATATTGTCTTTCAGAGCTTTATATAGAAGTCTTGGCTCTAGACTCTAGAAGCGGAGCGGTCCAGATTCTTTTATCGGACAACAATGATAAAAAAATTGAACTCTTCCTGCCTTTCTATTGAAAAAATTTCT
>NZ_JAAVJR010000207.1:0-625 GCF_012037645.1 Salinimicrobium oceani
AATGCGCAGGCACTTGTCCTGTCGATAAATGAAGCTCTTGGTAGCCGGGTAATGGATACTGCAAATCCAAGAATGCTGAGACAGGGAAATTCGGCAGCAGTGAAGCAATTGGTAGCCGATATGAATGCCGGACAGGTGGGAGCTATTCTTGTAGCCGGAGTTAATCCTGCTTATAGTCTTCCTTTTGCAAATGAATTTGTAGAAGGTCTTAAAAATGTAGATCTAAAGGTGGCTTTCTCCATGAAAAAGGATGAAACCGCATTGCTTTGCGATTATGTTGCTGCAACGCCCCATTATCTTGAAAGCTGGGGGGATGTTCAGTTCACCGGTAGCAAATTTGGTTTAATGCAGCCTACTATTAGACCATTATTTGATACAAGCCAGTTTCAGGATGTGCTTTTAAGATGGTCAGATAACAATACCTCATATTCAGATTACCTGAGACAAACCTGGGAGGGTTCCATGGGTTCTACTTCATGGATCGATGCCTTACACGACGGGATTTTTGAAGGAACTGCACCCGGAGGAACTTCTGCGGTAGCAGGATCCTCTGCAGAGGGTTCTGCACCTGAAGGAGCAGTAACCGGTTCTTTCGATGATGCTTCGGCTGCGAGAAATCTTTCTT
>NZ_JAAVJR010000208.1:0-625 GCF_012037645.1 Salinimicrobium oceani
ATCTGTTCCATATGCAGGGCGATGATCTTTGGCAGTAAGCGTTTGCGGCTTACTGTCAAGATATTTCCATGCGTCCTGCTCTTCCATGATTTTCTGGATGATAAAGGCTGAAGCTCCTCCCGGTACGTCTTCATCAATAATAAGCAATCGGTTGGTTTTCGCCACACTCTTAACAATATCCTGATTGAGGTCAAATGGCAGTAAAGATTGTACATCTATTACCTCTGCATCAATTCCAACTTCCAGGAGTTCCTTCGCGGCCTGCTCTACCAGTCTTAATGTAGATCCATAAGAAACAAGAGTAAT
The DNA here is from genome assembly GCF_012037645.1 of Salinimicrobium oceani. Taxonomy (NCBI): domain Bacteria; kingdom Pseudomonadati; phylum Bacteroidota; class Flavobacteriia; order Flavobacteriales; family Flavobacteriaceae; genus Salinimicrobium; species Salinimicrobium oceani. The sequence goes on from NZ_JAAVJR010000208.1 coordinate 307, forward strand.
GTCTGCTCCCTCTTTTAAAGTTTCAACCACTCCTAAAGCTGTCTTGAATTCTCCCAAATTATTCGGCATTTTCTCCTTGAGACGGTATCCGTTTAGAGATTCAATAACAAGTGCGGGTTCATCGCTTTCCAGCAGCGTATTATAAAATCCGGCGGCTTTGGTCATGTTGCGGGGCACCAATACGTGAATACCACGAATAAGGTTGAGGATTCCACCCATTGGAGAACCGCTGTGCCAGATCCCTTCAAGCCTGTGGCCTCGGGTTCTGATAATAAGCGGAGCCTTTTGTTTTCCTTTTGTTCTGTATTGGAGAGTAGCT
>NZ_JAAVJR010001740.1:0-240 GCF_012037645.1 Salinimicrobium oceani
TTTCGTACCGAAGGCGGGAATCGAACCCGCACGCCTTATCAGCAATGGATTTTGAATCCATCGTGTCTACCAATTCCACCACTTCGGCCTAACATTTTACGCTCTTTTAAGTTTGGATTTTGAATCCTGGGGGAAAATGTTGGCTGATGACGTTGAGTACTATTTTCCCGACGGAGATGCAGATACCCGCACAATTTTATCGGGGAAAGAGGAAGTTGTGAAATGGTGGAAGGATTGGAA
>NZ_JAAVJR010000209.1:0-622 GCF_012037645.1 Salinimicrobium oceani
TCCTACGTTAGGATTCCCAATAATGTTTACAAAACCTGCTTTATGAGCCATCTTCAATTTTTCGTAAAGATAGCTATTTTTGGTGGGCAGTGGGCAGTGCTCAGTGGTCAGAGGATTTTGGAAGAATAGTAATTAACTTGAAGTTTAAGTCTCGCCCCCTTTTAACAGAGAATTACAACTCCCTGAACTTCACTTTTGTATTTTTGAAAGTAATAACCTTCAAAACCAACTAAAAATGAAAAAATTCATGATCCTTATCTTCAGCATGAGCCTTCTGGTGGCATGTGGAGATAGTGAAAAAGAAAGCCTTTCCAATGAACTGGATGAGCTAATGGCCGAGAATGACAGCATTCAGCAGGTACATTCAGAATTTAAGACAACTCATCAAAGAATGCAGCAAAGCCACCGGGAACTTTCCCAGCAGTTAGAAACTATGCAGGTTTCAGATTCTTCTTATTTTGAACAAATGGCTCAAAATGAGGTGATCCTTAAAAAACATGAAGGCCTGCTGGCGGGGCATGAAAAGATGATGGAGGGACATAAGGACCTGAAAAATGACTTCGGAAATCTTACAAGTGAAGAAATGAAGGCTCAAATAGAACAGATGAGGAAAGTTCATAGC
>NZ_JAAVJR010000210.1:0-622 GCF_012037645.1 Salinimicrobium oceani
GGGGTTGTGAAAGGATTGATCATATAATTGTTTCTTGTTAATTGAAATGGATCCGGATCAAATCTTCTCCTGAAAATCCACCTCCAGCTCCCGCATTACTTTTGAAGCCGAAATGATCTTTCCTTCGGAAGCTTTGGAATGATCAAATTCCGGAATTTCCAGGCCTGCTTCCCTGGCCTTTTCCTGATAATATTTCTCCCGGGGAGGATTCAAAGGATAAACTGCGTTGTATACTTCTCCAAAAAGATCTTTTTGAAGTACCTTTTTTATGACCTGTTTACAGTCCCTGAGATGGATCAAATTTACCGGACCCAGCGGATTACCGAGTGCGCTCCTGCCGGCAAGATATTTTAACGGATGTCTCCCCGCCCCTATCAGTCCGCCAAATCGAATTATTGTGGTGTCAAAAATGGGATTCTGGAGCATGATCTTTTCTGCGGAAATGATCTCCCTTCCCGAAACTGATGTTGCATTAGGTTCGGCATCTTCGGTATAGATCTTGAAATCTTTAGTCTCTTCATAAACGGAAATAGAGGACACAAAAATGACCTTTTTGACACCTGAAGCCGCAATTGCTTCAGAAAGGAGTCGTATAGCTCCTGAATAATCCATTTTGGGATCC
>NZ_JAAVJR010000211.1:0-622 GCF_012037645.1 Salinimicrobium oceani
CGGCCGGTAAAAGATTATTAGCCAGTTTAGTAACTCCCATTGCTATTAAGACAGCGGTTATCACAAAAAGCAAAAATTTAACCATGAGGCTATCCTCTAATACATTGCTGTAAAAAGTGAGAATGATCTCTATCGCGAGAAATGCCATTTGAAAGCTTGCCTTTAAAACCATATTGTAGTAATATGGCTCAAAGATACATTTGTGGCAAGTTTTTTATCCCAATAAAGTTGGGTTTGACTCAAATTTAACGCGTGGTTTTCAAAAGGTTAAATTCTTTAGGTTAAGAACTCTTAAAGAGAAATGAGAGTCACCTTTCTCTACTTTTTCAACTGAAAAGTAATTACAGGACTGGTGGCGTGATTTACAAGATCTTCACTAATACTTCCATTGAAAAAATGAGATAAACCCTTGCGACCATGAGTAGCGATTCCCACAAGATCTGCATTGACTTTTCTCGAAAAATTCATAATTCCCCTCTCGATAGATTCATCGTTATAGACATGGAATTCATAATTGGAGAAATTAAGATTGTCGAGGTATTTGCTCAGCCGGTTATCTATGGCTTCAGAAGTAATAAATTCATTGGCAGTGTTAATATAAACAAGGTGTAATTTAGCCTCT
>NZ_JAAVJR010000212.1:0-621 GCF_012037645.1 Salinimicrobium oceani
TCGAAGGTTGAAATCATAGCGGGCAGTAGACTTTCTGTTCCCGTGACCTTCCCCCGGATAAAGCACCAGTCTCACCGGAGTATCCGTTCGGGTTTTAAGGTGACGATACAACTCGAATGACTGCCCCGGATCCACTCTGGTGTCTTCCTTACCATGGAGGATTAATAGCGGAGTCTTCGCCTGGTCTGCATAGAAGATAGGGCTGCGCTCCAGGTAGAACTGGTAATCATCCCAGATCCTTTTACGGCTGTGTACCAGGAACATTTCTTCGGGAATATCACTTGTTCCCCATTTAGAAATATTGTTGCTTATTCCTACCGACATTACTCCGGCGGCAAAACGATCTGTGTGCCGCGTTGACATCCATGCCGTTGCATAACCTCCATAAGAACCTCCCGTCACTCCAACTTTATTTTTGTCAACATTGTAGTTCTCAATAAGGTGATCTATTCCGTCTATGATATCATCAAATTCTTTTCCGGCAGGATCTCCCTGGCTGGATTTGGAGAATTCCACTCCGCGGCCGGTACTTCCTCTATAGTTAGGGTAGAAAACAGCGTATCCCTGTCCTGCACCAACCTGCCCGGGCATGTTATACGCAGTTAACCATCCATTGTCATA
>NZ_JAAVJR010000213.1:0-621 GCF_012037645.1 Salinimicrobium oceani
TACCTCCTGGATTTCGGGTTCCTGATAATAGTGTGCGAGAATTACTGCATTTTTTTCCTTTTTTAAACGGATGACCTGTTCCTGTAAATCTAATTTTTGCAGGGGGGTTATAGACATAGATCTTTAGTTTTTAAATTTTAAGAAAGGTGTCACCGGAGACGAGGCCGCTGGTAAGATCTCCCAGGCTGGTATTTTCAATGATCTGTCTCAAATCGCTCCTTACCGGTTGAAACCTGGAATGGAAAGGGCAGGGATGATCTTCGGAACAATCATGCAATCCAAGGCTGCACCGGGTGTAAACCTTATCCCCATCAATTGCCAGTACGATCTTTGAAACCTTGATCTGTTGTAGCTGTTCCGGGACAATATGAAATCCTCCGTGAGCTCCTTTAGTAGAAACCACAACTCCGCTTCGGGATAGCTTCTGAAGGGTCTTTGCGGTAAAAGCTTCAGGCGAATCGATCTCCCGGGCAATATCCTTTAAACTTGCGCGTCTTCCACTCTGGGATTCCGAAGCAATATAGATCGCAGCTCTTATAGCGTATTCACAGGCTTTTGAAAACATCTTACTCGATTTGAGGATTACCGGTCAAAATTAAAGACCTCTTAGTCCTTATTTTA
>NZ_JAAVJR010000214.1:0-619 GCF_012037645.1 Salinimicrobium oceani
GTTATTCCAGATCACTGTCACCTTGCTGGATCCAGTTACCCTGAGCATCTGCAAAAAGCTCCTGCGATTCCCCATCCTGTGTACTTAGAACCAGTTTGTAAATAACTTCGCCTTCTTTTTCGGCCGAATAAACATCAGAAACTGTGGCACCCTGATAATCCTTTTCCACAGCTTTTCGCACTTCCTGTGGCAGATCCTGCTGTTGGATCTGAGTGTATTCCATTTTTTGCTCTTCCACAAAGGGAGTTTCACGTTCTGAATTTTCGTAAACCTGGGCGGTAACAGTTCCTGCTGAGAAAAACATCGCTCCTGCGATTGCTGCGGTAAAAAATATTCTTTTCATGATCAATTATTTTAGTTTTGGTTATGACAGAGTAACTGAAATAATTGGACCAGATTTGATCACCAAGCTTAAAAGCCTCACCACGTAAGGATTCATCCGAAAACAACTGAAATTTTTAAGGGTTCAAAAATGAGATTTTCCACAACTCTTTGTGGAAACTCACCACAAAAAGAACGTCAGTTACAAAGTCAGGCCTTGTTCAAAAGCAGTTCCTATCACCACAAGATCTGCACCCGCATTCCACGCTGCCTCTAATTGTTGGACATTCCTGATGCC
>NZ_JAAVJR010000215.1:0-619 GCF_012037645.1 Salinimicrobium oceani
TGAATACTGCAGTGGAAGAAACAGCAGCCTTTTTAAAATCGGCTACACATATGATCATCACTCCGGGCACGGCCTGGGGCTACAGACTAAAGGAGTCAGGGGAGATGGTGGCCAATTGTCACAAAGTGCCGCAGAAGAATTTCAGCAAGGAAATAACAGATGCTAAAAAAGCCCTTTTTGAGGCTGCAGTAATTGTGAGAGAGTTGAATCCCGAAGTGCAGATCATTTTTACAGTCTCTCCCGTAAGGCACTTGAAAGACGGATATGTAGAGAATCAATGGAGTAAGGCGAAGCTGATCACTGCGGTTCAGGAAATAGTGGCTTCAGAAGAAAATTGCGCTTATTTTCCGGCTTATGAGATCATGATGGATGAACTTCGGGACTACAGGTTTTATGCAGAAGACATGGTGCATCCCAATCAGACAGCTGTGGATTATATATGGCAGAAGTTTCAGGAGGCGTGGATAGCTTCAGAAGCTTCCGCGGTTATGAAAGAGGTGGATACCATTCAAAAAGGGCTTTTGCACAGGCCTTTTAATGAAGCTTCCGAAGCTCATCAAAACTTCCGCAGAGATCTTCAGCAAAAAATTGAAAAACTTGAAGAAAAAGAGCCGCAAAT
>NZ_JAAVJR010000216.1:0-618 GCF_012037645.1 Salinimicrobium oceani
GTGCAGCAATAATCTCTAAAAATCAAATTTTGAAGCCCCTTTTTGGAGGGGTTTTTTTATGGCCGGTAATTTACCGGGGATAATTTATTATCGATAATTTTACCACATGGATGAAAGCTTCGGAAAGAAAGAAAAACTCAAAAGCAAGATCATTATTGACAGGTTATTTACTGAAGGGAATTCCCTGAAGAAGTATCCTTTGCGACTTATATTCCTTCCGCTGGTGAATACTTCTGAAGCTGTTAATAAGGCAGCAGTATCTGTTCCGAAAAGAAATTTTAAAAGGGCAGTGGACCGTATTAAAATTAAGCGCCTCATGAGGGAAGCTTATAGAAAAAATAAGTATCTTGTTACCAGTAATTTGGACATCTCCTATGCCTTAATGTTTATCTACACGGGTAGGGAGATCAATGACTATACAAAAATCTTACGCGCTACCGAAGAATTGCTCAAAAATTTTGTGGAGCAGGAAAAAAGCAGGAATCATGAAAAAGAAAGTCTCTAAAATAGCATTATTAACAGCTCTTCCTTTACTGGTTTTTACCGGTGTCGGATTTAAATCTGATTTCTTTGAGATCGCTAAACAGCTGGAAATTTTCACTACTTTATTCAAGGAAC
>NZ_JAAVJR010000217.1:0-618 GCF_012037645.1 Salinimicrobium oceani
ACATGAGACTTCCTGGGAAAACCGGAGTGAAATTTCTCCATTTTTCGATCTTCAGAAGGAAAAAAAATTCTTTAGTGAAATAACTGCAACTTCAGAATATGATCTCATTTATTTTGATGCTTTTGGTCCCCGGGTTCAGCCGGAATTGTGGAGTGAGGCAGTGTTTAAAAATATGTATAATACCTTAAGGTCCCAAGGGGTGCTTGTCACCTATTCGGCAAAAGGAGATGTGAGAAGGGCAATGCAGGCGACAGGTTTTGAGGTGGAAAGATTACCGGGGCCACCCGGAAAAAGAGAGATGTTGCGGGCTACAAAAGCTTAAGATCTTGGAAACCTGTTAAAGCTTTAATAAACCTCCGGTATTACTCTCTGTAATCCCGTAAATTAAAAAATAAAATGCGCATTCTTATCACCGGGGCCACAGGGCTGATAGGTTCCAAAATCACAGAGCTTTTTCAGGACAACGGGATCGAAGTAAACTATCTTACCACGAGTAGATCAAAGATTGAAAAAAGTGATAATAACAAAGGCTTTTACTGGAATCCTTCAAAAGGAGAAATTGATACCAAATGCCTGGAAGGGGTGGGGGCAATCATCAATTTGGCCGGAGCCAGTGTT
>NZ_JAAVJR010000218.1:0-618 GCF_012037645.1 Salinimicrobium oceani
CACAATGGTAAGAGCCATTTCGGTAATGATCGTGATCTCTTTGATGGTGAGATCCATCTTCTTCTTGTTCTTAGTTGTGGTAAAGATCATCAGAAGCAAGGCTACAGCTCCCAGGATCATTCCCAACGTAAAAGGCCCGTAACTTCCCACGATCACAGATACGTGGATCATCAACCAGTAAGAATCAAGTACAGGTGCAAGGTTAGCGATTGATGGATCCATCCAGTTCCAGTGAGCGATCATAAGGATCATTGAGGTCACGAAAGCAGTTGAGGCGATGGTGAGGTCACTTTTCCTTCCAAAGAGTAGCCCAAAGAGCATCGTTGCCCATGCCACATAGATCATAGATTCATAGGCATCACTCCATGGAGCGTGACCTGAAAGATACCAGCGGCCAATGAGGCCTGCGGTATGCAGGATGAACAGGATAATGATGACCACCTTACTCACCGTTATAAGGCCGCGAATGATCTTACTGTCTTTAAATATCTGGAAGATCACGAAGATCAACATGAATACCCCGGCAAGCATGTACCATGAAAAAAGATTTCTAAAGATGTCATACTTATTGTAAAGGATCTCTGTTTCGATCTTTCTTTCGGAAGGAATTACCTCTGC
>NZ_JAAVJR010000021.1:0-1456 GCF_012037645.1 Salinimicrobium oceani
CGAGCAATGGAAAAGATAGTGAATTTAGTAGCAGAAAAAGCAGGAATTACAACGGCACAAGCCCAAACGGCTGTGAATACTGTAGCAGGATTTCTTAAAGACAGAATGCCTCCCGCATTGGCGAGCCAGGTGGATAATTATCTTAAAGGCGATGCAGAAGGTGGCGGTGGCGGAATTGCCGGTGCAGCCGGAAAACTAGGCGGAATGTTTGGAGGGAAAAAGTAAGGCTTCAGAATTGAAAAAAATAAAGGCTGTCTAAAAAATATTTTAGATACGTCAACCTGAACCTGTTTCAGGTTCTAATCCTGAATCGGATTATACAATTCTGAAATAACAGAATGACGATCAATTAGATCTTTTAGACAGCCTTTTTTAATACCGCCCTAAAATTCCATTTTCAAAAGAAATTATTGGAATTTGGAATTTTTTATTTGAAAATTTTCCCATGGGGTTTTTATTCAAACCATTTTTCTACCTCGTCCAACTGCAGGGCAGCGATAGGTAATTTGTTCTTTTTGCGCAGGCCATTCAGTTTTTGATGTACTTGCGTGTGTTTTTGTTCTTTTAGCTTTGCAACGGTGCCAAATTCATGCATTACCGTATCAACCCACTCCTGCGGAACTCCAATCTTTATAAAATCTTCGGGTTTTGGAGTGGCAGCCTTCTTTTCCGGTCTCATTTGAGGGAAGAAAAGCACTTCCTGTATGGATTGTTTGTTGGTTAGGAACATGATCAACCGGTCCATTCCAATTCCGAGGCCCGAAGTTGGAGGCATTCCATATTCCAGGGCTCTAAGGAAGTCATGGTCGATGAACATGGCCTCATCATCACCTTTTTCCGAAAGCTTCAGTTGTTCTTCAAATCTGTTTCGCTGATCTATAGGATCATTAAGTTCAGAATATGCATTGGCGATCTCTTTTCCGCAGACCATAAGCTCAAATCTCTCGGTCAATTCCGGATTTTCCCTGTGTTCCTTACAAAGCGGACTCATTTCTTTAGGATAATCTGTAATGAAAGTAGGCTGTATGAAGTTGCCTTCACATTTTTCGCCAAAGATCTCGTCGATCAACTTTCCTTTCCCCATGGTCTCATCCACTTCAATGCCCATATCTTTTGCAGCTTCAAAAAGTTCTTTTTCAGACTTGCCTGTAATGTCAAATCCGGTGAACTTCTTGATTGCATCGGTCATGGTGATTCTGCCGTAAGGCGCTTTAAAATCTACCTGGTGCTTTCCGAAGGTAGCTTCTGAAGTACCATTCACAGCAACCGCACAATGCTCAAGGAGATTCTCGGTAAACTCCATCATCCAGTTGTAATCCTTGTAAGCTACATAAATCTCCATGGCGGTGAATTCCGGATTATGGGTCCTGTCCATGCCTTCATTTCTAAAGTTTTTGGAGTACTCATAAACTCCGTCGAAACCACCAACGATTAATCTTTTAAGATAAAGCTCGTT
>NZ_JAAVJR010000219.1:0-618 GCF_012037645.1 Salinimicrobium oceani
TTCCGTTTACCTTAAAGTATAAGGACTCTTTTCTAAGACGGCTGCCTTCACATTCCGGGCAAAGGATCTTGTCCATATAGTCTTTGGCCCATCGGCGAAGGGAGGCAGATTCGTTTTTGTGGTAGGTCTCCTCTATAAATGTAGCCACCCCTTCAAAATCGATTTTATATTCCCGGGTGATGCCTAAAGTCTTGGAATCTTTGGTGAATTTTTCTTTGCCTCCAAAAAGGATCATTTTCACAGCCTCTTCAGGAATATCTTTCCATGGATCATTGAGGCTGAAGTTATAACGTTCGGCTATTAATTCCAGCTGATTAAAGATCCAGTTTTTTTTCTGAGGTCCATGAGGGGCAAGAGCTCCTTTTTTTATGCTTTTTGAAACATCGGGCACAATCTTCTTTTCATTCACCGTATGCAGGGTTCCAATGCCATTACAAACCGGGCAGGCACCCTTGGGAGAGTTAAAAGAAAAATTATTAGGTTCGGGGGTGGGGTAGGAAATTCCGCTGGAAGGACACATAAGATTCCGGCTGAAGTATTTGATCTCTCCAGTTTCCTGTTCCATGATCATAAGGACATCCTCACCATGGTACATAGCAGTCTTAATACTATCAGCTA
>NZ_JAAVJR010000220.1:0-617 GCF_012037645.1 Salinimicrobium oceani
TCTATTTCTGGTTTTTCTTGCATTTAAGACCTCTGCACAGGATAGGACGCTAACGAATTCAAGGCAGGGCAGTAATGAATCATTAACCGGCGATGGAAAGCTCCCGGAAAAGGCGCCTGTTTCACTTTACAAGATCATTTCTATTGAAAATGATACCACTCATGTAGATACCTCTCTTAACATCTACAAAGATTATCGGTTCAATTATCTGCGAAAGGATAATTTTGGACTTCTTCCGTTTTCTAATGTAGGTCGCACCTACAATCGACTTACCTATGATTTTATTGATGATCAGGAAATCCTTCCGCAGTTCGGGGCGCGGGCAAGACATTTTAATTTTATGGAAGTAGAGGATGTGTATTACTATCATGTTCCTACTCCCTTAACCGAATTATATTATAAAACTGTGTTTGAACAGGGGCAAACTCTTGATGCAATTTTCACCGTAAACACTTCAGAAAATTTAAATTTTTCGATTGCTTATAAGGGGTTGCGTTCACTTGGAAGATACCAGCACATGCTTACCAGTACCGGAAACTTTCGCACTACTGTAAGTTACCACACTCCAAATGAGAGATACCACCTGAGAACACATTTTGTTTCTCAAGACCTAATGA
>NZ_JAAVJR010000221.1:0-616 GCF_012037645.1 Salinimicrobium oceani
TTCCTTATTAATGGGAAACTTTATGCTATTCCTATGGCGACCGAGGAAAGTTCTGTCATTGCAGCAGCCAGCAAGGCAGCAAAATTTTGGGGAAAGCGCGGAGGATTTAAAGCCGAGGTCCTGGGCACTCAAAAAATAGGTCAGGTGCATTTCATGTACCAGGGAGATAGATCAAAGCTTTCCGATTTCTTTCTACACGTAAAGCCAAGATTGCTGGAGGCGGTCGCTCCCCTTACCAAGAACATGGAAAAACGCGGCGGCGGAGTGATCAATCTGGAACTTCGGGATAAAACTGAATTATTGGGAGATTACTTCCAGCTGCACTGCACCTTTGAAACCAAAGATTCCATGGGCGCGAATTTTATCAATTCCTGCCTTGAACGTTTTGCTGAAACCTTTAAAGCTGAAGCCGCTACCTATGAAAATTTTTCTGCTTCGGAAAAAGATATCGAGATCGTGATGAGCATCCTGTCCAATTATGTTCCGGATTGTGTTGTGAGAGCTGAAGTTTCCTGTGATGTGGAAGAACTGGCAGATCATGAGATGAGCGGAGAGGATTTCGCGGCAAAATTCGTGAGGGCATTGAAAATTGCTGAAGCCGAACCATACCGGGCAG
>NZ_JAAVJR010000222.1:0-612 GCF_012037645.1 Salinimicrobium oceani
CTGGTACCTATAGCCCTTCCATCTGGGAAATCATAAATGATTTTAACAATCCTGAAAGAGAAAGTCAGCTTGGGGATTACACAACTACTTATACTCTTGGAACCGGAGATTGTAAAGATTCTACAGTTCTCACTCTAACAGTGGTAGCAGACCCTGAAGAAAGTATATATTAAAAAAATAATTCCGTTTAATTTAGAAGGCCGACTATAATATAGTTGGCCTTTTATTTTTTTAAATATTAGCATATGATGATTTTTTAAGAGGTGGCGGGGCAAAAAGATGAATAATATTAAATAAAACCTAAAAAAAATGGCTAAATATTACATTTAATAAAGCATTAACGGTGTTTTGATGATAAGTTTCTACTTTCGGGAACGAACAAAAAAATCAGAATATGAAAATGAATAAATTTTATCTTTTATTATTAGCCATGGTTGTAAGTATGGGAGTTACATCTTGTAGTGACGACGACGATAGTATAGATGTTATTGCTCCTGCCGGAAATCTGGTCGTAGAAAATCAGATGCTTGAAAACAACATGTTGTCAATAAGTAATGTTTCCATGAGCCAGGATGGTTGGGTAGTAATTCACCGCGATAACGGAGACGGTGG
>NZ_JAAVJR010000223.1:0-611 GCF_012037645.1 Salinimicrobium oceani
GCTTTTTGTATTGTTTCTGGGTGTTGAAGTGATGGCACAGGAGGCTCCTGTGACCTTCGAAAGCAAAGACGTGTTCTTCTCTGGCGATCAAAGTGTGGTGAGAAACGACAAACAGATTGTGGAATTTAAAGGTAATGTACACTTTACCACTTCAATTGTGGAAATTGAAAAAGCCGATAAGATTGTGTACGACAAGAAGACTAAGACTTTTACCATTAGCGGCTTTAATGAGTTGGTGCTTAACGGGAAAAAACGTCTGGCTTCAGACTTTGGATCTACTACACTTAAGATCGACCTTGGCGGAAGCATCGCTTACCTGGTTGCAGAATCTAAAAACTGCAAAGACGTAAAAGGTAAAGGCTGCTAATAAATGGCCGAAACATTTTTCCAGGATAGGGAATTTACCTCTAAAGATTTTTCAACTGAAGACCTCCTTCAAGGAGAATTCGAAAATTGCTATTTCAGAAAGTGTACTTTTTTGGGCACTAAACTCTCAAAAATGACCTTTTCGGAATGTATTTTTGAAAACTGTGAGTTGAGCAACGCCGATCTTACCGGATGCAGTTTTCGTGAAGTAACCTTCACAGATTGTAAAATGCTTGGCCTTCGCT
>NZ_JAAVJR010000224.1:0-610 GCF_012037645.1 Salinimicrobium oceani
TAATTCTTTTTTCTTTTGAGACGGAAACCTAACTGCATAAAAGTCTCTACAAAACGATCTCTCCCAATAAAATCAGGCTTTAGAGTATGGTACATTTTCTCCACCCCACAACCTGGATGGTCTCTACGAATATCATCAGCTTCAGACATTAACTCCATCAAGCGATGATCAAACACAGTTTGTCTTTGAGCATATTGATGTACAGCTTGTTTACTGATCCCGACACCTTCATAGAATTGGTTCATGGAATAACTCACTTTTTCTTTGTTTTTCCTGAACCAGTTGATTGTGGGGTGCTGTAGTTTTTTTTAATGTCGATATCGAGCTCTGACTTAGCCAATTCAATCATCTTTTCAAGATAATCCAGCTGTATCTGTTTGCGCCCTAAAGCTGCCTCCAGTTCTTTGTTTTTAGCTTCCAGCTCTTGCATCTTTTTACTGCTACTGTCTTTCATTTCTACGACTCTATAACCTTTCTCGTTAAAGGTAGAAAATTTATGAATCCAGTTATAGATCATAGACCGTGACATCCCGTGAAGCTTAGACAGTTGAAAAACACTGTACCTGCCACTTTCATAATCATTCACAATTTGTCTTTTGAACTCATCGGA
>NZ_JAAVJR010000225.1:0-609 GCF_012037645.1 Salinimicrobium oceani
TTTGCTGAAGGCCAAAGCTTAGAAATTCGGGACATTACCAGATTTACTGATGGATATGCTATTGCTAAATTCCGCAATGTGGATTCTGAAGGTAATGCGGGATCAGACCCAACAGGAGAACATCCTGATACAGATTTCCCAATGTTCAGACTGGCTGACGTTTACCTCATGTATGCTGAAGCTGTTCTTAGAGGTGGAGGTGGCAGCCAGAGCCAGGCTGTGACTTATATCAACGAATTGAGAGACAGAGCTTATGAAAACGGCGGAACCATTTCTGCAAACGATCTTACTCTGGACTTCATTATTGACGAACGCGGAAGAGAACTTTACTGGGAAGCGCATCGCCGTACAGACCTTATCAGGTTTGGACAGTTCACAACCCAGGGAATCTGGGCCTGGAAAGGAAATGTTCCTCAGGGAACAACTACAGCCGAATTCAGGAATATCTATCCTCTACCGTCCTCCGACTTAGGGGTGAACACCAACTTAACACAAAATCCAGGATATTAATTATAAATAAAGAACAATGAAAAAGCTTTCAATATTAATATTAGCCTTAGTTACCCTAACGGGCTTTAATGCATGTAGTTCAGATGATGATGTGGTTTT
>NZ_JAAVJR010000226.1:0-607 GCF_012037645.1 Salinimicrobium oceani
TCTTTTGGGAAAAGAAGAGACGACGAAAACTCATCATTTGCTGCAAAGTTTCAGGCAAAGGACCGCAAAGATTAACCGCTAAGGTCGCAAAGAATTTTGTCTCTAATTGGTATTTGGTGCTTGGAATTTAGAATTTCCTCAAATGGTTTCACACCAAGCAAAGAAGTCAAAAAAGTAAGAGCACAAAGAAATTGTGACTCATTTCATACCACCTATTTCATTTCAATAGAGGTAACGAAACCTGATTTTGCCGCTTATATATTATACAATATTCAATATACATTATACAATAAATAAGGTTTCCCGCAGATCTCGCAGATCTTCGCAGAACAATCATTCCCCCATTAACCATTTTGGAATTTGGCCCACCACCGCTGAAGCTTCGGCAGGTAAAAATTTGGAGCCTGGAATTTTCTTCACTGTAGGAATTAACATTATATTAGCAGGAAGATCCTGCTGCTCTTCCATACCACTGTTGCAGGTAAAGCTTGATTTTATCCGCTTCTGGTCTCGATAAAGGCAAGTAAAAATAAGTATAAGCCGTTGGCAATAAGCTAAAAAAATGAGAGTACAAATTGCAATTAATGGAACTAGAAAACAACCAATC
>NZ_JAAVJR010000227.1:0-607 GCF_012037645.1 Salinimicrobium oceani
GCAGCGGTTTTGTTATTAGCATAAGTACCTGCGCCAATCACAGGAACATCTCCTACACGTCCCCATCTTTTGTTGGTCATTCCTCCCGTAGAGGTTCCTGCAGCAAGATTTCCGTGTTTGTCCAGGGCGGCAGCACCTACAGTACCATATTTGGAGTCTTTGATATAAGGATCAAAAAATGCCGTTTTTTGATCATGATCCAGTTGGGTTTTTTCCGACTTCTTAATTCGCTGAAGACCGCGAAAGCGGCTTTCGGTATAGAAATATTCAGGATTTACAATCTCCATCCCTTGCTCTTCAGCAAAGGTTTCGGCTCCCTTTCCTATCATCATCACATGTTCTGACTTGTTCATTACAGCGATGGCAAGGTCTATTGGGCTTTTCACGGTAGTGACTCCGGCAACCGCACCGGCATTAAGCGTTTTTCCGTCCATAACCGCAGCATCGAGTTCATTGGTTTCGGCATTTGTAAATACAGCTCCCTTTCCAGCGTTGAAAAGTGGCGAATTTTCCATGATATTAATGGCCTGCTCGATGGCTTCAAGTGAAGTCCCTCCACTTTCAAGTACTGCATGACCCGCTCTTATAGCTTCTTCAAGCTTTGCTT
>NZ_JAAVJR010000228.1:0-607 GCF_012037645.1 Salinimicrobium oceani
AGTGTATGGAAATTCCCCAGGCACATTTTCCTGAAGACACCATCTTAAAATGTCACCCCAGGCCTGATATTTTGGAAGTGCCACTTTTGGGATCTGCGTATGTGATAAAGATTCGGTGTGAGTTTCGATCCTGATCTCCTTATCGCGGACCTTAAATGAATAGACTGGATCTTTATATTTATTGACCTTTTCATCCCACCCGGTAATGATCTCCCAGTTATAGGGATCGAGATCCATTTTCACCCTGTCAAATTCTTTTTTAAGGAGGCTTACAAGGTCTTCATTTTCTGAAGTTGTTGCATTTTTAAATCCATCCTCATCTAATCCATACTGGTTGAGCCCCAATTTCACTCCTGAAACCGATTCAATGGTCTTGTAAATTCCGTAGAGCTTTTGAGCTACTTCAGATTGTGCTGAAGCCTTCACATCGTAGCTGCGGTTATTTTCTGAAATTTCAGACAAGTATCGCGTTCTGCTTGGAGGAATGATAAAGATCTTCTCGCTCATCTCCTTTGAAAGGTGGAAGGTAGAATTGAAATGCCCGCCGGCTTTCTCATCGATCTTATCCATGATCTGCTTGTAAAGCGTGTTCATCCCCGGATCGTTG
>NZ_JAAVJR010000022.1:0-1362 GCF_012037645.1 Salinimicrobium oceani
TTGATCAGGTGTGAAAATGCCATCAAAATCATTTACAAAACCTACAGGTTCGGGAAATCGGACATTTTGATGTTGAATTTCAGTCCGTTCTCGGGTATATTCGACCTCGTTTTTTGAAGAGGTTTTACAGGCAGTAAAACTGAGTGCTGCAAATAAAACAAGAAAGATGTTTTTCAATGTAGATGCTATTTTGTTTTTAATATTGTGTACAACGTCTCGTATAAAAACAGTGCGGCGATTGCCAGCGTTGATTTTCCGCAGAAAATCAGACACAGCAAGTACACACAGACTTTCGATTCGGAACTAAGATAGCATTGTTTTTATACATTGTTGGCAACAGGCTGTGTGTCCTGCGCTGTTCAGGGATACAATATAAGATTAAGTTCTTTGAAAATTAACAGCATAACTGTAATTGAGATGAGAGGCTCATTTTTTTTTCAGGAACGAGCTTGACAAAGAAAGTCAAGAGGTCTCACGTAAAGAAACATTAATGAGGATTGGTCTCTCGGCTGGGATGTACAGGCATATCAGTCAAACCGCCTTATGGGGCTTGCCTTTCAAGGGTTGGTCTTGAGCGATAAGGTCAAAGGCACTACCGCAGTTGTATTGTGAGGAGCGAGCTATGGTGGGAGTAAAGAAGCTGAACGAGATGTGAGTGAACCCTTGTAGAAGTGTCGTAAACAACTTTAGTATGGTCAAAACTGAGGGATGGGCGGTCTTGCAGGACAAAGCTTAACGGGTGTAACCTGATTTACTGGTTAAGCGACCATCGACATAAAGAGGGCAGGAGCTTTACTTACGGCTTAATTATGGAACAGGAGAAGCCAATCTGTAGTGTGAAAATGCCATAACCCCGAAGGGCAAGGCAGAAAGTAACGATACTACAGATTGGTGGCGGATTTGCCCGTAGTAGTGAAGATGTTCCCCGAAAGGGGAAAGGAGCGAAGGGGCAGACTTAACGGTTTTAAATTGTATTACAACTAAATGAAAATTTAGGATGATTTTCGAGGAGAAACAAAAGTCGCAACCGATAGAAAAGCGACAGGTATGGGAAGCCTTCAAAAAGGTGAAAAGTAATAGAGGAGCAGCCGGAGTGGATAAACTATCCATAGAAGCCGTATCCTCACAAACGAGGAAGTATCTGTATCCGGTATGGAACCGTTTGGCCAGTGGAAGTTACTTTCCCATGCCTGTACGCGAAGTAGAAATACCCAAAGATGAAAATAGGGTAAGAAAGTTGGGCATACCAACGGTACAAGATCGTACGGCTCAAATGGTCATCAGGGAAGAACTGGAAGCTAAGGTGGACAAGCACTTCAGTGCAAGTTCGTTTGGCTATAGACCAAAGAAATCAGCGCACCA
>NZ_JAAVJR010000229.1:0-607 GCF_012037645.1 Salinimicrobium oceani
GCGACATTAACCTTATCACTCTTTTAATGGGGGCATCTACGGGAGGACTTCAGGTGTTGCGCAAAGATGGCGAATGGATCGATGCTATTCCGCAGGAAGATGAGCTGGTAATCAATGTGGGAGACATGCTGGAGCGACATACCAACAATAAACTGCGTTCCACAATTCACCGCGTGATAAATCCACCGCGGGAACAATGGGGTACGCCGCGATATTCAATTCCATTCTTCATGCATCCAAGAAGTGAAATGCCATTGAACTGCCTGGAAGAATGTATTGGCGAGGCCAATCCTAAAGCTTATGAGGATATTACTGCAGGAGAATTCCTGGATCAACGTCTTCGTGAGATAGGTCTCAAAAAGTAGATCTTATGGCTAAGAAAAAGATGGGGCTGGAAGATCTTGGCGGCTTTGTATTCTCCACCAACGATTCTTTTGAACCCGATAAATATGATGATGAAGATTCCGGCGAAACGCTGAAACCGGAAGACCAACTGCTGGAAGCCCATTACAGTTCAAAGGGACGTGCAGGAAAAAAAGTGACTGTGGTCAAAGGATTTATAGGATCTGATGAGGATCTGAATGCTTTGGGCAAAGACCTTAAAAAG
>NZ_JAAVJR010000230.1:0-606 GCF_012037645.1 Salinimicrobium oceani
TCAGGATTCTGTTTTCCTGCTTTCAAAAATGCATTCTGAGTATAAGTCCGTAACTTATTTAGAGCAGAAGGAACATCAGGCTCTTCTTCTGGAGAATATATAAAATCTGCCATTATCACAGAAATCACATCACCCTCCTGGTTTTGTAATACAGCATTTAAAATTTCCTCAAAATTACTGCTCCCTTTGTTGCCTTCATTAGCCGTAGAATTTGGAGATAACTTCTCCGAAATTTTAATGTTATCTACTCCAAAATTCGTAGGTGTTAGTTTATCATTTATTAAATAAAATTCAGTTTTTAAATCTATGTCATCCTCATTGTCTACAGCTACAAGTAAATCACGGAATACGTCTTTAAAAGCTGTATTCCCATTGATGTAACCATCCATGCTTAGAGTGTTCTCAAAATAAATTTTAACGGTAGCATCCAAAGGAGTATCAGGTGGCAATGGCGCAGGTTCTGTAGAACCATCTTTATTAGTACTTGATCCCCGTACATGATCACTTTTACAAGAAGCAACAACAAAAAGGATTAATAATAATGGTAAAAAAAAGCGGTGTTTTTTCATTTAAAGGTATTTTGACTTCTCGATTGTTTAATTTGCT
>NZ_JAAVJR010000231.1:0-606 GCF_012037645.1 Salinimicrobium oceani
GTGCCGACCTGGAATGGGAGAGAGGATATATGGTGGTGATGCAACATCCCGTAACTACAGAAAATAAGGAATCCAAAAAACATATTTTGGAGACCTTAAGAGCTGTAAAGGAACTGGATTACCCCGCCTTTTGGTTCTGGCCAAATGTGGATGCAGGTTCTGACGGAACTTCCAATGGTATAAGAACATTTCGGGAATTGGAACAGCCGAAAAACATACATTTTTTCAAGAACATGGATCCCCTGGATTTCCTGAAGCTCCTCAACAGCTCTAAAGCTTTAATAGGAAATTCCAGCGCCGGATTAAGAGAGTGCGCTTACTTGGGACTACCCGTCGTGAATATTGGAAATCGCCAACATAGAAGAAGTCGGGCGCAAAATGTCACGGATGTAGCCTATGATCAGCAGGCAATAGCAGAAGCCACAAAAGCTGCAATCGCAACAGAGAAATTTGAAAGTTCTACACTTTACGGTAATGGAAATGCGGGGGAGAAAATTGCGGAGATCCTGGCGACGGTGGAGCTGACGTATAGGAAGACGATTACGTATTGAACGTTTACGGTTTTCTGTTTACCGTTTCGGTTTTATGTTTGTTGTTTTTTGTTGG
>NZ_JAAVJR010000232.1:0-606 GCF_012037645.1 Salinimicrobium oceani
TAGCAGCAAAAGTAGCTACAGGAGTACCCTCAAATTTCTCGTTTGTAAAAGTTACATCTTTATTGAGCACCAGGATATAGGGGATCTTTTGCAGCTCGGTATTGAGAACCTCATTAAGTTCGGTATTCATGCTGGCTTTCCGGAGAAATGGCGGCTGACTGAATTGCCAGAACATCATAGCACCAATCCCCAGAATGACTACCCCGGTAGTAATAATCCCTAATTTCTTACTTCCTTTCAGAAATCTCACTCCGCGCGGACTTACTTTTCCGTAGAAGTAAAATACCAGGGTAGCCGCAATATGGATCCCAAGGAGCTGAAGTAAAATTCTAAAGAGGCTGCTTAGAACCACCTGCCAGTCCATCATGTATAAACCTGCACCTACAAGTCCAACCGGTGGCGCAAGAGAGGCTGCCACTAAAATACCCACAGCTGCACCGGAAACCAGGCTGTCTCTTTCACTCTGGCAAATATTTAAAGCTCCAGCAAATCCCGAAACCAAAGGCAGCAAAACTGCGAATTTCGATACCTGACTCACTTGCTCCATCAAAGGAGTGAGTGTTTGCAACGGAAATAGAAGCGTCATAAGAAAACTAGCTACAATTC
>NZ_JAAVJR010000233.1:0-604 GCF_012037645.1 Salinimicrobium oceani
TTTTTCCTGGGGATATTTCCTGGGGTTCAACACCTATGATTTTGATGTGGATTATAAAAATTATATCGCCAGCCCCGCTACGGGAAAAGATTTTTCGGTGGACAGGACCATTGGGTTCAATGTGGGATTAATAGGAAATATGAGACTAAGCGAACACCTGGACCTGCGCCTCGAACCCGGAGTTTCTTTTAACCGCATCAATTTTCAATTCACTAAGGCCGATCAAAAAACATTCAGGGAGATCAATTCCACTTTTGTACATGTTCCGCTTTTACTGAAGTTCTCTACCACCCGTATCAACAACTTTAAACCTTTTGTTGTAGGTGGCGTATCTACGTCGATCAACCTTTCAAGCAACGAGAATAATCCCGATGATAATGATGATGGCCAGTTTAGAATGACCACCAATAATTATTATTACGAATTAGGTTTCGGAATCGATTTGTACCTGTATTATTTCAAGTTTACGCCTTCTATTCGTGGAGTTTTCGCCATTAATGATGAATTTGTGAGAGATGACAATCCTGATAATTTTTATTCAGGTAACGTAGATAAAATGTCTTCCCGCGGAATGTTTCTGAATTTTACTTTCCAGTAAGCGTTC
>NZ_JAAVJR010000234.1:0-604 GCF_012037645.1 Salinimicrobium oceani
TGGTTTCCGTTGCGGATTCCTTGGAATGCTGCACCTTGAGATCATTCAGGAGCGGTTGGAAAGGGAGTTCGATATGACTGTTATCACCACGGTTCCTAACGTATCTTACCACGCCTATACCCATAAAAACAGGGATCAGGTGATCCTGGTGAATAACCCTACCGACCTGCCGGAGCCTTCGAGCCTGGACCGCGTAGAGGAACCATATATTAAAGCCACCATCATTACCAAAGCCGATTTCGTAGGGCCGGTAATGTCGCTTTGTATCGAAAAAAGGGGACAGATCACCAACCAGACCTATTTGACCACAGATCGTGTAGAATTATCTTTTGACATGCCGCTGGCAGAGATCGTTTTTGACTTTTATGATCGCTTAAAAACTGTTTCTAAGGGTTATGCTTCTTTTGATTACTCTCCTATTGGAATGAGGGCTTCAAAACTTGTAAAAGTGGACGTGCTTCTTAACGGAAACGTAGTAGATGCACTTTCTGCACTGTTGCATGTGGACAATGCCTTTGATATAGGGAAGAAAATGTGTGAAAAGCTGAAGGAATTGATCCCGAGGCAACAATTTGATATTCCTATTCAGGCCGCTATCGGGGCG
>NZ_JAAVJR010000235.1:0-604 GCF_012037645.1 Salinimicrobium oceani
TCCCTGTGCGGCGATCGAGTGCGCACGACGCGGAGAATCCTGATAACAAAATGTTTTTACGTTATGCCCCAGTTCCGCAAGAGTGGCGGCGGCACTTCCGCCTGCCAAACCGGTCCCTACCATGATAATATCAATATTACGCTTGTTGGCAGGGTTAACCAGATTTATATTGTTTTTATATGTATTCCACTTATGTTCCAGTGGACCTTGTGGTATTTTTGAATCTAAAACTGACATAATCCTTCCCTTTTAAACTTGATTAAAGTAATGATAAACGGCAATAAAAATAAATCCTAACGGAATTAAAATTGAAAAGGCTACCGTTGCCCCTCTCATTCCCTTGTAGAATTTTTCGTGCCATCCCACAGACTGGAAAGAGGACGAAAAACCGTGCAACAGGTGAAGGCTAAGGAAGATGAAAGAAATTACATATAACGCAGTTCTCACAGGATCTGTGAATTTCGCTACAGTTTCAGCATAATACCTGGTTGGATCTTCCGGATGCACCTGTATGTATTTGTGAACGATCTCCGGAAACCAGAAATCATAAAAATGCAGTACCAGGAAAGCAAGAACTACCAGTCCCGTCCATATCATATTTCTG
>NZ_JAAVJR010000236.1:0-603 GCF_012037645.1 Salinimicrobium oceani
CAGCTCATCATTTTGATCAATTTCTTTCACTCTCTCTACAACCTCGTCAAAAGTTTTAAATTCATGACAGTTAATCAGAGAATTAGGATTAAAATCTTTGGCTACCTCAGGATTTCCCCAGTAAATAGGAATGGTATTGGTGATATAGGAGTGCATTAGTTTTTCTGTGGTATAGCCGGGAGACGAGGAATTTTCGAAAGCTATGGAAAATTTAAATTTTGACTGAAATTCTAATTTGGTGTACATCCAGTCTTCGGTAAATCTGCCGCCAATATCCATTGAAGTATTATTGAGATGCTTTCCCGGAGACATGACTTCCTTATAATTACTTAAAAGATGAAAAAATTGATCTCTGGCAGGATCTGCCTGTGAATTGGAATAAATGAAGTTACAGAAAAATTCCTTTTTTTGAATATCTTCTATTGTAAAGGATTTGTGCTTCAGGAGCTTTCCAAATTGATCCGGAATTAATGCAAAATTAGGATATCTTAAATACCGGTCTCCGAGGTCCAGATAACTGAATCCTATTCCGTAATCACAGAGATTGAAATCCGGGATCAGATTTTCACCGGTGTAATAGATCTTCACCGGGTTTTTATACTT
>NZ_JAAVJR010000237.1:0-603 GCF_012037645.1 Salinimicrobium oceani
TTCAGCTAGCTGCATAAATGCCTTATACGCTTCTTCTTCGGAAGGTTTTTCGGCTTCTCCTTCCCAATAATCAAGAATCTGTTGATATCCCGGATTCACCAGAACCTCAAGCGGATTGTTAAAACCAAGCTTTTTAAGTGGCCACCATGCCCAGCCGATGTTATTTTCCTCCATCAGTCTTATGGCATCTGTAAACCAGACGTTGGAATTTTCTCCCGTTTCCCCGAGCCACACAGGAGCATTATATTTTTTTCTGAAGTCAATGAATTGCTGAATAGAAGCTGTGTCATTGTAATTCCAGTATTTGTGGAAACTAATAACCATGTTGTCATCCCATGGCGGAAGAATTCCGTTGTAGTTATTTCCCCAACCATTTCCTTCTATGATGACGATATGATTAGTGTCCACTTCTCTAATAGCCTTGGTTATGTCAACTAAAAGTTTTTTAAGGGGAGCATTTAAGGTATCCTGAATTCCGTTTTTATTCTTTCCTTCTTCAAAGGTCCAGTTGGGCTCATTGATGACATCATAAGCTCCAATCCATGGTTCATCCTTATATCTTTCGGCCAGTTTTTTCCAGAGTGCAACAAGCTTTTGTTGATT
>NZ_JAAVJR010000023.1:0-1320 GCF_012037645.1 Salinimicrobium oceani
CAGAGGAGGAAACTGTGGAGGAGTCAGTAGAGAGGATGATTAAAGTTTTAAAGGAAAAATTAGAATACAATGAGTAAATATTATTTATATGGGGTATCTGATCATCTCCCGTAAAGTTTTATCTTTATGGAATGAAATATCCAGCAGACCAAATGGAATTTGAAGAAATGTTTAAATCGGAGCAAGCATGCATTGATTACTTGGTATCATTGAGATGGCCAAATGGTTTTGAATGCCCCCAATGTGGCTCAATTCGATTCTGGAAAAAGAACAAAGGACGGTATGAGTGTTCTGATTGCCATAAAGAAACTACAGTGACAAATAATACAATGTTTCATAAAAGTACCAAGTCCTTGCTGATTTGGTTTCATGCCATTTGGTGGATGGTTGCCCAAAAGAATGGTGTCAGTGCAAAGGGATTGCAAAAGGTGCTTGGATTAGGAAGTTATCAGACTGCGTGGACTTGGCTGCATAAGTTCAGACGATTAATGGTGTTAAGCGGTAGAAGCAAGTTAGAGGGCATTGTTGAAGTAGATGAAGTCTTTGTTGGTGGCAAAACTCCAGGGAAACGTGGACGAGGTGCAGAAGGGAAAAGTATAGTCGCTGTAGCTATTGAAGTCATAGGACGAAAAACCGGCAGGGTCAGATTGGAAAAAATTCCGGATGCATCAGCTAATAGTTTGAAAGACTTTATTGAAAGAAATATCGAGCTATCGTCAACCATTATTACTGATGGATGGCCTAGTTATTCAGAATTAGAAGAACTAGGGTATTTGCACAGAGTCCAAAAGTCAACTGTAAATGAAGAAGACGAGGAAATATTACCTAATGTCCATCGAGTGGCTTCATTGCTAAAAAGATGGCTGCTTGGAACGCATCAAAGTTATTTGAATAAAAATAAGTTGGGTTATTACTTAGATGAATATGTGTTCAGGTACAACAGGAGAACATCAAATAGCAGAGGCTTATTATTTATGCGGTTACTTGAGCAGGCTGTTATTGCAGAGCCTGTGACATATGATAAAATTATTAACGAAAATCACGGGTGTTGACTGGATACCCCATTAAATTTTATAAAGCGGGAGATTTTCAGAAAGAAAGTTTCCAGTTTTCTTTTTCCGAAGTTTTCCTCAACAATTCGGAGGACGTTTATTCAGATTTGGAATTTGGTGCTTGTAATCTGGAATTTAGAATACTGACCAATATTGGATTTATTCCGGAATGTTCTCCTTCACCAATTTGATGTACTCCTTTTTTGCTTCTAAAACACTGATCCCTTTTACCTGTAGCAGCGCATTGAGTTTAAAGGCATTCTTAATA
>NZ_JAAVJR010000238.1:0-600 GCF_012037645.1 Salinimicrobium oceani
TTATCTCATTGGTGCCAATGCAAGGGATGTGGCTTTATACAAGGCCGGACAAAAACCCACCCGTGCAACCGGGGATATCGATTTTGCAATAATGTTGCCCGATATTTCCACCTACGAAGCCCTGTTACAAGAATTGGTAAATAATGGTTTTTTCCCGCAGAAAAAACAGGAGGGATACAGGATGCATCACCGGAAAACCAATACCCTTATTGACTTGCTGCCCTATGGTGGCATTGCAGGGAACAATTTGGTAGAACTGCCCGGGACGGGAATAGAATTATCTGTAGTAGGTTTAGCTGAAGTTGGAGAGGAAATCCAGGAATTTGATCATCCAGAAGGTTTGTTCGAGAACTCGATATATTTTTTACTTGCAAGTCCGTTATTTATGGTTAACGATAGCATCAAGTTCGTTTATAATTCTTTGAAATCTGGCCATTTGATCTTCGAAATATAAATTTCCAATAATGGCTTCCTGTAATTTATCATCATGTAAAATTTTCCTGAAGGATTCAACGAGATATTCCTTAACTTCTTCATAGGGGGAGTTTATTATTTGCTCCTTAAAATCTGTAGTATAATTAAGTAAGTAAACAATGTCTT
>NZ_JAAVJR010000239.1:0-600 GCF_012037645.1 Salinimicrobium oceani
CGGTACTGAAGATACATTTTTCAGATTGTAAAGAAATTTTGTTCATCCCTTACGCCCGTCCCGGGGGCATTTCTCATGATGAATACAACCAGAATGCCCAAAAAGCCTTTGAAAAGGCAGGACTTCAGATTAAAGGCATACATCAATTTGAGAATCCTTCCGAAGCTATAAAACAGGCGCAGGGTATTTTTACCGGGGGTGGAAATACATTTTTACTGGTGCAGCAGCTTTATCACTTTGATCTTCTTCAGCCACTTAAAGAGGTTCTCAAAACCGGAATTCCATATCTGGGAACCAGCGCCGGGACAAATATTGCCGGCCTCACTATGAAGACTACTAATGATATGCCTATTGTTTATCCGCCCTCGTTCAACACATTGGGACTGGTGCCGTTCAATATTAATCCGCATTACCTCGATCCCGATTCGGATTCAACTCATAAAGGGGAAACGCGGGAGACCAGGATCAAGGAGTTTCACCAGTTCAATACACCTACTGTTGTGGGTTTACGTGAAGGGAGCTGGCTGGAGGTGAAATGAAATGACATCAGGTTAAAAGGAGAACCTCTGGCCCGCATTTTTGAAGCCGGAATGGAACCTT
>NZ_JAAVJR010000240.1:0-599 GCF_012037645.1 Salinimicrobium oceani
TCTGTTTAAATATCTGCGATCAGAGAATATGCTGATCAGATCAACAAAAAGTTATACTAAAACTACCCACTCCAAACATTGGTTGAAGAAGTACCCGAACCTCATGAAAGAAGTAACAGCAATCCGTCCTGAAGAATATTTTGTGAGTGATATAACTTATATAAAAAGTAAGGAGCGTACTCACTATCTTTCCCTGGTAACTGATGCCTTTAGTCGTAAGATCATGGGCTACAAGCTTAGTGATGATATGTCTTCAGAAAATGTGGTAAAGGCTCTTGAGATGGCTCTCACTAAAAGAAGAACATCACTTCCTTTAGTCCATCACTCTGATAGAGGATTACAATATTGTTCTGCTATTTACCAGTCTAACTTGAAGAAAAATAGGATTAAACCTTCAATGACAGATGGCTATGACTGCTATCAAAATGCTATGGCAGAAAGAATCAACGGAATCCTTAAACAAGAATTCCTCATCAATAAATGCAATACTGGTAAGGAACTCGAGCTTCTGATAAAAGAATCAATAGAAACATATAATAATGATAGGCCACACTTGAGTCTTCAAATGAAAACGCCTAACTTTATTCATGAAAAAACCT
>NZ_JAAVJR010000241.1:0-599 GCF_012037645.1 Salinimicrobium oceani
CGCTATGACGGGGATTCGCCTGTTAGAGATGTCATTGCTTACTCTGAGCCGGAACCGGAACGAAATTCAGCAGCCAGGGCTTATACCGTGAAGCAGGGGGATACCTTGTATTCAATTGCCAAAAGGCATAACCTTTCGGTAGAACAACTGCAAAAAATGAACAATCTTAGGGACACCAATATTGGCATTGGACAAACTCTTTACGTGTCTCAATAAAACCTTATTATGATCTATAAAAGAAGCAGCGAATTATTCACTGCAGCTAAAAAAGTAATTCCCGGCGGGGTGAATTCTCCTGTGAGAGCTTTTAGCGCCGTTGGGGGAGAACCAATTTTCATCAAAGAAGCTAAAGGGGCCTATCTCTTTGATGAGGATGGAAATAAATACATCGATTATATCAATTCCTGGGGTCCGCTCATTTTGGGGCACGCTTATGATCCTGTAGTCAACGCAGTGGTCGAAAAGGCCAGAAAAGGTACGTCTTTCGGGACGCCTACCCAGCTGGAAACAACCATTGCCGAACTTGCGGTATCCATGGTCCCAAATATTGATAAGATTCGCATGGTAAATTCGGGAACCGAGGCAACCATGAGTGCGGT
>NZ_JAAVJR010000242.1:0-598 GCF_012037645.1 Salinimicrobium oceani
TTCGGTGTGCGATTGGCTGTCCTAAGGTGATGTTCACCCCGGGTACAATACTCAGCTTTTCCCTTACCTCTTCGAAGAATTTGTCCTTTGATTTATCTTCCAGGGTGAAAGGCACATCGATCTCGGCTGCGTTCACACCCTGGGCATGCTCGTCGAGTTCTGCTCTCCCGGTCCTTCGGGTAACAACATCTACTTCGGGCATTTCGAGTAACAGCTGTTCTACCTGTCTGCCGGTTTTGTTGCTCTCTTCCAGGGACATTGCCGGTGGACCCACCACGCTGATCACCAGAGAACCTTCATTAAATTCCGGAAGGAAACTTCTCCCCAATTGCGTGAAAACTGCAATGCTCAGCAAAAAAATTATAACAGTCACTCCAATTACCGTTTTTGGGATCTTCAGGGCCCGATTGAGGGTCGCGGCATATCGACCTTGTAACCATCTTTCGACTTTAGTCCCTTCGGATTGCTTCTTCAGCATTTTCTCATCCTTTAGAAGATAGGAGCATAATACCGGAGTAACGGTTACCGCAACCACTAAGGAGGTCAACACTGAAGTTATAAAAGCGATACCGAGAGGCTTAAGCAACCGGCCCTCCAT
>NZ_JAAVJR010000243.1:0-597 GCF_012037645.1 Salinimicrobium oceani
TAAGAATAATACCAGTTGCTCCAGAAAGTTAACATTGCGAATTGCGTAACGGTTGATAATATCACGGTAAACAATACTCTGATAGATATTTTTTAAATAATCAAATACTATTTCATCTCTGAGTTCTAAATGTATTAAATAGGGAAGTCCGCCGTATTTAAGATATTTATCCAGGCTCTCATCATTCCCGGCTAAACCATGAAAATCAATAAACTCCGAATAAGCCAAACTGTAAACCTCCAAGGCTATATACCTGCCACTAAGATGCCCTGCAATGTCCCCGGATAATAAGTTGGCATTGCTCCCGGTACAGTAAAGATCAAGGTCCCCGTTTAATAACAAAGAGCGGAGAGCTTCTCCAAAATTTTCCACATCCTGGATTTCATCTATAAAAACATAAGTCTTACCGGATTTGGCTTTCTTTGCAACCACATATTCGTTCAAATCATGGGCAGTTCTTAAAAAGGAAAAAGCCAGATCTTCTTTATTGATATATATAATAGTTGCCTTAGGATCCCTATTAAGGATAAGTTGTATTATTTGAAAAAGTAAATAACTTTTACCTACCCGGCGTTGGCCTGTTATTACTTTGATAAT
>NZ_JAAVJR010000244.1:0-595 GCF_012037645.1 Salinimicrobium oceani
TCTGTTTGTGATCGTTCTGCTGGTGATCACTCTGGCAGCACTTTTAGCTATTGTAAGGTACTACGAAAGCATCCTGAACTGGTGCCTCGGGAACAAGAAAACCTTTTTAGCACTCCCCGTTGTAACGATCTTTTTCGGATTGTTGATCTGGTTGGGAGTTCCTAAGATCTTCGGATTCGTGGCAGATGCTGCTGAAGAGATCGGCTGGGACATGAGAGAATCTTCGGGCTGGATAGCGGCTTCAGAAGCTTTTCCGGGAGTGGGAAAGGAATTTATGCCAACATTGAATGAAGGTAGCTTCCTGCTGATGCCTACTGCCATGCCGCATTTGGGTCTTGAAGGTAGTAAGGAAGTGCTTCAGAAGCTGGACATGGCAGTTACCAATATTCCAGAAGTTGAGGTTTCCGTAGGAAAACTGGGAAGGGCCGAAACTGCTATTGATCCGGCACCTATTTCCATGTATGAGAATGTGATCAATTATAAGCCGGAATACATCCTGAATGAAGACGGCGATATGCAGCGGTTTAAAGTTGATGAGGACGGTAATTTTGTATTAAAGTCCGGTGAAGCTATGTCACATGAACAGGCTCTGCTG
>NZ_JAAVJR010000245.1:0-594 GCF_012037645.1 Salinimicrobium oceani
GTTTTCAATTTCTGAAAACTTCCAGATGCGTAATACCCATAAAACCATTGCCGAATCTGTAGAAACACTGCAGGAGATCCTCTACATTGCCGCTGCTTCAGGAAAAGAGGTTGTGGCATACCTTTCCATGGGTTTTGGAAATCCCTATGGAGATCCATGGGATGTGGAGATTGTGGGGGAGTGGACAGAAAAACTTTCAGGAATGGGCGTGAAGATCCTTTCGCTTTCAGATACCATTGGCAGCTCTACTCCTGAGGTTATAGAGTACCTTTTTTCGAACCTTATTCCGAAGTATCCTGAAATAGAATTTGGTGCACATCTACATACTACTCCGACAAAATGGTTTGAAAAAGTGGATGCAGCTTACAGATCCGGCTGTAAGAGATTTGATGGGGCCATACAGGGATTTGGTGGCTGCCCAATGGCCAAGGATGAACTCACCGGAAATATGCCCACAGAGAAACTGCTTTCTTACTTCACTTCCAAAAAGGGCGATACGAACGTGAAAATGATGAGTTTTGAAGCTGCATACAACGAAGCTACCAAGATCTTCAGCGTCTATCATTAGAATTACCAATACTTTCTTCATTTGGT
>NZ_JAAVJR010000246.1:0-593 GCF_012037645.1 Salinimicrobium oceani
ATATTCTTCAATACTACCAAAGTATAAGGAGTAAATTATCTTTTGATGGAGAAACATCTAATCAATTTTTTAAAACGGA
Organism: Salinimicrobium oceani; assembly: GCF_012037645.1. NCBI lineage: Bacteria > Pseudomonadati > Bacteroidota > Flavobacteriia > Flavobacteriales > Flavobacteriaceae > Salinimicrobium > Salinimicrobium oceani. The sequence goes on from NZ_JAAVJR010000246.1 coordinate 80, forward strand.
AATTTCACCTCTTAATCCTAATTTCAGGATTAATATCCAGGACTCAAAAAAGAAATTTAAGGAATTCATAGACTTTCAGGATCTTGATAAAAAGAATAAGGCCTTAATTTCCCTGCTGTTTAGCAAAAAGAATTTGAACGCGGATTTAGAAGTGGGTTTTAAAGGTAACCCCAATATGGGAAGTGTTGTTTTAAATCAGTTCAATACTTCCAAAGATTTTGAGGATTTTGCGAGCAGCTTCGCCCAGGGAGACAGAATATTTATTATCTCCTCAATTTTTGGAGGTACCGGTGCTGCAGGTTTTCCCCTTTTATTGAAAAATATTAGATCTGCGAGTCCCTCATTAAACAATCATTCACTGTTGCGTTCGGCTCCTGTGGGAGCAGTTTCAGTTCTGCCATATTTTGGAGTAAAGAAAGATGTTGAAAGCGATATTGAAAAATCAACATTTATATCCAAGACAAAAGCTGCTTTAAGGTATTATGAATATGGAGTTAACGACTCAGTGGATTCT
>NZ_JAAVJR010000247.1:0-593 GCF_012037645.1 Salinimicrobium oceani
CCGAACGCTCATTTGAGCATTATAGTGCACCTTCTCATTGTCGGCAAATCTCTCTGTTTGTTTTTGCCTTGCGGCGGTAACTCTTTTTCTTATATCCACACTACTTTCTCCCCGCCGCTCTTCACTCAACTTTTCAAAAGGTACGGGAGTCACTTCAATATGAATATCAATACGGTCCAGCAAAGGTCCTCTAATTTTGCTCATGTACCGCTGCATTTCTGCCGGGGACGAAGTATTTGGCGATCCGGGATCATTGAAAAATCCGCTGGGGCTGGGATTCATGCTTGCCACCAGCATAAAACTGGAAGGATAGGTGACAGTGAATTTCGCCCGGGAAATCGTCACCTCCCTGTCTTCAAGCGGTTGCCGCATTACCTCCAGCACGCTTCTTTTAAACTCCGGAAGTTCATCCAGGAACAATACTCCGTTGTGGGAAAGAGAAATCTCCCCCGGCTGCGGATAAGCTCCCCCACCTACTAAGGCCACATCGCTTATTGTATGGTGGGGACTCCTGAAAGGCCTGTGTGCCATCAAACCTACATTCTCCTTCACCCGTCCCACAACGCTGTGGATCTTTGTGGTTTCCAGAGCTT
>NZ_JAAVJR010000024.1:0-1315 GCF_012037645.1 Salinimicrobium oceani
AGTGTTTACAGTGTATACCGGTATCTTGATTAAGCTTCATAAAGAACAAATGGAGCACATCAAAGCGATCAGCCTTCAGCATACTTTAAGTTTGTATGGAAATGTTTTATCCGTAGTTTTCTACGATGTTACTACCCTGTATTTTGAAGCCTCAAAGGAGGATGATCTTAGAATTCCTGGTTTTAGTAAAGATGGAAAACATCAAAATCCGCAGATTGTTCTGGGATTATTGGTTAGTGATGGAGGATATCCTATCGATTATCACATTTTTGAAGGAAACAAATATGAAGGTGATACGCTCTTACCAGTGGTGGATCATTTTTCTGAAAAATACCATTCACAACATTTAACGGTAGTAGCGGATTCTGGTTTATTGTCTAAAAGAAATATCGAACTATTAAAAGAGAGGAATTATAAATATATCCTTAGAGCCAGGATAAAAAATGAACCGGAATCCATCAAAAAACAAATCCTGGACCTCGAATTAAAAGATAAAGAATATAGCGAGGTGCAAAAAGAGCACCAACGATTAATTATAAACTTTAAAGAGCAGCGAGCACATAAAGATGCTCACAACAGAAGACGTGGTCTTGAAAGACTGGAAAATAAAGTTAAATCAGGAAAACTCACCAAATCCCACATCAATAACAAAGGCTACAATAAATATTTAAAAATAGAGGGTAAAGCAGATGTCCTAATCGATTACAAAAAATTTGAAGAAGATGCCAGGTGGGATGGACTCAAAGGATATGCAACAAATACAGATCTACCCGCTAAACAAGTAATCGATCAGTATAATGAATTATGGACTATAGAGAAGACCTTTCGGATCTCAAAATCAGATTTAAAAATACGACCCATCTACCATAGATTGAGAAGAAGAATTGAGGCTCATATTTGTGTGTCATTCGCAGCATGCAAGGTGTATAAAGAACTGGAAAGACAATTAAAGATTAAGGAGTCTACTCTAAGCCCCGAAAAGGCTATAGATATTGTAAAGACAATATACCAGGTCAGTATTCAATCCCCATATTCAACAACAAAACACAATAGATTAGTGATAAAAAATCAAGAACAAAAAAATCTCGTCAACCTGTTCAATTTAGATACAAATCTAATTTAGGGGCCAGGGTGTCCCCGTGCACAAAACAGGACGGCTACCGAATTGGATTCGGGGAAGTAAGCACCAAGTTACTACCCGTTTTTGAACCAAAGAAGAAGTAAATACTCTAATAAAATATAGAATGGAAAAGAGCCGCAAATTGCGGCTCTTAATTTTTGAGGATACAGCAGATTACATTCTATCTTTTCTACT
>NZ_JAAVJR010000248.1:0-592 GCF_012037645.1 Salinimicrobium oceani
GCAGCCGGAATGACCATTGGCGGAAAAATTCCTTTTACAGGAACTTTTGCCAACTTCTCTACCGGAAGGGTCTATGACCAGATCAGGCAATCTATTGCCTACAGTGACAAAAATGTCAAAATTTGCGCCTCTCATGCCGGACTTACTTTAGGGGAAGACGGGGCAACCCACCAGATCCTTGAGGACATCGGGTTGATGAAAATGTTGCCGGGAATGACAGTGATCAACACCTGCGATTATAATCAGACCAAAGCAGCTACTATTGCAATAGCAGAGCATCACGGTCCTGTATATCTTCGCTTCGGAAGGCCAAAAGTGGCAAATTTCACGCCCGAAGATCAGACGTTCGAAATTGGCAAAGCTGTACTTCTGAATGAAGGAAAAGATGTGACCATTATCGCTACCGGACATCTGGTTTGGGAAGCGCTTCAAGCTGCTGAACAACTTGAGGAAAAAGGTATTTCGGCTGAAGTGATCAATATTCATACTATCAAACCACTTGATGAAGCTGCTATTTTAGCTTCAGTAGGAAAAACGGGTTGTGTGGTAACTGCCGAAGAACATAACTTCCTTGGTGGCCTGGGAGAAAGCG
>NZ_JAAVJR010000249.1:0-591 GCF_012037645.1 Salinimicrobium oceani
GAAGCTCCCACAATAGAAACGATCTCACTTTTAAGGATGTGCAGGTCCACGCCTTTGAGCACATGTAAATCATTATAACTTTTATGGATGTTTTGGGCTTCTATCATAGTATTAGTCTCAGTTGCAAACTTAACCTTTAAATGTATTTTTTATAGTATTGTAGTCCAAATAATAGACGATACGCAGGGAAAGGTTATGCCTTGCCGGCTGGTTGAAAAGATTTTTAAGACTTTCCGTATAAACCAGATCACTAAGATTATCCTGCTTAAAAATGGAATTCCGGTAAAGGAAGATCAACTCACTTCCCGGGGCAAATCTCCACTGGTAACTTAGGTCAAGGTTCCAGATATTGAAATTCGCATCGGGATCATTACTTTCTGTCACCACATAATCTACGGGAACAAGACTGCCGTCATTGAGCAATCTGGTAAAGCTGTCTTCAGCAAATGCAGCCGAAGACCAGAAGTTCCGGAAGCTAAGGCTAATGGCTTCGCGGGTATTGAAGTTGTAGCTGCCTTGCAAGGAGTTCTCGATGCTCTGCATATCACGACTGCCAAAAATGACATTTTTGGGCAGTAAAGAAACAAAGCT
>NZ_JAAVJR010000250.1:0-589 GCF_012037645.1 Salinimicrobium oceani
CTTACAGGAGATGGGGATCAATACCCCCACCAAAATACAGGAAGCAGCTATTCCGGTACTTACCGAAGGAGGTGTTGACTTTGTTGGTCAGGCGCAAACCGGTACAGGAAAGACTGCAGCCTTCGGTTTGCCACTGCTCGCACAGATCGATCCGGCAAAAGAAGAAGTCCAGGCACCCATTCTCGCACCTACAAGAGAATTGGGTCAACAAATCGCAAGGCAACTCTTTAAATTCACCAAGTACAGCGATAAGATCTTTACTGAAGCTGTTTATGGTGGGGAAAAGATCGATATCCAGATCGCACGACTAAACAGGCCCACCCAAATTATAGTTGCCACGCCCGGCCGGCTCATCGACCTAATGAAAAGAAAAGCAGTAGACATAAGGAAGATCAAAACCCTGGTGCTTGATGAGGCAGATGAAATGTTGAGCATGGGATTTAAAAATGATCTTACCACAATCCTGGATGCTACGGCTTCGAAAGAAAGAAATGTGTGGTTATTTTCCGCAACTATTCCCCAGGACCTCAATGAGATCATCAACAAGTATGTCAATAAAGGAGCCCGTAGGGTAAATATTGATAAACAG
>NZ_JAAVJR010000251.1:0-589 GCF_012037645.1 Salinimicrobium oceani
CGGATCTCTTCCCTCACCAATTGCCCCCCTAATAATCATCAATCAAAATTCTTGATCATGAAAGCGATGTTATTAAAAAAGGTGGTAGACATGGATCAGGACTCACAACCACTGGTCTTTGCTGAAGTACCCAAACCAGAACCGGGAGAAAAGGAGATCCTTATAAAGCTGAATGTCTGCGGAGTTTGTCATACCGAGATCGATGAGATCGAAGGCAGAGCCATGCCTGCTTTTTTCCCCATCATACCGGGGCACCAGGGGGTGGGAATAGTGGAAAACTGCGGGAGTGGATGCAGAAAATTACGACCGGGAGACCGGGTGGGAGTTGCCTGGATCTATTCTGCCTGCGGGAAATGTCATTTTTGCGCTTCCGGATTAGAGAATCTTTGTGAAAATTTCAGGGCAACCGGAAGAGACGCCAATGGGGCTTATGCTGAATATATGTGTATCGGGGAAGATTTCGCCGTAAGAATTCCTGAAGCACTTAGTGATGTACATGCGGCACCACTGCTTTGTGCGGGTGCGATAGGATATCGTTCTGTTAGACTTGCCGCTCCAAAAGACGGGGAGAACTTTGGTTTGATGGGCT
>NZ_JAAVJR010000252.1:0-589 GCF_012037645.1 Salinimicrobium oceani
TTGCAGGAAGACACAGATATGGTGGCTCTTGCACAAACCGGAACGGGAAAGACCGCAGCATTTGGCTTTCCGCTTATCCAAAAAATTGATGTAAACAGCAGAAAGACGCAGGGCCTTATTCTTTCTCCAACCCGTGAGTTGTGTTTACAAATCACAAACGAATTAAAGAATTACTCAAAATATTTTAAGGGCCTGAATACCGTAGCGATCTACGGAGGCGCAAGTATTACAGATCAGGCCACGCAGATCAAGAAAGGAGCCCAGATCATTGTTGCGACCCCCGGTCGTATGCAGGATATGGTGAACAGAAGGCTGGTAGACATTTCTGCCATCCAGTATTGTATCCTTGATGAAGCAGATGAGATGCTTAACATGGGCTTTTATGAGGACATTACAGAGATCCTCTCCCATACTCCAAAAGAAAAGAGCACCTGGTTGTTCTCGGCTACCATGCCTAAGGAGGTTTCTACTATTGCTAAAAAATTCATGCGCACCCCGGTGGAGATCACTGTGGGCACGAAGAACATGGGAACCTCAAATGTTTCCCATGAATATTACGTAGTTAATGCCCGTGACCGTTATGCAGCCT
>NZ_JAAVJR010000253.1:0-589 GCF_012037645.1 Salinimicrobium oceani
TCCATTTCGGCTTTGGTGGAGAAAAAATTTCCTACAGACATGGAAAAACCATCTGCGATTAAATTTGCTAAACCAAGAATAACCACCACTGAAATTCCGAGGCTGGCACCTTCGGCTCCTGCTACTACCGCAAAGGTGGTGATGGCTCCGTCGATTCCGCCGTAAACGAATTCAGCAATATAGTCCTTATTAAAAAAGAGGATTTTGCCGCTGGAATGAAGTTGTTTTTCCTGCATGTGGATTATTATTGAATATGATTATTCGGGACCATGAGGTTCCCGCCCGGCTTCCATTTCAATTTCTATCTCCACGTTCACATCATTTTCATACCTCTTTCCTTTGATCTCATCGTGCCGGTGAAATTCCGGAGCGGGAATCTCCAGCTGAACCTTATATTTTCCTTCCTTCGGAATTTTAAAAAATGCTCCATAGTGCAGAAGGAATGGATGCCACAGGAACGGGAAATCGGTTTCTATGATCTGCTTTCCGTCATTATCAAGCACCTTACCACGTATCTTAAGCCCCGGAATAAAGCGTTTGTCCTGTTTATCCCGCACCACTATTTCAAGATGTGTATTAAATCCTTCTT
>NZ_JAAVJR010000254.1:0-588 GCF_012037645.1 Salinimicrobium oceani
TTCCCCATTCTTATACCGGTTAAGGTAGTCGTTGAAATATTCTTCACTGCCATTGTCGTATGGCCGCTGGATAGATCTTCCTGTAGGGGTGTAATACCTTGCAATGGTAAGTCTTACTGCACTTCCATCTCCCAAAGCCATTTCCCGTTGCACAAGGCCTTTGCCGTAGGAGCGTCTGCCTACAATGGTACCTTTATCATTGTCCTGTAAAGCCCCTGCAATGATCTCACTTGCCGAAGCAGAATTTTCATTGATGAGTACATAAAGTTCGCCGGTTTCAAAGTTCCCTTCTTTTGTAGCGTAGGTCTTTTCAACAGCTCCTTTTTTATTCTTTGTGATGAGCACAAGTTTATCTTCAGGAAGGAATTCATCAACGATCTTAGTGGCTTCGGCGAGATAGCCCCCCGGATTATTCCTAAGGTCCAGAACGATTTGGGTAGCACCCTTTTTCTTCAGGCTTAAAAGACCTTTTTTAAATTCTTCATAGGTAGATTCCGCAAAGCGATTGATCTTGATATAGCCAAGATCTTCGGTGAGCATATAAACAGCATCGACGCTTTTTAAGGCCACCTTTCCGCGCTTTACACT
>NZ_JAAVJR010000255.1:0-587 GCF_012037645.1 Salinimicrobium oceani
GGGGAATAGACATCGATAGGAGGGACCTTCTTTGTAATTAAAGACCGAAAGCTGTGCTTCATTCTTGTAAATAGAAGCATAAACCCAGGGTTTACCGGTGAGAACACAGGCGTCATTGATGAGGTATTTGGTTTCGAAATTATCTGTTCCGTCAAGAATGACATCATATTCACTAAAGATCTTTTCAGCATTTTCAATGGTTAATGCTTCTTCTATAGCCACCAATTCGATTTCGGAATTTAGATGCTGAAGTTTTTCTTTAGCCACCTTAGCCTTAAATTCCCCAATGTTATCTTCGCCATATAAGGTTTGGCGATGCAGATTGGTAAGCGAAACACGGTCATGATCCATGAGTCCTATTTTCCCAATTCCGGCTCCCGCGAGGTATTGTGCTGCAGGACAACCCAGGCCGCCAACCCCAATGATTAATACGCTGGACTTTTGTAGTTTTTCCTGTCCGGAAACTCCAACTTCATTCAATTTTATTTGTCGGTCGTATCTCATCATCCTCCTGCAAATGGTGGTAAAAATGCCACTTCATCGCCATCTTGTAGTTCTACTTGCGTATTCAGGTTCTGGTTCACCGC
>NZ_JAAVJR010000256.1:0-587 GCF_012037645.1 Salinimicrobium oceani
CTTCACCTTTGTGCCATTCTGGGTTTCGGGCTTGATCTTCAGTTTAGCCTTTCCGTCGAAGGTGTCAACGGTGATCTCGCCTCCAAGGGCAGCAGTAAAGATATCCAGGTCCACATCCTTGTAGAGGTCCTTGCCATCCCGTTTAAAGGAAGTATCATTATTAATGGCAAAAGTAATAAAAAGGTCGCCTGCGGGCCCACCATTCATACCTTCCCCACCATATCCCTTGATCCTGATGGTTTGCCCGTTCTCCACCCCGGCCGGGAGAGTAAGTCGAATGTTCTTACCGTTGACGGTTATGGTTTGCTTCTGAGTCTTATAAATATCTGAAAGATTCAGGTGCAGTTCGGCGTTGTAATCCTGCCCCTGGAAGCGGGTGGTTCTGCGATGTCCTCCTGAAGTTCTTCCGCCGCCAAACATGGATTCGAAAAAATCTGAAAAATCCCCCTGTTCAAATCCGCCGCCACTAAAGCTTTCTGCACCTCCAAATCCGCCACCGGAATATTGCCGCTGATACTGTTGCTGTTGTGCTTTTTGTTTTTCAAACTCTTCAGCATGTTGCCAGTCTTTGCCGTACTGGTCGTATT
>NZ_JAAVJR010000257.1:0-586 GCF_012037645.1 Salinimicrobium oceani
ATTGCCAGTGGAGATGATGTCTTTTTGCTGGAGAAGTTTCAGCAAAAGGGGCTGAAAATTGCCTTTTTAAAATCCCCTGAAGCTGTTGTCGCTACCTCCCCGGCTTCAGGAGTAGGACAAATGTTCTCGCAGCGCATCAGGTGGGCAGGAAAGACTTCGGCAACAAAGAACAGTTTTGGGAAGGCTGTTGGATTAATAGTGTTCCTGATGAACTTTTTGCTTTCCGCAGTATTTATTGCCATGATCTTTGGCGTTTTTCCCCATACTGTTTTTTTGGGGATGTTCCTGTTCAAATTTAACGTTGACTTCCTGTTGATTTTTAGAGCTGCAAACTTCTTTGGCAGGGAAAGCAGCCTTAAAAGCTATTTTTGGAGCAGCATGATTTATCCTTTCTTTAGCAGTTCAGTCGTTATTTTATCTATATTTTCGGGATACGAATGGAAGGGCCGCAGGTTCAAAAAGTAGCAGGTGGCCCGATATTTTTATTATCTTTAATTTACCTGAGTCCCAAGAATGCAGTATTTAAGGATCATTTTTTTCGCGTTTTTTATGTGTGCGGTATTTCCGCTTTTTGCACAGGAAACCT
>NZ_JAAVJR010000025.1:0-1314 GCF_012037645.1 Salinimicrobium oceani
TGAACTTCCCTGATTAGTGTTGACCGGTTTTACATATTAATTTTCATTATCAAAAATAGTAATTACTGGTCTTTCTTCTGGTCTGAGGGTTGACCAATAACTAATGAATTCTTCAGGATTCTTTTTCTCTAGATGATCATGTGATCTTTTGCTGTTATAGTTCTTCACTGCTCTATTTACCTGGCTTTTGAGTTGGCTAAAGGTTTTTGGCTTCCAATGGTCTAGATATTCTTCTTTTATTGTTCTGTTAATCCTTTCGGCATAGGCATTGTCTTGAGCCCTTAAAGCCATACTTATTGTTGTCGTGCTGGATGTTAAAAGATCAACATAAGACTTGTAAGTATACTGGCTTCCTCGATCTGAGTGATGGATCTTGGGAGCTTTATGATCTTTTAAAGCCATTCTTAGCGCCTTTAGATTTGCTGTCCCTCTCATATTATCAGATACCTCATAACCAACTATTTTCTTGGTATAGACATCTATAATAAAGACTGCATAATAAAATTTGTCTCCTACTTTATAATAAGTAATATCACTTTGCCACACTACCGAAGGTGCATTGATCTCTACTCCTTTTATTTTATTGGGGTAGTAGATCTTACCGGCAATAGTAGTGCGCCTGTAGTTCTTTTTTCTTTTGAGACGATATCCCAGCTGCATAAAAGTCTCTACAAAACGATCTCTCCCGATAAAATCAGGTTTTAGAGTATAGTACATTTTCTCCACCCCACAACCAGGATGGTCTCTACGAATATCATCAGCTTCAGACATTAACTCCATCAAACGATGATCAAACACAGTTTGTCTCCTTGCATATTGATGTACAGCTTGTTTGCTGATCCCAATACCTTCATAGAGCTGGTTCATGGAATAATTCACTTTTTCTTTGTGTTCCCTGAACCAGTTGATTGTGGGGTGCTGTAGTTTTTTTTAATGTCGATATCAAGCTCGGACTTAGCCAATTCGATCATCTTCTCAAGATAATCCAGCTGTATCTGTTTACGTCCTAAGGCTGCCTCCAATTCTTTGTTTTTGGCTTCCAGCTCTTGCAACTTTTTACTGCTACTGTCTTTCATTTCTACGACTCTAAAACCTTTCTCGTTAAAGGTAGAAAATTTATAAATCCAGTTATAGATTGACTGATCAGATACGCCGTGAAGTCGTTCAAGCTGTCTTACACTAAACTCTCCACTTTCATAGTCGGCAACGATCTGCCTCTTAAACTCATCAGAATACCGACGATGCTTCTTTAGTAATTTGAAATTAGATCTCATATAAGTTGATTTAGTGGTCAACCTATATCAGGGACGTACA
>NZ_JAAVJR010000258.1:0-586 GCF_012037645.1 Salinimicrobium oceani
TGCACGTAAGAGCCTACTATTACCACATCTGCTTCAGCAACCTGTTTTGTATAATCTGCTTTGAGTTCTTCATTGGTCTTGTAGAGACCCAGTGTACAGAAACCGGGTGCAGGCATGTCACGGTGCGGTGAATACCACGGCACATCCTTCTCCAGGAACAGGATATCGTGGCCAAGAGCCTTCAGTTCTTTAAGAAGCGCCCTGTAAGTGGTGGCGTGGCCGTTACCCCAGGATGATGTTACTGAAAGTCCTATAATCACAAATTTCATGAGCTACTGTTTTGTTCAACGGGTTGATCTTCAGTTTCAAGTTTTTCAGAAATGACCGATTCCAGCAGCGCTGCCCTGTGGTTGTATGTATGTTCAGCAAGCACTTTTTTATAAGCGGCTTCGCCTATTGCTTTAGCTTTTTCAGCAGTTAGATCTGCAAGAAGTTGTTCGACTTCCTTTCCATCTTTGGCTACAAGGATCTCTTTACCCGGTTCAAAGAAAGTTTCTATGCCTTTCCAGTAGTCTGTAATCAAACATGCTCCCGCTCCGGCAGCCTCAAAAACCCGCGTAGCAGGGGAGAATCCGTATTTGGCCAT
>NZ_JAAVJR010000259.1:0-585 GCF_012037645.1 Salinimicrobium oceani
TAAATGTATGGCTTCTAAATACCGGATGGAGTGGAGGTCCCTACAGCGTGGGTTCCAGGATCAAACTGAAATTTACAAGGGCCTTGATCACTTCAATACTAAAAGGAGAGCTCGAAAGTGTAGAATTTGAAATGCACCCTATTTTTGGATTGTTCATGCCGAAATACTGCCCCGGAATCCCGACTGAGATCCTAAACCCGATGAATACCTGGTTGCAAAAAGGAGCATATATTCAGAAGTCCATTCAGCTGGCACATTCCTTCCACCTGAATTTTGAAAAGTTCTCTGCAGAAGCATCAAAGCAGATCATTGCAGGAGGACCGCTCATCGATGAACATCACCACTTGGAAGCAGAATTCTAACCCTAATTAACCAACAAAGAAAACCGCCCCGGGAATTTCCCTGGGCGGTTTTGATTTTGAAGCTTCCGGCTTCTTCAACTGATTAACACGAATTAATTTTTAGTAAGCCATTTCAAAGTAAGCTTTTTCAAGCACTTCCCGGTGATCTGGATGTGCAATGGAGATCATTGCTTTGGCTCGTTGTTTCAGGTTTTTTCCGAAGATATTTACCACTCCGTATTCC
>NZ_JAAVJR010000260.1:0-584 GCF_012037645.1 Salinimicrobium oceani
TCTGAAAGGTACGGGCTATTTTGAGAAAGCCCAAAGCAAATGCTACCTTTGACTCTTAAATAATATTTAAAATTATGAAGTTCAATACAAGGACCATTCATGGGGGACAGCAGGATACAGATCCCGCTTTTGGCGCTGTAATGACGCCTATATATCAAACCAGCACATACAAACAATCCAGTCCGGGAGCACACAAGGGTTTTCAGTATTCACGTACCGGAAATCCTACCCGCGCCGCCCTGGAAAGATCTTTTGCCAGTATTGAAAATGGGAAATATGGCCTTGCCTTTGCCTCCGGACTTGCCGCTCTTGACGCTGTAATAAAACTGCTGAAGTCGGGTGATGAGATCATTTCCACAAATGACCTGTATGGTGGTTCATACCGGCTGTTCACCAGGATCTTTGAAAAAATGGGCATCAGGTTCCATTTTGTGAGCATGGAAGATGCAGATGGTATTGAGCAATACATTAATGAAAATACTAAGATGATCTGGGTGGAGACGCCAACCAATCCCATGATGAATATTATTGACATTGCAGCCATGGCTCGTATTGCTAAGAAACATCAACTGCTGCTGGCTGTC
>NZ_JAAVJR010000261.1:0-584 GCF_012037645.1 Salinimicrobium oceani
TTTCAAGGGGATCACCGGACTTCCGCCATACATTGGAATGCTGTTTAGCCTTAGTGTGGTATGGTTGCTTTCTGAATATGTGAAGCCGGTAAAGAACCTGAGTAAAAATGAAAAGAACCTTTATTCAACACATAAAGCCTTATCAAATATCGAATTTTCAAGCATCCTGTTTTTCCTTGGGATCCTGCTGGCAGTAGCCGGGCTGGAAAGCTTAGTATTTGGTGTTGTTGGCGGAGAAGAAGTAGGAACCTTGTATTACGCAGCCACTCAATTGTCTCAAACCATTCCCAGTATGGATGTGGTAGTGGTGATCCTGGGCGGACTTTCTGCAGTGATCGATAACGTGCCGCTGGTGGCAGCCTCTATGGCAATGTTCGACTTTCCGGTTGATGACAGGATCTGGCATTTTATCGCTTATAGTGACGGAACAGGCGGAAGCCTCCTGGTTATAGGGTCTGCAGCGGGAGTAGCAGCGATGGGAATGGAGAAAATTAATTTTATGTGGTATCTTAAAAATATTGCACCTTTGGCCTTGTTCGGATTCCTGGGAGGCGCAATAAGTTTTGTCATCCTTTCCAGTTTCT
>NZ_JAAVJR010000262.1:0-583 GCF_012037645.1 Salinimicrobium oceani
TGAAACCATTGGTTATGAATATTGCTGAGAATCTAAAAAATATTAAAGCTGAAATACCGGAAGAAGTAACTCTGGTAGCCATTTCCAAAACAAAGCCCGAAAAAGACATTTTAGAAGCCTATGATGCGGGGCAGCGTGTCTTTGGAGAGAACAAGATCCAGGAAATGGCAGAGAAATGGGAGAAACTTCCAAAGGAGATCAAGTGGCACATGGTAGGTCATGTACAAAGGAACAAAGTGAAATACATGGCCGAATTTGTTGAACTCATTCATGCCGTAGATTCCCTGAAACTCCTTAAAGAGATAGAAAAACAGGCAGCAAAATATGACCGTACCATCAACTGTCTTCTACAGATAAAAATAGCCGAAGAAGACACAAAATATGGAATAGATGTTGATGAAGCAGAAAGTATCCTGCAGTCGGATGCCTACCGCAAAATGACTCATGTTAAAGTAGTTGGCTTGATGGGAATGGCGTCCTTCACAGAAAATGAAGAACAAATAAAAGAGGAATTCAGTTTTTTAAGTACTACTTTTGAAGCTTTGAAATCCAGGTATAATTCCTTTACAACCTTATCGATGGG
>NZ_JAAVJR010000263.1:0-583 GCF_012037645.1 Salinimicrobium oceani
TTTCAGGGAGAGAAAAGAACGTTTAGAACTACTACTTTTCACGGGGAAGAAAAACAGCTGTTACAGGATTTCAGAAATTTACTGGACGGGCATTTTGCAAGACCACAACATTTGCTTTGCGCGCATAACGGGAAAGAATTCGACTTCCCATACATCGCCCGCCGTATGCTCATTCATAACCTTGAGCTTCCGAATAAACTAAACCTTTTTGGAAAGAAGCCCTGGGAAGTCCCACACCTGGACACCCTGGAGCTATGGAAATTTGGCGATTACAAACATTTCACCTCTCTCAAATTGCTTTGTAATGTGCTGGGAATTCCTTCTCCCAAGGAAGATATCGATGGCAGCGAAGTCCGAAATGTCTATTACAATGAAAATGATCTGGACCGTATTATTCGCTACTGTGAAAGAGATGTTGTGGCTATTGCACAGGTAATACTCAAACTGCGGCAGGAACCACTTCTGGAAGAAGATGAACTGCTTTCGGTTTAGCATACCTTAAGGATTTGTTATTTATCCTGCTGCTTCTCAAGTTTTTATTATATTTATTGAAAGGTTGGCAAAAATGACATTTTTAGATGTG
>NZ_JAAVJR010000264.1:0-583 GCF_012037645.1 Salinimicrobium oceani
CCTATTTTTTCAATAAGAGGATCAAGATCCTGTGAGTTCTGTAATGGTTTAATAAATTCTTTTTGCGTTTCCTTTTCCAGTTTCATAACCATATCTTTTTCATACAACCTTAATTTACGAAATCACTAAGTTTTAGGGTTAGAAGGAGGTAAGGCTTTAGAAAAAGTTTAAGTTCATATTAGATTTTTTTAAGGAGGTTTTAATTAATTTAGGAAATATGGAGACAGCTCAAATTGTAATTGGACTAACAATCATCCTGTTTACTTACCTTGATTTTTTTCACACTACACTTTCAGGAAATGGGTTTGGCATCTTTTCCCGCATCATAAACCAGATCTTAAATCGTGTCATTATTCAAAATCGTTCCCGAGTCATTTTTAAATTTTCTGGCCTTTCACATCTTCTGGTCACAACGTTTTTGTGGATGCTATTGCTATTTATTGGTTCCTACACTGTTTTTAATGCAGCAGAGGAAATGGTGGTTAATGCAACCACCGGTTTGCCGGCGACTCACTCCGAAAGATTTTATTTTACCGGTTATGTGCTGTCAACTCTGGGAATAGGGGATTTCGTACCGGGAAAT
>NZ_JAAVJR010000265.1:0-583 GCF_012037645.1 Salinimicrobium oceani
ATAGTGGTATTTCCTACATTATCGGTTACTTCAATTTTCAGCTGATTTTCGGTCTCAGTGACCACTCCGTCTTCAAAATAATGGGTGAGCAGGTTTTGCTTATATTCATATTCCATGAGAATGAATTTTCCGTTTACAGTAGCCCTGAAGCTATTGATTCCCGAAAGGTCATCAGAGATCTTTACTCTAAGATCCTTATTACCCGAGATCCACTGACCGTTTTTGAAATTGACAGGAATTACTGCCGGAGCTTTGGTATCCCTTGCCAGGGTGTAGGTGCCAAAAGAGCGGGTTTTGGTGGTAAATCTATCTCCTTCTTTTGCTGTGGTGGAATAATTAGGCTTTCCCCATTTATTAAGCCGGGCAATGAACAGTTGCTCCCTGTCCTGCGGCTCATATTTGCTTACATCAAAGCCTATGGAAATATTGCTGTGAATAGGTACAATATCCTCATGAAGGCTTATCTTTTCTTCCTCAAAGGTCACGTCAAGAAAAACATCCTGGTAGAGACTGTTTTTTGGGATGTAAACATCGATTCCCTTCTCTTCAAATTGAGCGCCTTTGCCGGCTTCCACAAAATATT
>NZ_JAAVJR010000266.1:0-583 GCF_012037645.1 Salinimicrobium oceani
AGAAATTAGAACAACAGGATTAAAAAACCCCGGACTTCCCGTCCGGTTTTTTTATTCTGATTTGTCACATTTTATTTCACCTGGTTCCGCTCATTATCGGTCACAGTATTTTTGTTCACAGCACCTACTTCCCTATTCTTCAACTGCTCTTTAAATTCATTGATGATCCCACCTTTTAGGAGCACCTGGATTTGCCGGTCACTTAGGCTGTGTTTAGTCTGGATCTCTACTCTCTCACCATCTTTTTTACTGATGGAAACCTTAATATTATTCCGATTTTTAACGTCTTCCCTTATGTTGGTAAGGCTTACAGAATCACCTTGTTCAATTTTATCAAAGTCGGCAATGTCAATGAATTCCAAAGGTAGAATTCCGAAGTTTACCAGGTTTTGCCAGGCGATACGGGCATAAGAGTTAGCGATAACAGCAATCTGTCCCAGATATTTTGGAGCCAGTGCTGCATGTTCCCTACTTGAGCCTTGAGCATAATTGTCTTTAGCGACTACTATATGTCCTCCATGTTCCTCTTTCGCCTTTTGTGCTCTATCGTAGAAGGTATCATCTATTACAGAAAAAGAAAATT
>NZ_JAAVJR010000267.1:0-582 GCF_012037645.1 Salinimicrobium oceani
TTTTACGAACCTACAGAAGGGGAGATCCTGTTAGATGGGATTCCTGTTAAGCAATATGACCGTGCAGCATACCAAAAATATTTTGGAGTGATCTTTCAGGATTTTGTAAAGTTTGAGCTCACCTTGAGAGAAAATATTGCCATGGGCGAGATCACAGAGATCAATGACCAGGGCAGGATAGAGGGAGCAGCAGAAAAAAGCCTTGCAGACCAGGTGGTGAGCGAGTTGCCCTTTGGATATGACCAGCAATTGGGAAAACGCTTTAAGCAAGGCAAAGACCTTTCCGGTGGGCAGTGGCAAAAGATAGCTATCGCCAGGGCGTATATGAAAGATGCAGAAGTTTTGATCCTTGACGAACCTACTTCGGCCCTTGACGCCCGGGCAGAAACTGAAGCTTTTGACAGATTTATTAAACTCACTGAAGGTAAAACCGCTGTGATCATTTCTCACCGCTTTAGCACCGTGCGAATTGCCGACAGGATCATGGTTCTTAAAGACGGCAGCGTCCTTGAGATCGGCACTCATAAAGAACTCATGCAGAACAATAAATTATATTCAGAACTTTTTAATCTGCAGGCCGCA
>NZ_JAAVJR010000026.1:0-1309 GCF_012037645.1 Salinimicrobium oceani
GTCCCGCCAAATTCATACAGGGTTTCTCGTGCCCCGCACTACTCAGGATACCACTATGGTTTATGATCTTTACCTATACCGGGCTATCACCGTCTATGGCCGCTCTTTCCAAAGCGTTCTAGTTCATTACACAACCAATGTCGTGGTCCTACAACCCCATGCAGCCCGTAAGCTACATGGTTTGGGCTAATGCGCGTTCGCTCGCCACTACTAGCGCAATCACTATTGTTTTCTTCTCCTCCGGGTACTTAGATGTTTCAGTTCTCCGGGTTCGCCCTCCTTGCGGAGTAACATGTCTTCAACATGCTGGGTTGCCCCATTCGGATATCTGCGGATCAACCTGTATGTGCCAGTCCCCGCAGCTTTTCGCAGCTTATCACGTCCTTCATCGCCTCTGAGAGCCTAGGCATTCCCCATACGCCCTTATTTAGCTTATGTGCTTTTACCTAATATGCTCTTTCGAAGTTATTAGTTATGAGTTAAAAATTAATACTAACCCTCTCCTCAATACTTCTAACCTCTTTTAAATATAATTTGCTCTATCTATAATTTTACAACTATAGAAATTTTTATGTTTCTCGTATTCTTATTTTCCAATATGTCAATGAACTTTCTGTAGATATGAGAGCTTAGACTTGAGATCTTAGACAAATAAATGTCTCAAATCTCATATCTCACGCCTCAAATCTTACGTGGTGGAGAATATCGGAGTCGAACCGATGACCTCCTGCGTGCAAGGCAGGCGCTCTAGCCAGCTGAGCTAATCCCCCGTTTTTAAGTAGTCAGTGATCAGTATTCAGTAATCAGTCTTCACTGTACTGCGTACTGCTTAACTGCGTACTGTAAACTGGTTGCCCAACTTCTAAAATTTCCTTTTCAACATACACCATAGCTTTAGCGCAGATGTACAGTATATTTTAATGAACTTATGTCTCAGGTTCAAACTTTGAACTTTAAACCTTAAACTTTGAATCGCAAGCTTCGCTTGCTTCGTAGTCTCAGGCAGACTCGAACTGCCGACCTCTACATTATCAGTGTAGCGCTCTAACCAGCTGAGCTATGAGACTGTTTCTTTAGATGTTAGATCTTAGATTTTAGACGTGAGACTTTAATCTCTATCATCTCATATCTCAAATCTAATCTCTCATATCTTTTTAAGACGCTAGATCTTAGATCTTAGAAGTTAGATTTAGATTTAAAATCTTTATCTCACATCTCATATCTAATATCTCATGTCTAATAAAATTAAATTGACAGTGAATTAAGACCAAAAGAAGTCTTTTACTTCATTTGTAAAAAGGCTCCTTTG
>NZ_JAAVJR010000268.1:0-581 GCF_012037645.1 Salinimicrobium oceani
CCTCGCCTAAAAGGTTAAAAAGATTAACCGGGGCATCATCAGGATCTAAAGTAATGCTTGTACTCTCTCCTGCATTAACATCTTCAACGATGGTGATAGCAATGTTGGCTGATTCTTCACAAATTCCTGTACCTACCGTGTAGGTTCCTATAATATCAATGGGGAAGGGTCCAGTTTCTATCCTCGACAGCCCGCTCAAGTCTCCTTCAAAGGTACCATCAGTATCTCTCTCTCCTAACCACTCGATGAAAATAGCATTCATTTGTGATTGATCAGCTGCTATGTCATTCTGTAGCTGTATAGCTTCAGATTGACATATTACGTCATCTACATCCTCACCGGCATTGGCCTCACAAGGAGTTACAGTAATGGTGAAAACAGCAGTATCACTTCCAACTATACATCCGGAAGTTTCATCTACAGTGTAGCTTATCGGGTAAATTCCGGGACCTTCAGCAGAAGGATCGAACATACCGTCAGGATACCCTTCAAAGGTCCCAATGGTTTGCCCTCCTGAAATTAAACCATATAGATCCTGTGGGTCCTGAGTAATATCGTAAGTTTGTGCTACATCGGCACCT
>NZ_JAAVJR010000269.1:0-577 GCF_012037645.1 Salinimicrobium oceani
TGAAAGGTTTTGGTCGGTTTAGAGCAGTAAGTAACTTTTTGCGAAATCCGTCCGCTTCCAGCTGGTCCGCAAAGGTTTCCATTACAGCGTAAGACTGGTTGGAGTTCATTGGCTCGATTCGAATATAATCATCCCAATTATTTTCTATTTTATCTATTACTTCTTGCCAGGGATTATCCTCATCTGGAAAAAAATCCATTTCTGACGGATGATAATCAAATTCACCTGTCCGAATATTTAGAAAACAAATTTGTCCGCACAGAAGGAGTTCTGCCATTTCTCGAATATTTGCTTCCTTGACTATCATTTTTTTTAGCTATTGCCTAACGTCCAGTATAAAAACAGTGCGAGCTGGCGCGCGTGATTGTCCGCAGGACAATCCGCTTTGCAAGCGAGCACGGACTTTCGATTCAAGACTAAATTAAGCATTGTTTTTATACGTTGTTAGGCAATGGCTTTTTTTACTCATCCACTCGATCAGATATTTGTTCTCTTACCCACTCAATGTTTCTTCCTTGTCGGAAGTCAAACCATTCCTGTCTGAAATCCGATTCGTGGATCAGATAATTGAAATTCC
>NZ_JAAVJR010000270.1:0-577 GCF_012037645.1 Salinimicrobium oceani
AGGCAGCCCAGATGGTCATTCCGCGAAGTGCTTCTTCCCTGCTCAAAGCCTGTTCGGGCATGTAACCGCCTTCAGGATAATTTTTGGTGTCTTTCCTTGCGACAGCAGCGTAAAATGTCAAAAACGGACTTACTTTTTCTACAGGGAAATCTGTACCTAAAGCAATAATTCCCGCCTGGTCCAACAGCTGCTTATAGGCATAAGCTCCTTTTTCTCTTTCGGCCCCTAACCTGTCCTGCGCCCAGTACATGTCACTCGTGGCATGAGTGGGCTGTACAGAAGGAATGATATTCTTACTAAAATATTTAAAATCTTCCTGATCGATGATCTGTGAATGCTCCACTTTCCAACGCCTGTCGCCTGCATCGGCAAGTAATGAGTCATAAGTCTTAAGAACCACCACATTTGCAGAATCTCCAATGGCATGGGTATTCATTTGATAAGGAGAGGCAGCAATTCGTGCAGCAGTTTCCCGGAATTCGGCTACTGAAGATAGAAGCGCTCCAAAATGGTTGTGCTTATCTGAGTAAGGGTGCTTTAAAGCGGCACCGCGGGAGCCAAGGGCACCATCTGCATA
>NZ_JAAVJR010000271.1:0-577 GCF_012037645.1 Salinimicrobium oceani
GCCGAAGATTTCAGAATGCCGATTTCCGGACCAAAGTCGATCCTGAGCTGATATGCCGGATTCCGTGCTTCGGGAAAATCGGAAACTTCAATAATGGTCCCCACGCGCATTTCTACTTTTTCGAAGTCTTTCCAGGAGATTTGGTTCATTTTTTTTTGTTTGTTGTTGGTTGTTTGTTGTTTTTCAAAGGTTCTTTTCATCACCGGTGATTCCTTTGCCCCTGCCCTAAAGGGTGGGAATCACCTGTCCTGGCCTTGTCACGGATTGCAAATCCGCGCCATTGGGAAGAATTCAAGATTTAAAATTCAGGATGCAAAATTCTTTTATTGCCCTTAAGTCTAAAACTATTAGAGTTTAAGATTCTTTATTATTTTTCCACGATGTCTCTTTTTTTACTTCCCCTCCTCCGGAGGGGTGCCTGTAAGGCGGGGTGGGAGATGAGGTAAAAAATCAAAGAGAAAGATCATTCGTGAATTCGCGGCAAAAATAATTTCTACTTACTATCCTCTGTCCTCTATCCACTCAAAAAACATTCGTTAATTCCTGGCCAATAAAGGAAACCCTCATTTCTTCCTAT
>NZ_JAAVJR010000272.1:0-575 GCF_012037645.1 Salinimicrobium oceani
GTACAGTCTTTCATTGAGGTAGATGTAACCAACATCTGGAACTGGAGAAAGAAGAACAAAGATGCTTTTGAGAAAAGAGAGGGTGAAAAATTGACTTTTACGCCAATATTTATGGAAGCTGTGGCTAAGGCCATTAAGGATTTCCCTATGATCAATATTTCTGTTGATGGTGATAAGATCATCAAGCGCAAGAACATCAACCTGGGAATGGCAGCCGCCCTCCCCGATGGGAATCTTATTGTTCCTGTGATCAAAAATGCCGACCAGCTTAACCTGGTTGGTATGGCTAAAAAAGTGAACGACCTTGCCAACCGTGCAAGAATGAACAAACTTAAACCAGATGATATTCAGGGAGGAACCTACACTGTAACGAACGTAGGAACCTTTGGCAGTATTATGGGAACTCCAATAATCAATCAGCCGCAGGTGGCAATTCTTGCCCTTGGTGCAATTAGAAAAGTGCCGGCAGTCATTGAGACCCCCGATGGAGATTTCATTGGCATTCGTTACAAAATGTTCCTTTCTCACAGCTACGATCACCGGGTGGTGAATGGAGCTTTAGGCGGGCAGTTCGT
>NZ_JAAVJR010000273.1:0-575 GCF_012037645.1 Salinimicrobium oceani
TTTGTCCACACATCTTATTTGATCAAGTGCCACCTGCCCTTTTTTCCCATTCAAAACCACATTCACCCTCATTGGAAATTTTCTGATGCTGCTGGTGACGGGCGCAATTAATACGGTTCCTAAAAGATTGTTTGACACATCGGGCTAATGACAACTGCGGGCCGGGTTTTGTTGATTTCTCTGCCTACAATGGGATCGAGGTTCACCCAATATACTTCGTATTGCTTCACCATTCCCAATCTTCATTTCTTTCATCTTCAAAAAAGTCAGAAATAAGACGCGTAGGTTGCCCCTGCTTCTCAAGTTCTGCTTTTATCATTTCTTCCCAACCTTCACGAGCTTCTTTTTTTGCAGAACTAATCACTATTTGGTCGTTCTTCACCTCCAGACGCACCTTTTCCTTTAAACCAATGAGATCCAAAAGTTCTGCCGGAATAATGATCCCTTTTGAATTACCTATTTTTACAATTTTTGCTTCCATACCTATATTTTTCTGGTTCTATTAAATTATAACAATTGTTATAACTTATAGACCATAAACCCAATTCTCCGCCAAAAAATTTTCAAATCACCTG
>NZ_JAAVJR010000274.1:0-574 GCF_012037645.1 Salinimicrobium oceani
TTAATTACCTCAAGGTTTCAAATTTGCGATTAGCCATTTTAGCCAATTTTCATAAGGATTTACTGGACCATCGCCGGATTGTCCTATAAATGATTCGTGTATTCGGTACGCCAAGAAGCGTGCATTAATTATAAACCCAGTAATATGAAAGGATTACACAGACCACTTTGTCGTTCAGTCTGAAGCAACCATGAGGTGCGTGCGGGAGACCAATCGTGCTAAGTTCATGGTGAGCGTTCAGGTAAGCCGTAATACCAGTGAATCCAGTTAGGCCTCGTTACACGACTTTGCAGTGATCAACCTTCCGAATATGGCGAAATCTGACACATATTGAGAAGCAACGACAATACGCATCAATATGGCTGCACGGGGTAATATGGAATGGCGTGCCTGGAGAGGGAAATGCATGAACTTGGGAAGCCCTAACAGAGTTGGTGAGCCAGCCAACCGCTGAGGGTGGCGGATATGCTCGTAGTACTGTTGATATGCAGGACAACATAACCTGCAAGGAGGGAAGGAGCATTACTTATAACCATTGTTTCAGATAGAAGTAACCAGATAGAATTAAGGAATT
>NZ_JAAVJR010000275.1:0-574 GCF_012037645.1 Salinimicrobium oceani
TGGAAAAAAGAATCCTTTGTTCGAGAATGATGAAAGATTTAGTCAATATGGTAAGTTAGCCCCAAGCAGTAAGGCAGACTTTGCTTTTGTACAACACATGATCTACCAGCTTGCCGAAAACGGTACAATGGCGTGTGTTTTACCGCACGGAGTTCTGTTTAGAGGATCTTCGGAAGGTGCAATTAGAAAATATCTTATTGAGAAGCTAAACTACCTCGATGCTGTAATTGGCTTACCTGCAAATATCTTTTTTGGAACAGGAATTCCTACCTGTATATTGGTTTTGAGCAAATGCCGGGTAAATGATGATAATATTTTGTTTATCGATGCTTCCGAAGGCTACACAAAGGACGGTAACAAAAATAGATTAAAGCAAAAACATATTGACAAAATCATTGACACTTACCGAAACCGGGAAACTATCGATAAATTTAGCTATTTAGCTGATCTGGATGAGGTAAAGGAGAATGATTTCAACCTTAATATTCCACGGTATGTGGACACTTTCGAGGAAGAAGAACCAGTAGATCTCGATTCTGTTTCAACAGAATTAAAACAGATTGAAACAGAATTG
>NZ_JAAVJR010000276.1:0-574 GCF_012037645.1 Salinimicrobium oceani
CTACACAAACATCTGTTGTAATAAGCCTTTTTTAAACTGGTTTGATCCGTCGATTTGTTTCTGAACCAATGCAATCTTTCGATCAATGGAAGTTAAAAAAGTTGCTATTTTACTTTGCTCTTCAATACATGGGTAAGGTATTTTCATATGCTGGAATTCTGAAATCCAGTACCTTTTATGTTCTGCAAGAGGAAATTTTATTCTTCCCATCGCTTCAAAAACAAATTTAATATTAACTTCGTTGGAATTCGGTATCAACATTTTCATTGCAGAAGACTTAGCTTTAAATGGAAAGTCAACATACTTAAATGCAGTAGTAAAATCATCAAAGATAATTACGGGAAGTTTCGTGAATATTCCCTCTGTTTCATCAGTATAACCTAATATGAAGGTTTTTCCTGCTGTTAATACTGGTGTCTCAAATCCATTATCATATTCTGTACTCTCCACTAAGTATTTCGTGGGCTGTTCATAGGTTAAAATATCTCTAAGCTTCTTTTTATTCCATACAGGATACTCCTTTCCATCCTCATCTTTAAACCTAATTTCCTGGCTAAAGATCTTCTGCATTATG
>NZ_JAAVJR010000277.1:0-573 GCF_012037645.1 Salinimicrobium oceani
AATGGATGTTGTCAGCACGGGAGGGACGTTTTTAAATTAATTGACGGGGTACCGGAGTTGAGCGAACGTTTTATTATTGGACATAATTCAGAGGGCAAAGAATTTTCTGAACATTGGAAAATTGAATACGGAGAATTTATTTTGATCGAAAAGAAAATTGAATAAAGTCCACTTGAGTAATTAATAGTTCTCTCCTTACCATCGTTTATATCTATGCAAAACGAAGTTATCACCATCAACAGGTCTTCATCAGTTTTAATTTCTCCAACCCATCTCCATTATAAATTCGGAATTGTAAACGAAACTGAAAAGATCATTCCGCTTCAAGGGATCAAAAGGTTGAATTATAGTTCCGGGATGATCAATAAAACATCAACCGGATGTAATATATTCGCAGGCTTCTTTGCTGGAATTCTCTCTGATTATCCCGATCCCGGAAATGTGGAGACAAATCTCCCTGTTCTTACCATTGAATATTATCCTGAAGGTCATCGCTGG
This sequence comes from Salinimicrobium oceani, assembly GCF_012037645.1. NCBI lineage: Bacteria > Pseudomonadati > Bacteroidota > Flavobacteriia > Flavobacteriales > Flavobacteriaceae > Salinimicrobium > Salinimicrobium oceani. The sequence continues at coordinate 499 of NZ_JAAVJR010000277.1, forward strand.
CCAAAATTTCTAAAGATCTCTCAGCCCGATCTATCTGAAGAAAAAGCAAATAAGATATGGCAGGCATTAGGGAAA
>NZ_JAAVJR010000027.1:0-1299 GCF_012037645.1 Salinimicrobium oceani
TTTCTTCTCTACTCATTTTTTATGATGTTTAAATAAGATTTTATTTGTTTCAGAAGTTTTCCCTTCTAAAAATTTATGAGCACAAATTTACACCCGAAGAAGAGGTTACACAGTTACTTTTGTTACATAAGCTTTTGATTTCAGGATGGCTTAAAAGGGTCATTTAACCTAATTCTTATTTAAAATCCTGAATATCTTCACTCAGGTCATAAACTTTTTGATCCTTAAATTTATTTTCTAAAATGCTGCTTCCGGCAGAGGATCTGTATCCCCCGGCACAATGTACCACGATGGGTTTATCGTTAGGCACTTCTCCTGCACGGTTTCTTAGTTCGTTCAGCGGAATTCCAAGTGCCCTGTCGAAGATCTTACCTTCGGCCAGCTCGCTTTCATTCCGTATATCAACTATGGTATATTTATCCTTATTGTTCTTGAAATCCTGAAGATCGAAATTATCAGATCTTTTAGAGACTTCTTCACTTAATGTGATCACCCCTTTCATCTGCTTTTCGTAGCCTATCTTGGCTGTTCTTTCCAATAGCTCATCGATGTCTTTTACAGAACTTACCACGAGGTAAAATGGTTCATTGGGCTCAATAATAGCACCCAACCAGGTTTCATATTTATCGCCTTCTGTGCGGGACATGATGTTGATACTATTTGGAAGATGCCCCGCTTTATAAACATCTCCATCTCTTGCGTCTACAACAGTCACCCCTTCTTCTACTTTGGATACTCCAATGTGTAAAGGGACCCTGTATTTTTCCTGCTGTACATTTCCTGCTCCCTTGCGGTTCAAGTCCACGTTAAAGCCGAAATAGGAAGGAATAAACGGCTGATCTTTCAGGATCTCTTCTACGAATTCCTCTTCGGTCTGGTCTTTAAAAGCCCAGTTGCTCATTCGTTCATCTCTAAGGGTGCTGGAAGGGGAGGCACTCATATTTTTACCACATAATGATCCTGCACCATGTGCGGGATACACCAAAGCATCGTCGGGGAGGTCATTGAATTTGGATTGCATGGTGTGGTACATTGCTTTTGCCAGTTCCACCCGTTTTGCAGTCATGTTACCTGCTTTTTCCCGAAGATCGGGCCGGCCCACGTTGCCTATAAATAAAGTATCACCTGTAAATAATGCAATTTCCTCACCCTCTTCGGCAACAAAAGTGAGGCTGTCCGGCGAGTGGCCGGGAGTATGAAGGGGACGGATATTGATCTTTCCGATCTTCACCGATTGTCCTTCATCAAAAGGCTCATGAGGGTAGCTTACACCCACTTTTTCGCTCACATAGATAGTGG
>NZ_JAAVJR010000278.1:0-573 GCF_012037645.1 Salinimicrobium oceani
CGCAACAATGTTACAGAAATACTGCCAAAGCTGCTCGAACAATTAAAGGCTGAAGGTTATACTTTTAAGAAACTTTAATTTTCCTGTTTTTAAGACTGTATTGATGCCTGCTGGAAAAACAGAAATTCGTTAGTAAAATTCTCTACCTTAGGTAAATAGAAAAAATTATTATGAGCGACTTGAAAAAAGAAGATATTAAGCAGGAGGTATTTGATCTTTATGATGATTATGCACATAACAAGATCAACAGAAGGCAATTTGTGGAAAAGCTTTCTCTATATACTGCAGGAAGCGTAACGCTGGGATCTCTTCTTAGCTTTATGTCGCCAAATTACGCTAATACTGCATTGGTTCCAAAAGATCATCCCGATCTTGATTCAGATTATATCACCTATGATTCTCCCAAAGGAGGTGGCAAGATAAAAGCCCTTTTATCCTCACCCAAAAACAAAACCGGTAAACTCCCCGGAGTTTTGGTCGTGCATGAAAATCGCGGTCTTAATCCTTACATTGAAGATGTGGGTCGTCGTACAGCAATTGAAGGTTTTATTAGTCTGGCGCCAGATGCCCTCT
>NZ_JAAVJR010000279.1:0-572 GCF_012037645.1 Salinimicrobium oceani
CTTCCTCTTTTTATCAGTGGTGCCGAGATGGCGTTCATCATGTTCGTGCTGGTGATGGTCTTTGGTGCAGATAAAATTCCGGAAATCGCCCGCGGATTAGGGAAAGGGATGCGTAGCATCAAAAATGCCACCAACGACATTAAGTCCGAAGTCATGCGATCTGCAGAAAAACACGGGATGGACACTTCCATGGGGAATGACGTGAAGAAGGAGATCGACAAGGTCAAGGAAGAGATCGAGGAGATCACAGGATCGGTGAAACGAAGATTTTAGCCTCACCCCCGCCTCTATCTTAATGCAAGCACCAAAAAACAAGTACCAAATTCCAAGATTGGTTAATCAGTTAATAGGTGATTAGTTAATTGGATGTTTCTAATATTTTCTCAAAAGATTTTAATGCATAAGATTTCTTGATATTTGGCTAAGGGTCAGCAGTTTCTCTAAAAGATAATCTAACTTTGTAGTTCATTTTGTTTATCTCAATACTCAAATCTCAAATCTCAATACTAAAAGATGCATTTTTTGCCACAAGCCATAGATGATTACGTAGTTCAACACTCCGCTAAAGAACC
>NZ_JAAVJR010000280.1:0-571 GCF_012037645.1 Salinimicrobium oceani
TGAATTGCGGTTAAAGCGGTTTTTATTCTGCTGTAGGAAGGGCGTGCTGTAACGACCACGCAGATTTTTCTTTTCATTCGGTTCTCGGTTGTCAGTTAGGCTAAAGTAGTAAAAATGTTGTTGAGGAACGTCATTGCGAAGGATCCCGAGGGATCGGGAGACTGAAGCAATCTGCCCCGGTGTATACGATCATGTTAGAGGAAGCCTTCAACAGATTGCCACGTCCTCCTTCGTCGGACTTGCAATGACGTGACTAACTGAGATCCTGTTCGTTTAAAAACTCCCACTGCTTAAGTTCCCGATTCAACTTCCTTCCAATCACCTCCCTAAACTTTGAAGCTTCAATCCCATAGCCTTTCGGTTTCTTTGATTCAAGGTCTTCAAATGTAAGGATATGGTCTGCGGGAAGATCTTTATTTACTGCAAGGGATTTTTCAAAGATGTTTTTCAGATCGGTAGAAGAGGAGTTATCCGATTTATCCACGGGGTGCTGTTGCGCGAGGTTGATGTTTTTTACGGCGGAAACTAATTTGGTAATTTCATGGATTTCCAAAGAAGAAGAAGCATCGGG
>NZ_JAAVJR010000281.1:0-571 GCF_012037645.1 Salinimicrobium oceani
AGGATGACCTGCGAGTTATCCAACTGGACCGGAAAAGCCTTAAAGATTCCAAGGAAGAAGATAAAAGAGTCTTCGGATCGGCCGGAGTTACAAAATACCGGAATTTACATACTGTTCGGGAAATCTGACAAATCAGAGAACAAAGAACTTGCTTATATAGGCGAGGCAGAAGGAATTTATAAAAGATTGAATCAGCATTTATCTGCAAAGGATTTTTGGAACGAAGCTCTTGTATTCGTAAGCAAAGATGAAAACCTAAACAAGGCTCACATTAAATATTTGGAAAGCAGATTACACGAAATAGCCATTAAAGTGAATAGATACGATTTGGAAAATGGAAATGTTCCCCCAAGATCTACAATCTCAGAATCTGACCAGGCTGAGATGGAAGAGTATTTGGAAAACATAAAGCTGCTGGTAAATGCTTTGGGTTATAAAATATTTGAAGAGCTTAGAAAACCCCAAACCTTTGAAGATGAGGTAAGAAATACTTTTTATATTAATGCAGCAAGAGGTGCAAACTCCAAAGGTCAAATGACCAATGAAGGATTTGTCGTTTTAAAAGACTCAG
>NZ_JAAVJR010000282.1:0-570 GCF_012037645.1 Salinimicrobium oceani
TAAAATTCATTTCGGTATCTCCCGCATAGTTGGTTAGGTAAGAGGAAATATAAGGCTGGAAGGAAAGCCGTACCTGTGTCTCAATATTTTTGATCCCATGGATCTCACCGTCATAGAGGGAGAATGATCCTTTTTTGTTGTTTACATGGCTCCAGCTATAACGGGTGCCGGTCCTTCTAAAATCCCGTTCCATCTGCAATCCCCACTCCTGAATTTTTTTCTCCGGAAAGCGCAGCTCAGAATAGGGAATAAAAATTTCTGCTATCCAACCTAGGTCGGTAATTTTGGTTTCGCTGTACCATACTGCATTCCAGGAAGAATCTTCAAACCCATTGGTCATTTTAGCATCATACTGCACTCCGGCAGAAGTGACGATAAACTGCATACTCTGCTGCCGGTCATTATAGCCGTTGAGCAGAACAAAAAAGAAATCTGAAGCTCCAATATTGTCACGTTCTGACAGTTCTGTCATGATCTTTGAAGGTTCAGGATCTTTTAAAGTGGCGCCGAAATAGATCCCCAGGTCATCATAAATGATCTTTACTTCAGTATTTAGACTGTCAGGGATCG
>NZ_JAAVJR010000283.1:0-570 GCF_012037645.1 Salinimicrobium oceani
TTGCTTTTTGGGAACCCGACTCCCGGCCTTTGATCAATTTCACCATGTCTTCCAGGATTAAATAAAGGCAGGGAACTATTACAAGAATGATGGAGGTCGCAAAAACGATCCCGAAGCCAAGAGAAATGGCCATGGGAATTAAATGTTGTGCCTGGCTGGAAGTTTCAAGGATAATAGGAGTTAACCCTCCAAAAGTGGTAAGAGTGGTTAGCATTATAGGCCTGAATCTTCTCAATCCTGCCTCGTGAATGGCATCATAGACTGAAAGATCTTTTTTCCTTTTATTTGCGTAATCGATCATAATAAGAGAATCGTTTACAACAACTCCCGAAAGGGCAATTACTCCCATTAAACTTACAAGGGAGAGGTCATAGCCCAGTAAGATGTGACCAATGACTGCACCCACAATACCAAAAGGAATGGCAGAAAGGACGATCAAAGGTTGCGTGTAGCTGCCAAACGCAAGGGCAAGCAGCGCATAGATGAGCAACATTGCTATGGTAAAACCACTCCAAAGCGTATCGGTCGATTCCCGCATATCTGCCTGGCTGCCTTCAAAACTCCAGGTGA
>NZ_JAAVJR010000284.1:0-570 GCF_012037645.1 Salinimicrobium oceani
AACCCGATGCTTCAAAAAGCCTTTTAACTTCTGCCTTTGCTTCAGAATTATTACTGCATAAGGAGAATTCTTTTTCAACGGTGTTGAGTTGGATCTCCACTACCTTTGACCACGGAAGCAACTCCCGCAGATCGGGTTCATCTTTATTAGTTTTACCTTCAGAAGCTACCAGCACGATCTTTTGAGTGGCCACTTCTTTAATTTTTTCCACAAGAGAAGCAGAGGAGGTGTCGGGGTCGACCAGCACGATCATATCGGCTTCCCAGCATCCGTCCCTTTCACAGCTCAAAAATTCTACTTCGGCAGTTGCATACCGGAATTCCGGCTGCCTGCTTATTTTGAGCTTCTTCGCCTCATCTTCAGAAACAAAGAGCAACCGGAGGTCCTGCTTCATCAAAACCTGCATCACATTGGGAAAGATCCCTTTGTGTTCTCCTAAAATTGCTATTGTTTTCTTCATCATCTGTCTCTTTCCTGGTGCAGCGGCGGAAAGTGAAAACCACCTTCCGCCGCTGCAGTATTATTTATGCTTGTTTTACAAACTGAACTTCAACATTTATTCTGATCTGG
>NZ_JAAVJR010000285.1:0-570 GCF_012037645.1 Salinimicrobium oceani
TGGCAGGTAGCAATAAATGAAGAAGGTTTTCTAAAAGTAATTAGGATCGTTCTTGAAGGACCTCAAAAACTTGAAGCTTACCAGAAGGCAAAAGCTACATAAGATCAAAACACGGGCAGCGTTTACATCGCTTTCCCTTTAAATATTTTTCACAGCACTCGCTTTTTAACTCCACAGGTTTTTTAGAGATCACCCCCTCAAACTTGAGGTAATCTTTAGATTTGTTGGAGTAAAATACAATAACATTAAAGCTCATGCCTGGTGATTTTCTTTCCTGTCAAAAAGGCCAAAAATTGAGCCTTTTTTAGTCAGCGTTATAGGGAGAGATCTTTACTTCCAGCCCCTCCAGTTCTTTCGTAATAGGGATCTGGCAACTCAACCGGCTGTTGTCCTGCACAAAGAAAGCCTGGTCCAGCATATCTTCTTCCTCATAACCTTTTTCGGGCAGGAGGTGTTCCTTGTTCAGCATATAGCACTGGCAGGACGCGCACATGGCCATTCCGCCGCAGATGCCAATAGTACCTTCGGGAGCCAGTTCGGGTGAACGTATCACCTCCATGAGGTTCATGT
>NZ_JAAVJR010000286.1:0-570 GCF_012037645.1 Salinimicrobium oceani
TTTCCGTTACTGTAAGCAAGCGTCACGTTATTTTGAAATCCGGTAGTGAATAGTGCATCAAGCCAGTCTGTTCCCGCTCCCAAAGCAATAGGATCGGCAAAATCGGGATTTGTAGTAAATCCGCCTGCGGCCAACATTTCGTTGCTTAGCTGAGCAAACTGTTGCGCATTAAGCACATCGATCATATTGGTAGGCTCCTGGATTCCGGAGAAGATATCTAAAGTTAGTTGCCCTACTCCGGCTTTTCCTCTTTTAGTGGTAATTATTACTACTCCATTAGCTCCACGCGAACCATAGATGGCAGTAGCCGATGCATCCTTGAGTATCTGCATGGAAGCGACATCCTGCATGTTCACCTGGTTTAAACCACCATTGAGCGGCACCCCGTCAACAACGATGAGACGATCGTTATTGCCAATTGTTCCAATCCCCCTGATCCTTATAGTAGGGTTATTTCCCGGTTGACCCGAAGTAATTACCTGCACCCAGGCAGCACGTCCCTGCAGGGCTTCTCCAATGTTGGACGCAGTCTTATATTGAATATCATCAAGATCAATTGAAGAAACCGAT
>NZ_JAAVJR010000287.1:0-569 GCF_012037645.1 Salinimicrobium oceani
CATTACAACCTCGGGAATTCCTATTATAAGCTAAGCCGCATCGCACCCAGTATCTATCACTTTGAAAAAGCGCTGCAATTAGATCCCCGAAATGAAGATGCCCGTAACAATCTCAGTTTTGCCAGGACTATGGCAATTGATGCTCTGGGAGAAGAAGAATCGGAAGGATTTTGGGGCATTTTTGACAGGTCTACTTCAGCATTTTCGGCTGCGGGATGGGCCTGGGTTGCAATATTCTGCATGTTGGTCTTCATTATCTTCTTTGTGGTGTACTACTTCAGCAGAAGAACCATGACCAAAAGATTGATGTTCATTGGCAGCATGTTCTTTCTGGTGCTTGCAATTTCTTCTGTAGCCATAGGTTTCTTTAAACAGGACCTGCAGCAGGAAAGCAATTTTGCCATAGTTTTTTCTGAAGAGGTCGAGGTTAAAAGCGAACCTTCAGTAAGGTCCGCGGAGGCTTTCTTGCTGCATGAAGGCGCAAAAGTGAAGATCACCGAAAACTTCCAGGAGTGGGTAGAAATCGAATTGCCTAACGGAAGCCAGGGTTGGATGCAGGAAAATGATCT
>NZ_JAAVJR010000028.1:0-1246 GCF_012037645.1 Salinimicrobium oceani
TACAAAAATTAACTTCCAACCGAATTGCCGAACTTAAGGAAGAGATCGCTGCTTCAAAAGAGGCTACTGCAGCCCAGAAAGAACAAATGGCTCAATTGAAGTCCGATCTTGAGGCAATGGAAGCCCAACTGAATACTGTGACTTCTGAAAAAGATAACATTCCTTTCCTTGGAATGTCTTTGAGTAAAGCCGCATACAACACCACCATGTGGAGTATTATTGGAGTTCTGGTTCTTGCCCTGGCGTTATTCGTAGTGAGATTTAAAAGAAGCCATATTCATACTACCGAAGCCAGGAAGAATTTCAATGAACTTGAAAAAGAATTTGATGCTTATCGTGTGAAAGCGCTTGAAAAAGAGCAAAGATTAGGCAGGCTGCTACAGGACGAAAAGAACAAACAACTTAAGCTGGCAAAATAACACAAGAAGGCTCTTTTCCTTTTGAGTACCTTTGTCGCTTTAACCGGCACAGCCTCATGTTCTATGCTATGCGAATTGATATCATTACTGTAGTCCCCGAAATCCTTACAAGTCCTTTTGAAGCCTCTATCTTAAAAAGAGCTATTGAAAAAGGACTGGTAGAGATACATCTTCATAATCTCCGGGATTATGTGACTGACAATTACAAGCAGGTTGATGACTACCAGTTTGGAGGAGGTGCCGGCATGGTGATGATGATCGAACCCATAGATAAATGTATTACGGCATTAAAGGCTGAAAGAGATTATGATGAGGTGATCTATATGACACCCGATGGTGAGACCTTAAAACAAGGCATAGCCAATCAGCTTTCTCTAAAGGAAAACCTGCTTATCCTCTGCGGCCATTATAAAGGAGTAGATCAACGGGTAAGAGAACATTTCATCACCCGGGAAATTTCTGTGGGAGACTACGTTTTATCGGGAGGAGAACTGGGAGCTGCGGTTCTATGTGACGCAGTGATACGCTTGCTGCCGGGAGTTTTGGGAAATGAGACCTCTGCCCTCACCGATTCTTTTCAGGATAACCTGTTGGCGCCGCCCATTTACACCCGCCCTGCTGAATATAAGGGCTGGAAAGTGCCTGAAATCCTCACTTCCGGAAAGACGCCGAAGATCGAAGAATGGAGAGAAGAACAGGCCTATGCCCGCACCAGGGAACTAAGGCCTGACCTTCTGAGCGAAGAAGAAAAATAATTATTTACTTCCTTTCAGGAATAAGAAAATTTATTACTTTTGCACACGTTTCTGGACCAACCTCTGGCGATC
>NZ_JAAVJR010000288.1:0-568 GCF_012037645.1 Salinimicrobium oceani
CGCTATAACATTATTGGTTGCAGATAAAGCTTCGCTTTTCCTGTCTCTGGTAAGCAATTCAAAATCGGCAGCGATCGCTTCCCCGTTTTTTAAAAAAATATCCCATGGATGTTCAATGATGATAGCTTTACCCTCCATTTCAATACTGCTACAGTCGGCAAAATTCACCTCCTGTTCTTCGTAGGCATGAAATGCCACCACATCTTCTTCGTGGAAAATTGCCTCGCCGGGCTGCAGACCCATGATTTGCTCTACAAGTTCGGCGGTAGGCAAAAAGCAGGCATTGATCATTACATTTTCTTCCATTTCGACCATAGGCCATTTTTCTGAAAGATAATCTTCGGTAATGGTCGAGGTAGTGGTGTTAAGGTATTTTTCCCATTTTTCACGGATGGTGAGGATCCCGACTCTGATATCGGCTACCGGTCGGGTAAAGGTAAATGGCAGGAGTTGCGAACGAACAGCGCCATCGAACAAAATATAGTTCATGCAGTCTCTTTTGGGATAAAAGTACAGTTTTTTAAAAAAACCGGCTTGTTTTTTAGAAAGTAAGCCACAAAAAAAGCCT
>NZ_JAAVJR010000289.1:0-568 GCF_012037645.1 Salinimicrobium oceani
TTTTGACCTTCCTAAAGCTGAAATCCTTCCCGATCTTAATGCCCTGTTGGCAGAGCTGGATAAAATCTCAGTTCCGCCATTAAAGATAGTCCTTTCCGGAAGCGGAAAAGTTGCTCATGGGGCACGGGAGATCCTTGATCATCTAAAAATCCGGAAGGTGGAAGTTGATGATTTTCTTCAGAAAGATTTCGATGTACCGGTTTATCGTCACATTGATGTGATGGAATATAATAAGCGCCGGGATGGAGGAGAGGGCACGAACAGGGAATTTTATAATCATCCGGAAAAATATGAATCCGATTTTCTCCGGTTTGCCCATACTGCCGACTTCTTTATCGCAGGTCATTTTTATGGGCAGGGTGCGCCGGTTTTCTTTACTGCTAAAGATGCCAAACACCCCGATTTCAGAATAAAATATATAGCGGATATTTCCTGTGACATCAATGGGCCTCTTGCCAGCACAATTAGGCCCTCCACCATTGCAGAACCATTTTATGGATATGATGCCGCAGAGGAGCGGGAGGTGGATTATAGGGAGGAAAAGGCCATTTTAGTTATGGCAGTAGAC
>NZ_JAAVJR010000290.1:0-567 GCF_012037645.1 Salinimicrobium oceani
ATGTCCCATGGAGACAAAAATTGGGTTATTATTATAATTCTCAGGCACGGACCAAATTGCGTCAACAAAACCCCTTTTTCTTGTCCCGTTAGGGACAACATATCGGTAGAAAAAATTTACCTTCCTATCAAATGTCCCGTAGGGACAATATATAGGTTCTGTAGTTCTTCAGAAGTTAGATAATATTGGCTTCAGGAACATGAACATGAAATAAAAAAGGTCTCAAAAATGTTATTTTTTGAGACCTTTATTTTATATAAATTACTGGTAACCGGTAACTGAAAACTTCTGACCACTGATCACCGACCACTGATCACTAATTCTATTCCTTCACCTCGACACCTAATTTCTTTAAGACTTTCCTGGTGATATCCAGTTCTTCCGCAGAGAAAGCAAGGCTTGTACCGTCGGCATGGAAGATCTGGGTGAAATTTTCCTCGTTGACTACCTCCAGCATCGCGACATTGATCTTTTCGTAAAGCGGCTGGGTTAACTCATTGCGTTTCATTTGCATCATCACACCGGCCTTTTGTCTAAAGCCTTTAATATTGTTTTCAAGGCCAATGA
>NZ_JAAVJR010000291.1:0-567 GCF_012037645.1 Salinimicrobium oceani
GGGGAAAAAAATATTAACACTTATATCGGAAATAACAAACATCTTGAAGAACAGTGAAAGTTCCGACACCAGCATTGAAGCTGCACCCAACATTAACCAAAGGGAGGCATAATGCGACTTCAAAAGATATTGGGTAAAAGTAAAGGCAAGGAGAAAGATCAACAACGCGAGATAAATGTAGGTCACCGTTTTATATGAAGGGATCACTTGGGGTACGAGATCTGCAATGGTAAAAAACAGGAACCCCAGGAATCCATACATGATGATAAGTGAAAGTATTTCCACAGATAGCACCCTTGCGCTTTTGAACGAGGTAAAGGAAAAAATATAGAGAATCAAAATTGCTAAGGAAAAGGTAAGCATGATCCAAAAGCCATTAGTAAGGAATCCAGCAATCATCAGGAGATCTCTTATATAAAAGAGCAGTAAAGCTATTACCATGGCCAGAAACCATTTTTTCGCCCGGTATCTGTAATAAAGGATCAGAGAAGGCAGTAAGAATAGGGTAGAAAAAGTTACAAGGACGTCGATCTTGAAAATTGATCCTGTAATAAAAAGTACTCCCAG
>NZ_JAAVJR010000292.1:0-566 GCF_012037645.1 Salinimicrobium oceani
TGAAGAGGCCAATGAGATGATGAGCTCCGATCCGGAGAAATTCAAGGAAAAGGTCAGGGAGAGTCTTCGCAGGCAAACCGAAGCCATTAACCGCCACACCAAAAAAGGCACCTATTTCTTTGATTACGGCAATGCATTTTTACTGGAAGCCTCCCGTGCCGGGGCAAAGATCTATAAAGACGAAGAGGGAAATTTTGTAAGCGGCACTTCAGCCGGAGAAGACAAGGATTTTGCCTACCCAAGTTATGTACAGGACATAATGGGACCTATGTGCTTTGATTATGGATTTGGCCCCTTCCGCTGGGTGTGTGCTTCAGGAAAAGAAGAGGACCTGGAGAAGACCGATGCCATTGCGCGGGAGGTACTTAAGAAGCTAAAGGAACAGGCCCCGGAGGAAATTCAGCAGCAAATGCAGGATAATATCAAATGGATCGAAGGTGCAAGGGCCAATAAACTGGTGGTGGGTTCACAGGCACGGATCCTTTATGCCGATGCCGAAGGCCGTATTGAAATTGCAAGAGCATTCAATAAAGCTATTGAAAAAGGGGAAATAGGAACAGTAATTT
>NZ_JAAVJR010000293.1:0-566 GCF_012037645.1 Salinimicrobium oceani
TTGATGCCGATAAAACCAATTTTTACACCTTCGATCTCCTTGATCCAGTAAGGCGGAAAAAGCGGCTTTCCATTATCCTGATGAAACATATTCTGTGCGATAACGGGGGTATTGTAGTGGGTCATTATATCCATCATCCGGTCTTTTCCATACACCACTTCCCAGTTTCCGGGGATGATCACGTCATACCCCATGTTACTGATGAGCTCCGGGAAAATACGTCCTTCAGAAAGTGCGGCATATCCGCTACCCTGTATGAGATCTCCCCCATCTACGATGATGGTGCGACCGGGATTTTTTCCCCTTTCCTCTTTAAAAAGGGTTTTAATATTCGCCAGGCCGCCTCTTTCCTTAAAGACGATCTCTCCATTTTCCCAGAAGAGTTCCGGGTGGGGATCAAGTTGCCCGTGAATATCTGCCGTCTGCAGTACAGTTATGCTTAGGGTATCTTTTGCCGTTACTGCTGAACCTGCATTCGCTCCTGTTAGCCTGTTACAGGCCGTAAAACTATATATGGCAATTCCTGCCAAAAAAATTCCTTTTAATATTCTCATTTCCGGAGATTT
>NZ_JAAVJR010000294.1:0-565 GCF_012037645.1 Salinimicrobium oceani
GGAGATCCCGAAACCGAAGTGGTACTGCCAAGAATAGAGACAGATCTTGTTGAGGTGTTTCAGAAAACTGCATCCGGCAAGCTGAATGAGGTGGAGCTACAGGTAAAGAAGGAGTCAGCGGCAACTTTGGTGCTGGTTTCCGGCGGTTATCCCGAAGATTATGAAAAAGGAAAAGAAATTACGGGACTTGAAAAAGTGGAAGATTCCATCGTTTTTCATGCCGGCACTAAAGAAGAGCACGGTAAAACACTAACAAATGGAGGAAGGGTATTGGCGATCACTTCCTTTGGAAGTGATTTCAAAGAGGCCATAAAAAAATCTTATCAAAATGCTGAAAAACTTCATTTTGATAAGATGTATTTTAGGAAGGATATTGGTTTTGACCTCTAGCCCAGGAATGAATGTGCCGAGGTATCCTTTTTTTCCTCGTTACGGTCGTTGAAAATTTTCAACTGCTTCATCCAATAGACAAATGCGGCCATTGCAATGAGAATAAAAATCCAGTTTACCAGGTTAGCAAGCCACCAGCTATCAAGCTCTGCATCTGCCAGGTAGTTGAATGGCG
>NZ_JAAVJR010000295.1:0-565 GCF_012037645.1 Salinimicrobium oceani
TCCGCATCATAAAGTGTGTGGGGAATATCTGTCCCGGGAGGTAAAACCTTATTTTGACCGGTTAATCATTCCCCTGGGAGACCTGAAACCAAAAATTATCTCAGGGTTACAGTACAGTACACCTGCCGGAAGATCTCTGTATGTCAAATTGCCCCTTGGCGCCTTTGGTGTGAGCAGATTTTCGCTCGACAATCTTCTGTTCAAGACAGCTGTGGCCAACGGAGTAGAAGTAATCCAAGAGAAGGTGCTAAAAGTTGAGTTTTTAGATAATTTTTTTAAAGTTACCACTGCCCGGGGCCAATATTCTGCCTCTCATGTACTTGGCAGCTTCGGAAAAAGATCTGTTCTCGATAAAAATCTTGATCGTATTTTCTTCAAAAAGCCGGCACCATGGGTTGCGATAAAATCTCATTATGAACATAAGAATTTTCCTGATGATCTGGTGGCTCTGCATAACTTCAAAGGAGGCTATTGCGGACTTTCACGAACAGAATCGGGAAGTATAAATATGTGTTACCTTGCCAGTTATAATAGCTTTAAAGAACACAAAGACCCTGATAAATAC
>NZ_JAAVJR010000296.1:0-564 GCF_012037645.1 Salinimicrobium oceani
CTTTGGTTATGGCTTCAACATCCATAAGTGGAAGGGTCTTCGAATGGTCAGGAGAGAAGCACACGACCTTACACACACCTTTTTCAGTTTCAGCGATGAGGAGCCCATTGATTTTTTGAAGGGTTGGGCTATCGCGTAGCAGAGCCGAAAAATCGTTGACAAAACTATAAGGTTCGGTGTATGGAGGATTTATGGTTCCATTAGATCGGGTATTACCAGGACAGAGGTAGCAGGAGGGATCGTAGGATTTATTTTTTTCCACTACAGGCTTTTCTGTCTTGCCTTGCCAGGGTCTTTTAGTTCGGTGCGGGGAAACAAGAATCCATTCCCCGGTTAGTATATTATATCTTCGGTGGGGTAGATTATTAAATTCTTGTTCCATCTTTGCTTATCTTTTAATTAGAGAATTTTTTTAAGTTGCTTTTATTGACTTCCTCTCTCATTTGAAACTACTGTACCCTCACTGGGTACTACGATTATGGCATCCAGATCGATGTGGAACATTTCCTTGTAGGAAGTCGAAACCTCTTTCACGTAAGCATCAATCCTATCCACTTCGATAAT
>NZ_JAAVJR010000297.1:0-563 GCF_012037645.1 Salinimicrobium oceani
GGTAAGAAATTCCCGGTCTGAGCCCATGACCTTTCCGTCGTTAGCAAAAATGATAGAGGCATTGGAAAGATCGCGGCACGACATGGAGATGGAGCATTGATGGAAATAAAAATCCAGTACGTCCTCGACTGAGTTTTCAATATTTCCGAAGGATTTTAGATAATTCACCATAGCGTAATTGCGGTAGCCTTCAGATCTTTCAGAAGCCGCAACCACAGGATCGTAGTCAATAGTCGTATCTCCGGTGATCTCGTGTAAAAAGGCAAGCAGCGCTGCTTTAGGATTAGTGAAATTGGATACAAGCACATCTGCTACCACCATGGCACCCGCGTTAATAAAGGGATTTCGGGGTATACCGGAGTCATTTTCCAACTGGGAAAGGGAATTAAAAGGGTCGCCCGAGGGTTCGACTCCTACGCGGTTCCACAGTTGATCTCCTACCACCTTCATGCCGAGGGCGAGGGTAAACACCTTAGATATGGACTGTATAGAAAATCTCTCGTTGCTATCCCCAAAGCAATAGTTGTTGCCGTCCAGGTCATACAGGTGCATTCCAAATTTAT
>NZ_JAAVJR010000003.1:0-468067 GCF_012037645.1 Salinimicrobium oceani
AGGTAGAAAATTTATGAATCCAGTTATAGATCATAGACCGTGACATCCCGTGAAGCTTAGACAGTTGAAAAACACTGTACCTGCCACTTTCATAATCATTCACAATTTGTCTTTTGAACTCATCGGAAAACTTCCGATGTTTACTGAGTAATCGAATATTTGACTTCATATAAGTTGATTTTGTGGTCAACCTATATCAGGGACGTACATTTTGTTTATTGTTTATTGATCATTGTTCATTGATCATCGCAATGAGGGCCTCATTTTTCCGTCATTCCAAAGACCCAGTCGGCAACTGAAGCAAGCTCCTTCTTTAAGGTGTTGCGACCTTAGGTCCTGTTGGATAACATAAGTTTGATCCAATTGATATAGTTGTTGTGGCTTTTGATAGTCTCAGATCTCAAATCTCACATCTCAAGTCTATTTCCTACTTTTGCACACATGAAATTAAACGACAACATCGTAGCCCTCGCAACGCCTTCAGGTGCTGGTGCTATCGCCGTGATAAGAATATCGGGTCCAGATGCTATTGAGCTGGTAGCTCCCGTCTTTAAAGCCAAAAGCAAAAAAGATCTTCGGGAGCAGGCTTCACATACCCTGCATCTGGGAAACATGACCGATGGGGAAAGGATCCTGGACGAAGTGCTGGTGTCGGTTTTTCATGGCCCGAAATCCTATACAGGAGAAAATACCATCGAGATCTCCTGTCACGGGAGTCCGTACATTCAGCAGGAGATCATTCAGCTGTTGATCAGAAAGGGTTGTCGTTCTGCGGAAGCAGGGGAATTCACTTTGCGCGCCTTTCTTAATGGAAAAATGGATTTGAGTCAGGCAGAAGCGGTGGCCGATCTAATTTCTTCTGAAAATCAGGCGAGCCACCAGATGGCGATGCAGCAAATGCGCGGCGGCTTTTCCAATGAGATCCAAAAGCTGCGGCAGGAACTGCTGAATTTCGCTTCTCTCATAGAGCTGGAACTCGACTTCGCCGAAGAAGATGTTGAGTTCGCAAACCGGGATGAATTTCAGAAGCTGGTGAGCAGGATTCAACAGGTATTGAAAAGACTCATAGATTCTTTTGCCGTGGGGAACGTGCTGAAAAATGGAATTCCGGTGGCTATCGTAGGGGAACCCAATGTGGGGAAAAGTACGCTGCTAAATGCCCTTTTAAATGAGGAACGTGCTATAGTTTCAGAGATTGCCGGCACCACCAGGGACACTATTGAAGATGAGATCTCCATAGGAGGCATTGGTTTTAGATTTATCGACACCGCCGGGATTAGGGAAACTGAAGATGTGGTGGAGAGCATCGGGATCAAACGCACCTTCGAAAAGATTAGTCAGGCGCAGGTTGTACTCTACCTTTTTGACGCCTCCCGTCTCTATGGACCCGAACAATCGGACCGTCATCCTGAACTTGTTTCAGGATCCCGGGAAGACTCCACCCCTACTCTTGAACAGGTTAAATTTGAAATCGAAAAGATCAGGAATCAGTTTCCGCAGAAGCCTTTAGTGATCCTGGCGAACAAGGTGGATCAGTTGAGCCCGGAACAGATCCAGAATCTCAGATCTCAGATCTCAGATCTCCATACTATTTCCTCAAAAAGCGGAGAAGGCGTGGAAGACCTGCAGCAAAAGCTATTGCAATTTGTCAACACCGGTGAACTGCGCAACAACAACACCATCGTCACCAACAGCCGACATTACAACGCGCTGCTTAGCGCTTTAGAAGAGATCAACAAGGTGCAGGACGGGCTTAACCACAACCTCTCCGGCGATCTGCTGGCGATTGACATTCGGGAGGCCCTGCATTACTTTGGAGAGATCACCGGGGAGATCACCAACGATGATTTGCTTGGGAATATTTTTGCGAATTTTTGTATTGGAAAGTAAAGTTCGATTGGTTCATTGATCCGATGTTATACCCTCTAAATTGTAAAAAAACATACAATCCACTGCAAGTTTCATCCACCCTCTTATAGCTTCAAATGCGAGCTGAGATATACTGAGAAAAATAGAAGATGAGTTATCAGTAATAGGCAGGTAAAGGAAATTGCTACTCAAAAAGCAGATAAACAGACGACATATTTCTTAAAAGACTGATAGACTTTCCTGGAAAATCCAAAAACCTTGAAAATTACAAGAGATTTTTTGCAAGAAATGATGAAAATGAACGTTATAAAGATTCATCAATCAATTAATAAATCATCACCTCATGCTAAAACGATTCTTTATTTTCTGCTCCGGGGCAGACACCAAAATCCTTGACTCCTGTTCTCCCGGCGAACAAACAAAATATGCAGGCATAGGCGCCACTGTTTTCTTTACAGCCGTCATGGCGTTCATTGCTTCATCTTATGCGCTTTACACCGTATTTGATAATTATCTTACCGCTGTTCTGTTCGGTTTGATCTGGGGCCTTCTTATCTTTAACCTGGACCGCTTTATCGTCTCTACGATCAAAAAGAAAAACAACTTTAGGAGTGAGCTCCTTCAGGCCACGCCACGTCTCATTCTCGCAGTAATTATTGCTGTTGTGATCGCCAAACCGCTGGAGCTAAAAATCTTTGAGAAGGAGATCAACCAGGTTTTACTGGAAGAAAAAAATGATATGACCCTGGCAAATCAGGAGCAGATCGCCACGCAGTTTGATCCGCAGATAATTGCGCTTAATACGGAAATAGCTTCTTTAGAAGAGGAAGTTGCTGGTAAGGAAGCTGAAGTGAACGCCCTCTACAACACCTATATCGCAGAAGCCGAAGGTACCGCCGGTACTAAAAGATTAGGTAAAGGCCCGGTATATACCGAAAAAAGGCAAAAGCATGACGCAGAGCTGCTTGCCCTGAAGGAATTAAAGGAAACCAATGCAGGGAAGATTGCAGCTGCAGAAGCAACAATTACATCCTTAAACCAGGAATACCAGGCAAAGGTAACCGAATCGCAGCCGGTAATTGATGGTTTCGACGGACTCATGGCGCGGGTAAATGCTTTAAGCAAACTTCCGCTCCTGCCTTCTCTGTTTATTATGTTTTTGTTCCTGGCAATTGAGACCTCCCCTATTTTCGCCAAGCTGCTATCTCCGAAAGGAGCCTATGACCTGAAACTGGAAGATGAGGAAAGCGCACTGCAAACCTGGGTTTCACAACAGCTTCAGCAGCGGGCACTTATTCTTAAAACAGATGCCGGCGTGAATAATAAGGTCTATGCAGACATTGCCGAAGAGCAGGAACTGTACGACTACAAACGAAAAAAGGCACGCGAGCTCATGCAGCTGCAGGCTGATGCTTTTTATAATAAACAGAAACAGGTGCTGGGATAACGAAAGGGACAGGATAGTCAGTCTTCTGATAAAATTTTTCTGACCAGGAGAACTCTTTTTAAGCCAAAACCCCTCGTCAGTTCGAGTGAATTTTTCGAGCGCTTTAGCGAGAAAAATTTGTATCGAGAACCAGAGGGAATTTAGAGCGCTTAAGCTAAGAAAATTCGTATCGAGAATCAATGAGTTATTCAATTCCAGAGGACAGCCTTTTCTTTTTTGCATCGCACAAAAAAGAAACAAAAAAGTCTAGGCTCACGAAACCTTATCTAAATTTTTCATACGGCGGCTAAATTTTAGGAACTCGCGGGAGATTAAATTTTTGCGAGTTCAATTCGTTTCGCTCAAACAGCCTAAAATTCTTAACGCCCCTCTCATTTCAAATTTTACAATAAGCTTTCGTAGGCCGGGGAACAACTACAACACCTCTTTCTCAAAAACAGACCCCTCGTCAGTTCGAGTGAATTTTTTGAGCGCTTTAGCGAGAAAAATTTGTATCGAGAACCAGAGGGAATTTAGAGCGCTTTAGCTAAGAAAATTCGTATCGAGAATCAATGAGTTTTTCAATTTCAGAGGAGAGCCTTTTCTTTTTTGCATCGCCCAAAAAAGAAACAAAAAAGTCTAGGCTCACGAAACCTTATCTAAATTCTTCATTCGGCGGCTAAATTTTAGGAACTCGCGGGAGATTAAATTTTGACGAGTTCAATTCGTTTCGCTCAAACAGCCTAAAATTCTTGACGCCACTCTCATTTCAAATTTTACGATAAGCTTTCGTAGGCCGGGGAACAACTACAACACCTCATTTTCAAAAAAACCCTCTCGTCAGTTCGAGTGAATTTTTTGAGCGCTTTAGCGAGAAAAATTTGTATCGGGAACCAGAGTGAATTTTTTGAGCGCTTTAGCGAGAAAAATTTGAATCGAGAACCAGAGTGAATTTTTTGAGCGCTTTAGCTAAGAAATTTCGTATCGAGAATCAAAGAGTTTTTCAATTTCAGAGGACAGCCTTTTCTTTTTTGCATCGCCCAAAAAAGAAACAAAAAAGTCCAGGCTCACGAAAGCGTATCTAAATTTGTCATTCGGCGGCTAAATTTTAGGAACTCGCGGGAGATTAAATTTTTGCGAGTTCAATTCGTTTCGCTCAAACAGCCTAAAATTCTTAACGCCCCTCTCATTTCAAATTTTACGATAAGCTTTCGTAGGCCGGGGAACAACTACAACACCTCTTTCTCAAAAACAGACCCCTCGTCAGTTCGAGTGAATTTTTTGAGCGCTTTAGCGAGAAAAATTTGTATCGAGAACCAGAGTGAATTTTTTGAGCGCTTTAGCTAAGAAAATTCGTATCGAGAATCAAAGAGTTTTTCAATTTCAGAGGACAGCCTTTTCTTTTTTGCATCGCCCAAAAAAGAAACAAAAAAGTCCAGGCTCACAAAACCTTTTCTAAATTTTTCATTCGGCGGCTAAATTTTAGGAACTCGCGGGAGATTAAATTTTGGCGAGTTCAATTCGTTTCGCTCAAACAGCCTAAAATTCTTGACGCCACTCTCATTTCAAATTTTACGATAAGCTTTCGTAGGCCGGGGAACAACTACAACACCTCATTTTCAAAAAAACCCCTCGTCAGTTCGAGTGAATTTTTTGAGCGGAAGCGAGAAAAATTTGTATCGAGAACCAGAGTGAATTTTTTGAGCGGTAAGCGATAAAAACTTGTATCGAGAACCAGAGTGAATTTTTTGAGCGCTTTAGCTAAGAAATTTCGCATCGAGAATCACAAAGTTTTTCAATTTCAGAGGACAGCCTTTTCTTTTTGCATCGCCCAAAAAAGAAACAAAAAAGTCCAGGCTCACGAAAACTTATCTAAATTTTTCATTCGGCGGCTAAATTTTAGGAACTCGCGGGAGAATTAATTTTGGCGAGTTCAATTCGTTTCGCTCAAACAACCTAAAATTCTTAACGCCCCTCTCACTTCAAATTTTACGAAAAGCTTTTGTAGGCCGGAGAACAAACACAACACCTCTTTCTCAAAAACAAACTCCTCGTCAGTTCGAGTGAATTTTTTGAGCGGTAAGCGAGAAAAATTTGTATCTAGAACCGGAGTGAATTTTTTGAGCGCTTTAGCTAAGAAAGTTCGTATCGAGAATCAAAGAGTTTTTCAATTTCAGAGGACAGCCTTTTCTTTTTTGCATCGCCCAAAAAAGAAACAAAAAAGTCTAGGCTCACGAAACCTTATCTAAATTTTTCATTCGGCGGCTAAACTTTAGGAACTCGCGGGAGATTAAATTTTGGCGAATTCAATTCGTTTCGCTCAAACAGCCTAAAATTCTTGACGCCACTCTCATTTAAAATTTTACGATGAGCTTTCTTAGGCCGGGGAATAACTACAAGACATCTTTCTCATAAACAAACCCCTCGTCAGTTCGAGTGAATTTTTTGAGCGCTAAGCGAGAAAAAATTTGTATCGAGAAAAGTCCAGGCTCACGAAACCTTATCTAAATTTTTCATTCGGCGGCTAAATTTTAGGAACTCGCGGGAGATTAAATTTTGACGAGTTCAATTCGTTTCGCTCAAACAGCCTAAAATTCTTGACGCCACTCTCATTTCAAATTTTACGATAAGCTTTCGTAGGCCGGAGAACAATTCCCTACTCCAGCCCTTTAAGCTTCTTAAAAAAGTTATCCGCGTAAGTGTCGCTTACGGGAATGTAATTGCTGGAGATCTTGATTCTCTTTCTTTCAATATGTTCAATCTTATCTATAGCCACCAGGTACGAACGATGTACTCTCGCAAATTTCGATGCTGGCAGGAGTTCCTCCAGTCTCGCAAAACTGAGCAGTGTCATGATCTTTTCCTGGGGCGTGTGGATCCTCAGGTAATCTTTCATGCCTTCAACAAAAAGAATATCTTCCAGAGCAAGCTTCTGCACCCTGTGCCCTACCTTCAGAAAAATATGATCGGGCTCGGGAGGTGCGGGAACCGGGTTATTTATTTTCGGGGGCTGTTTTTCGTTTAACTCCTGATACACCCGCAGCACGCTTTTGTAAAAGCGCTCAAAGGAAACAGGTTTCAGCAGGTAATCCTTTACTTCCAGCTCAAAAGCCTTCAGGGCATATTGATCATAGGCTGTGGTAAGAATGATCGCTGGCTTTGGCTGGAGCATGGGGATAAAGCTTAATCCGTCAAGATCGGGCATATTGATGTCGAGAAAAAGCAGGTCGGCCGGGGCTTCCTTGATATGCAGATTGGCTTCCATGGGACTCATGAAGCTTCCCTTCAGTTCCAGAAATGGCACTTTTGCTATATATTCCTCAAGGATCTCCTGGGCCAGAGGTTCATCATCAATAATGTAGCAAATGATCTTTTCTTTCATGTGGCTGTATATGTAGGTCCTTAATTTTCAGTAATACCGTATAATGACCGTCATTTTCATCTGTTTCAAGAGTATGGCTATGAGGGTATAACAGCTGCAGCCTCTTTTTAATATTCGGCAAGCCTATTCCGCCACTTTCCTGCAGCGCTCCAGCATTTCTACCAATCGGATTCCTGATCCTGAAGATAAGGGTATTTTCCCTCACCTCCACCTGCAGCTGAATTGCCCCGGGTGCAAGATCTGACGGACTGTGTTTATAGGCATTCTCCAGGAAATGGATAAAGAGCAGGGGCGCAATTGCTATACTTGCTGTCTCTCCCTTTATTTCCAGGTCTACAATTGGATGTTTCCTGTACCTGAGCTGCTGCAGACTAATGTAGTCCTGTAAATAAGTGATCTCCCGGAAAAGGGGAACCGTGGGCGCATTAGATTCATAGATCATATAGCGCATCAGGGAAGCCAGCCGCAGTACAGCTTCGGGCGCAGTAGCTGCCTGTTTGTAAACCAGGGTATGGATATTATTCAGCGTATTGAACAGGAAATGCGGATCGATCTGAGATTTCAGATAAGACAGCTCTGTCTGCACCGCCTGTTTTTCAAGCTGCTCTTTTAACACAGTGTTCAGCACCAGATTCTCTGTGACCCTTGCCAGCCAGCTTAGAAAGGTGAATACAGGTACTGCAGTAACAAGCGTCATGAGGTAATAATCCTGAAAAGCTCCTGCACTTGCGAAGCCTGAAGGGTGAAAAATGACAAATGGAATAGGGCCTGTCACTATGATCCCTGCCAGCAGTAGAAAATAATCTCTTTTTTTCCTTTTAGCTGAATACTTCAGAAGATAAAAGTGGCTGTAAAAAACATACATGCAGGTTAGCAATGTGCCTGCAGTTACTGCCCTCCACTGAAGATGTTCATCGGAATTCAGCTGCAGGACGATCAACAGTCCGAAGAGAGTCCAGAGCGCCAGGTGCACCAGCTTGAATATCTTTTTGATGCGGTTCATAGCACAAAGATATTCTTTCCTGCTATTCCCCAGGAACTTAGTCGACCGTTTGGCTTTCCGGCTCTGCGAAAGAGGAGATGAGATCTACAGAGGCTCTACAGAATAAGATGGGTTACTGGTAGGTTGAAAGTGGGGCTTGGTATATCGGTTTTTGTTTTTAGTACTCCTCCTCTTTCTTTTGTTCTGAAATCCCCGACTAACGATTATAGATTTCCATTTCTGCGGAAAACCAGGAAAGGATCTAAAAGAAAAATTATGCTTGCTTCTGAACTTCATCTCTCCATTCGCAATGTCTCCAAGACCTACCCAAATGGTGTCCTGGCTTTAGATCATGTTTCCCTGGAAATTCCGAAGGGCATGTACGGCCTGCTGGGACCCAATGGCGCCGGAAAGTCGACCCTGATGAGAACCCTGGCTACCCTGCAGGAACCAGATTCGGGGGAAATCACTTTGGGAGAGATCAACGTGATACATCAGAAAGCTGAAGTGCGCAAGACGCTGGGCTACCTGCCACAGGAATTTGGTTTATATCCGAAAGCAAAAGCCGAAGAGCTGCTGGATTATTTCGCCGTGCTTAAAGGCCTCACTAATCGTGCTTCCAGGAAGGAGGTTGTTACGGCCCTACTGAAACAAACCAATCTCTGGGAGAAACGCAAACAGAAGCTAGGTGGTTTTTCGGGGGGAATGAAGCAGCGCTTTGGCGTGGCCGTAGCTCTGCTGGGAAATCCACGTCTCATGATCGTAGATGAACCTACTGCGGGGCTGGATCCGGCCGAGCGGGTGCGGTTCCTCAATTTATTAAGTGAACTGGGAGAAAAGAGCGTGGTCATACTTTCTACACATATTGTAGAAGATGTGAGCGAACTCTGTACGCGTATGGCCATCATTAATAAAGGAAAAATTCTACTGGAAGCGGAGCCGCTTAAGGCCGTTGCAAAAATCCAGGGCAGGATATGGCGCCGCGTAATCGATAAGGATCAATTGCTGGCAGTGGAGCGAGACCACAAGGTCATCTCTACCCGCCTTCTGGGTGGCAGAACTGTGGTGCATGTTTACAGTGAAACCAACCCCGGCCCTGCTTTTGAACAGGTGCCTCCCGATCTTGAGGATGTGTATTTTTCGACCATGGCGGGCGTAAATCAGCAAAAGAGGGAGGTGCGGCCATGATCTTTTTCAGGATCTTTCGCGACGAGTTCTTTTACCAGCTAAGCCGGGTATCGGTATGGCTGTACCTGTTCCTGCTGCTCACATTTTCAATTGGAATGAGCCAGCTCATTTCCACCGGCGACGGGGTGCATCCTAACAACAGCTTTCATATTACCGCAACCATCATCATGGGCAGTTTTTTATGGCTTTTAATGGGGGCGACGGTAGCCGGGGAAGCGGCAGCCCGTGATGTAAAGCTGAAAATACATGCTTTAATATTTACTGCTCCCGTGAGAAGGCTGAACTATCTGGGAGGAAAATTCCTTGCTGCCTTTACAATAAATGCGCTGCTCGTATTCTCCTTACCCCTGGGCGTACTGCTTTCCTTTTATCTGCCAGGCATTGAGCGGGAGGAATTACTGCCCTTTCGCCCTATGTTGTATTCGAGGGTCTACTTCCTGCTCTCCTTACCCACTGTTTTTATAGTCACCGCCTTACAGTTCAGCTTTGCTGCCTTGAGCCGGAAGCCCATTATGAGCTTTCTTGCGAGTATCTTCCTTACAGTTTTTCCGCCACTGCTGGCCGTGCTGGCCGAAAATCTCTTCGGAAATCCAGACCTTATAAAGCTGCTGGATCCTGTGGGGGTGGCGGGGATCGTGGGCAATGAAATGCAAACCTGGTCACCCCTGGAAAAAAATACTCAGATCATCAGGCTGGAAGGAATGCTCTTCTGGAATCGCATTCTCTGGCTGCTCCTGGCCCTCGGCGTGCTGGTGATGACCTGCAGGCGCTACAGTTACGGCTATGCAACATCCAGGAGCTGGAGGAGCCGGTTCAGAAGAAAACAGTTCTCCCCTACTGAAACTGTTCCTGAAACCGGTATCCTTCGCGCTCCTGCCATTACTGCCCCGCAGGTACATCGGGAATTCGGCTTAACAACCAGATTACTGCAAACCCTCGCAATTGCCTGGGCCTCCTTTAAAAAAATGATCACTAACCCCATCGGATTAATTCTGGTGGGCGGTTTGAGCCTGGGATCAGCGATCTTTGGAGATCTCCTCATGACCGAACTCGGAATTCCCATAATTCCCACTACTCAGGAAGTAATTTCATACCTCAATCCGCCGTTGAACAGCGTCAATTCGCCCTGGGTGATCCTGCCCCTGCTCATCATCTTTTACGTGGGGGAACTCGTCTGGCTGGAACGGGATCATGGTCTGGCTGAAATTGCTGATGTCACGCCCCTCACCAGCTTGGTACTTTTTATCGGCAAATATCTGGGGCTGGTCTATATGCTTCTGGTATGGCTGGCGATCCTAATGGCGGGAGGCATAGGCATGCAGCTGCTCCTGGATTACCATCACCTGGAAATAGACCTCTATTTTCTGTCACTTTTCGCACTGCAGTTACCCGATTACCTGCTCTTTGGGCTGCTGACTTTTGCTGTGCACGTGATCATTGATCAGAAGTACATTGCAACTCTCGTCATATTGCTCATCTTCGGCATCATGGCTTTTCCATCTCAATTGGGACTGGAGCACAGCCTGTTGATCTATGCTGCCGGCCCCCGCTGGTGGTATACCGAAATGCGCGGATTTGGCGATAGCCTGGTGCCATGGCTATGGTTCAGGTTGTACTGGACCTGCTGGACCCTCTTGCTGGCCATTGCTGCCAATCTGCTTTGGGCACGAGGGAGAGAACAAAGCTTTTCCATGCGCTTTTTAAAAATCAGCGATGGCTTAAAAGGAAGAACCTTGAGGTTCAGTCTGGTGGTGATAGGCCTGCTTGGCATTACCGGAAGCTATATCTTTTACAACACCAATGTGCTGAAGGAATACCTTCCGGCTTCCAAAGTCCTTACGCGAAAGGCGGATTATGAAAAGCAATACAGCCGGTATGGAAATCGCCCTCAGCCTCAGCTCACCGGTACCCGCCTTGAGGTCGAGATCTTTCCACAACAGCAAAAGCTGGAGATCTCAGGAACTTTTTCGCTTAAGAACAATACCGCCGCTGCCATAGATTCCATTCATTTGGGGAGCGTTCCGGGAGTGAAATTGCAGGAAGTGGAATTCAGCAGAAAGGCTACAGCTTTGACAAATGATCAGGTGCTCGGTCATCACATCTACCGCCTTGAGCAGCCACTAATGCCAGGAGATTCCTTAAAGCTGAAATTTAAAGTGGAGGATGAAGCTAGAGGTTTCCACCACAAGACAAATCCGCCGCTGGTGGTCAAAAATGGCACCTCTTTTACAAATTTTGACCTGCTCCCAGGCATTGGATATCAGCGCTTCAGGGAGATCAGTGATAAGGAATTGAGAAAGAAATACCAGCTGCCTTTTCGGCCCGAAATTCCTTCTCTTTATGATCTGCAGGCCCGAAAAAAGGGATTCAGTAATGATCAAATGACCTTTGAGGCCGTCATTGGCACTGCAAAAGATGAGATCGCTGTAGCTCCCGGGAGACTGCTCAAAAAATGGACAGCCGGAAACAGGGCGTACTATCACTATAGATCTGCCACTTCAATTGGGGCAGAATTCACCATTTTATCGGCCGCTTATGAGAAGCGGGAGGCAGCGTGGCAGGACGTGGCCATCCATGTCTATTACCTGCCCGAACACCATAAGAGTATCGACCGAATCGTCAAAGGCGCAAAGGCATCGCTGCAGTATTATGCTGAACACTTTGGCCCCTATCCCTTTAAAAGTCTTACCCTGGTGGAGCAGGCAGGAGGTGGCGGTGGCGCCAGTGCCGATGCTGGGATCATCTACTTTGGAGAAAAGTACGCCCTCTTTGCTCCCGATGACGGCCCCGACGGATTTGACCTGCCGTATTACATCATCGCCCATGAGGTGGCACACCAGTGGTGGGGACTTGCCAGGCTAACTCCTGCTTACGTGGAAGGAGCGGGGGTTTTGATCGAAGGGCTTTCCGTGTATTCAGGAATGCAGGTGCTGGCACAAAATTATGGTCCCGGCCATTTGCAGAAATACCTGGATTACCTGCATGCTTCCTATGCCTTACCCCGCTCCCTCGCTTCTGCTCCCCTGCTCCAGGCCAACGAGGATTTCCTTTATTATAGAAAAAGCGGTTTGGCATTATATGCGCTGAGCAAATATGCCGGGAAAGAGCAGGTCAATGCGGCCCTTAGGGAGCTGCTTGAAAAGCGAACTTCGGGAGCGCTGCAGCTGCCTACCACCTTAGATCTCTATAAAGAGCTGCAGGGAGTAACGCCCGATTCGCTGCATTACCTCTTGCACGACCTGTTTAAGGAAAATACCTATTGGCGCCTGAAAACCAATAAGCTTTCCGCAAGGCAAACTGTAACAGGAGATTGGGAGGTGCAACTGGAAATTGAGGCCCGGAAGCTGGTCATTGACGCCTACGGAAATGAGAAGGAAGTGCCCATGCATGACTGGATAGAGATAGGGATCTTTGAAGAAGGCAAGCCCCAACAGGCACCGCTTTACCTGCAAATGCATCGCCTCGATTCGGGGGTGCAGACCCTTAATATCAGGGTGGCTCGTAAACCCGCAACCGGAGGTATAGATCCCAACCACCTGCTGCTCGACCTGAGACATGATGACAACATTAAAAAATCCGGGCTCTAAAAATGTAATGCTAAAATGCCCTTTTTGACAGGTTACTGCGGAAGGAGTTCAACACTTCAGGAGCTTCGGAATTCCTCCTTTTTATGTTGCTTCTGAAAATACTTCAGCCGGAACCCGAACTTCAGAAATTTCTGAAATTCAGAAGAAATTTCAGCCTTCCGAATACACTTGTAAAGCTTCCGAAGCACATCGGGATATTCCGAATAAGAGCATTGCCGCTGCTCGCCTTGCTCCTGTTCTTCAGCAGCATAACCTGCAGCTGTAATCTTTAAACACAGGCCAAAAAAAACCCGGAGAACGAAAATAATTTCTTCTCCGGGTTTCATTATGAGCTTAAGATCTTCAGAGTTTTTTCAAGCCTTTCATTTCAGCTTTAGTGGCCGGTTTGATGGAAATAGCAACGCCTCCCCCGGCAGCTAACTGCTGTTTCAGCCGGGAGCCAGAATTCACGATGACCTTCCTGATGCTGTAGCTCTGCGGATTCTTATCATAGTTTGCATCCTTTCCGTCGGCATAAATGGTGGCAATGAAATTCTGCTTTTTTGGAAGGTATTCAAAACTGATCTTTGCCTGCCGCGGCTGCTCATCGGTCACACCGCCAACAAACCACGCCTCTTCTCCCTTCGCCTTGCGGGCAATGGTCACGTAATCTCCTGGCTCGGCTTCAAGAATGTAAGTCGCATCCCAGTCCAGCGCCACATCCTTAATGAACTGAAAGGCATCGGGGAACAGCTCATAATTCTCGGGCAGGTCGGCAGCCATCTGCAAGGGACTGTACATAGTGACGTACAGCGCCAGTTGGTTCACCAGCGTGCTGTTCACCCACGAATTGTTATTGGGATTCACCTTACTAATGTCCATCTCAAAAATTCCGGGCGTATAATCCATAGGCCCGCCCAGCAGTCTCGTGAACGGCAGCACGGTAACATGAAAAGGTTTTGAGCCGCCAAAGGCCTGGAACTCTGTCCCCCTTGCCGATTCGTTTGCAATAAGATTAGGCCAGGTCCTTGCTACTCCCGTGGGCCTTACCGCCTCGTGGGCATTGACCATGATCTCATATTCGGCCGCCTTTTCAATGGCATACTGGTAATGATTCACCAGCCACTGACTGTAGTGATTTTCTCCCCGCGGAAGTATATTGCCCACATACCCGCTTTTTACGGCATCATAGCCATGCTCCTTCATAAATTGATATGCTGCGTCAAGATGCCGCTCATAATTGCGTACCGAAGCTGAAGTTTCGTGGTGCATGATCATTTCCACCCCCTTGTTTTTGGCGTAGGCAGTGATCTCCTCAAGGTCAAAATCGGGATAAGGAGTTTGAAAGTCAAAGACATAATCCTTTTTATGACCAATCCAGTCTTCCCAGCCTACATTCCAGCCTTCCACCAACACCCCGTCAAAACCATGTTCGGCAGCAAAATCTATGTATTTTTTGACATTTTTGGTAGTTGCACCATGCCGCCCGTGAGGCGTTGCATCTTCATAATTGGTTACACCAAGTTTTACAGCATTAAAATCTCTGGTATAATCCCAGGAACTTTTGCCCGTGATCATCTCCCACCAAACGCCGATATATTTCATGGGTTTGATCCAGGAGGTGTCATCGATCTTTGAAGGTGCGTTAAGATTATAAGTAATATCAGAAGTAAGAATATCCCTCGCGTCATCGCTCACAATAACGGTACGCCAGGGCGTGTGGGCTGGGGTGATCATATAGGCCATATCGCCATTAACATCGGGCGTAAGCGCCGAGGTAAAGACCAGATTTTCCGGGTCAAGGTCCAAGTGCATAGCCGAATAATCGATAAGTGCAGCTTCGTGGAGGTTAATGTAGAGTCCGTCATCGCTCTTCATCATTAGCGCGGTTTGCACTGCAGAAGGAGAAAATCTTTTGGACCAGGCATCCCCACCTTTATAAGATCTTCCTATCTCGGCTATTTCTGAAAGTCGGGATTCATTGTAGTCATATTCCTGAGTTCCGTAATCTCCCGGGATCCAGAAGGCTTTGTGATCTCCGGTCATGGCAAATTGGGTTCTTTCATTCTTCACTACAAAATGCCCCAGCTTTTCCTGCGAGGGAAACTCATACCTGAAGCCGAGACCGGTGTCAAAAAGGCGAAATCTAAGGGTCATTTTCCTCCCCGTTTCCTGCTGAAGAAGATCTACAGCCATTTCGTTATAGTGATTCCGAATCTGTTTTTCCTCGCCCCACACCGGCTCCCAGGTCTCATCAACTTCGGTGCGGTGTACCTCGCTCACCACGAAACCCTGCAGCAGGTCTGGCTGATTCTTAAGCTCAAATCCCAGTTGACTCGGAGCAATGACAGTCTTCCCTTTAAAACTGAGTTCATAGACCGGGGTACCCGCATCATCGAGCTTAAACTGCAGCTGCAGCCTGGCATCTGGCGACTGCAGTTCCTGCGCAGCAGCCGAAAGGACTAAAAAGAAAAGGAAAATGAAACTTTTAAAAATTTTTTTGTGCATAGTGATTATGATCTGGTTAAGGATAAGGTGCAAAATACATTGATGCCCAAAGATAAGGAAGCCTTTGAAAAGACATTTTTGGAAGGTATAAAAAAGTGTGTTTAATTTTCTGAGGGCAGTGCAGCGGAATGAAGAATCTTTTAATGGTTATGAGTTATGGGTTATGAGTTATGAGTTGAGATTCCTCCTTCGTCGGAATGACAAACGGCTTCAATCACTGAGCGCAGTGCAGCGGAGTGAAGAATCATTTTAGGGATCCCACAACAACTTTTTGAAGAAAATTTTAATTACCGATCTAAAAGAAAGTCCTCCCCTAAAAGAATGTTAAGAAAATTAACTAACTTTCCCGTTCTGGATCGCCCCCCTACTTCTGATCCAGCTTTTACAACCAAACCTTTCCATTTATACATGGCAAAAGCAGACATTGATTTTGAAAAAGAACTCTGGGATGCGGCGAACGAATTGCGCGGCGCGGTATCTGAGAATAACTATAAAAACTACGTCCTTCCCCTTGTTTTCGTAAAGCACCTTAGCGAGCGCTATGAGGTGGTGCGTGAGGAACTGAAGGAGCAGCTTAATGATCCTGAATCTGATTATTACACTACAGATACCGAGGAGATCAATTACGTCCTGGAGGACCGGGATGAATACCGTTCTCGGAATACCTTCAAAATTCCGGAAACCGCTTCCTGGCAATATCTAAAAGACAATGCCGAGCAGGATGATATCAAGGTGAAGGTGGATGATGCCTTTGATGTGATCCAGGAACTTCTAACGGGGTACAATGCCCAGCTGGTAAATATTTTGCCGCGGATCTTTGTGCGGAGTGAACTTTCTCCCAAACAAACCGGCGGAATCATCAACCTGCTTTCCCACCCCAAATTTTCTGAAAAGGAAAATCCCGAAAGCGATATCCTGGGCCGGATCTATGAATATTATATCGGCCGCTTTGCAATGGCTGAAGGCTCGGGTGCGGGGCAGTTCTTTACGCCGGGAAGTATTGTAAGGCTGCTGGTGGAACTATTGGAGCCTTACAAAGGCCGCATCTTCGACCCCGCTTGCGGGAGTGGCGGTATGTTTGTGCAGAGTTTGAAGTTTATTAAAGAACACGGCGGAAACAAAAAAGACATCGCGATCTATGGGCAGGAAATGACCGCACAAACTTTGCGCTTGTGCCTGATGAACCTGATGCTGCGGGACCTTTCTTTTGATATTAAACTGGGAAATTCTTTGCTTGATGACAAATTCCCAAACCTGAAAGCCGACTATATCATTGCCAATCCGCCATTTAATGTGAGTAACTGGCATCCTGAAGATCTGCCCGATGGCGATCCCCGGTTATTTGGTCCTAAAGAAGAATTCACTACAGATGGCAGCGCCAATTATATGTGGATGCAAACCTTCTGGCACCATTTAAGCGACACGGGAACTGCCGGAATTGTAATGGCAAACGGCGCGATGACCTCCAACAACAAGGGAGAGAAAAACGTGCGGCAGCATATGGTAGACAATTCTATGATAGATGCCATAGTTCGCCTGCCCGATAAGCTGTTCCTCACCACCGGGATCCCCGCCTGCCTTTTCATCCTGAGCAAAAACCGCGACGGAAAAGACGGCACCCACCGCGAACGCAACAACGAGATCCTGTTCCTGGACGCCTCTAAAATGGGCACAATGGCCAGCAGAAAATTGAGGGTTTTTAGTGATGATGATATTAATAAAATTGCTGAAACCTACCACAAGTGGCGCAATGTAACCCCGCAAGATGTCACCCTGAGCCCCGTCGAAGGGTACGTTGACATCGAAGGTTTCTCAAAAGCAGCAACAATTACTGATGTACAAAAACAAGATTACAAACTCACCCCGGGCATTTATGTAGGAACCGAAGCTGAAGAGGATGACGGAATCCCTTTTGAAGAAAAGATGCAAACTTTAAAAACTGAATTGCTGGAGCAGTTTGAAAAGGGAGAAGAGTTGAAGGAAAAGATTAAAGCCAATTTTGATAAGATTCTTTGAAATAACCTTGAAATATGGACGAAGAATATTAAATGGTAATGATTCGTGCAAATATTCATCGACACGAGAGAGAGAAAAAAAATTAAAATTAACAACCCACATCGCTCTTGAGAAAGATCAACAAAAAGTAAATCTAAAAAACAGTAAGGTATAATTATTCAAATGGCAGATAGATATTCTGAAACAGAAAGATTAGGCGTAAACGCAGTAGAATCAATTTTTTTGAAAACTTTTAAATGGATTTTTCGTGAACAGCCTATCATTGATATGGGCATCGATGCTCATATTGAAACTGTAGACAGTAAAGGTCCTACCGGAAAACTAATTGGAGTTCAGATAAAAACTGGACCAAGTCACTTTTATGAAACTGATGATTTTTATACTTTCTACTTAGATAATACTCATTATAATTATTGGATAAACCATTCACTCCCTGTATTATTAATTGGTCATTTACCAGACTCAGAAACAACATTCTGGCAATACATTGATAAATCTACTGTAGAAGAAACTAAAAAAGGTTGGAAAGTTGGGATACCTAAAACCAATTTATTAAACCAAACAAAAACGAAGTTCCGAATTCTTGAAATTTTGTCTTCAAAATCAATAGATGAAAAAATAAATAAACTATTCTTTGATAAGGAGCTTATGAAATTCATTGAAAATGGAGATAAAATTAATATTTATACCGAGGAATGGCATAACAAAAGTTTAGGAAGAGGACAGTTTTCTGTAATTCTTATAAAAGATGGGAAAGAAGAAGTAGTAAGAGAATGGAAACATTTTTATAATCTAAAATTACAAGATCATATTGCTAAATTATTTCCCTGGGCTGATTTTGAAAATGATAAAGAATTTTATGCTGAGAATTTTGAAGACAGCGTATATATGATTTATTCAAAGGATTGGCTACATACTTTCAAAATATATCCCTATAAAGTAGTTAGTGGTGAAGCAGGTTTATATCGACTAAATTTAAAACTGAACAAAACTGGAAAAGCGTTTTTGGCGTTAGAAGAATATTTAGAAGAGTTATAACAATGCACAAAACTGTATCCTATGAAAAGCAATGCTGAAACCTTTCTCAATAAAAAGGTCCGTCCTCGCCAATTTCGTTAATTGTCCTGCGGAAAATCACGCTCGCCAGTTCGCATTGTTTTAATTAAGGATGTTGTGCTTAATGCGTATGAGATTTTTGAGGTTTAACGGTTATATGATTTATCGCAAAATTTATTCTCTAAAAAGAATCTATTGAACAAAATAAAATTAACAGCTTACGATAAAAGTATAGAGTTTAGCGATGCGAAAGCATTTTTAAATTTGATGCTAAAGCAGAGCAGCAAAATTTTAATCTTTTCGGCAGGTTATGTTCTAATACTTATTCTAATAGATAGTATAGCACGGATTCTATTAGAACATTTGAAATCCTCCTATTTCGAACCATTTAATCAAATTCATCTATTAATTGAAATTATCAATGAGAAATTTGGATTGAAATTCATTGATTTTTTTAAGGATGTAATTGTAATTAGTGCAGGAGTTTTAGGAGTTATATTTGGTTTATTCTACACTAGTTTTTTGAACATCATTACAACGAAGTATGCAAATATGCACTATAATATTAGTTTGAAAATGATTGAACAAAAAACTATTAAGAGATACTTTTCTCTTTTAGCTATAATGGTAATTTCTTCAATACTTTTTCAATTAACTTTGGTGTTTGGTTTCAATCCAACTTTAATTAGTGCCTCTATATTTACGTTTTCTGTCATAATTTGTATAAGTTCTTTTATTTACTTCGGAAGGTTATCAATGATATTTTTCAACGAGAGTATTCTCGTTGCTGATATTCTAAATGAAGCGTATACAATTTTTAATAGAACATATAAAAATCGAAAGATTTTCTATTCAAAGGCTTCCAACAATTCTCTTACATCTGTAAAGTCTAAATTAGAATTTATTAAACTGATAATTGAAGAATCATCCCTAACCAATTTTAGAAATACTTCTTTGGATGGAATATCAAGAAGTTTATTAGATTTTTCTCTATTCTACTATAGATTAAAACAAACTTTTCCATCAAATAGAAAATGGCACGTTCAGATTTATCGACATAAAACTTGGGAAGAAGCTACCAGTAGCGAATATCAAGTCTTTAGCAATTCAAGCAGATCGTTATTTCCAGAAACTATTGAAGATTTTAATCATATTGACAAGCTTATTATTCAGAGTCAATTTATGCTATTCAAATTAATAAAAGATGATAATGAGAAATGGAAAGTATTGAGCCAACAAGCAAAATTTGTACAAACATTCTCTTATCAAATGGATATTGATTTATTCGATACTTATTTTGAAAACCTTTACGCTTTTCTAAAAGAGAACCTGAAGCCAAATGAATACAAGGGTAATATTTCTTACAACTTACAATTGGTTACAAACTTCAGCAATCTATTGATTAACTACTTTATTGGCCTGAATTATAATTCTAGTAATCTTATTACGGCTAGGAACATAAAAGATCTAAGTCTTAAAGTGCATAGTTTTGAAAACTTTGAAAATGTGACATCTATTCCTTATAAACTAAGAATTTGGATAGACGAACATCAAAATAAACTTAAGAATGAAAAGGACTTACTAGGTGAAATAGTAACACCATTATCCTATACAAATAACTTATTAAAATTAGAATTTGCAGAAATAATCGTAAAACATTTATCCTTCCTAGTAGAGAAATCAATTAAATTAGTTAAGGAAGTAAAAGATCTTCTACTCAAAGAAAATAAATATGACCTACAATGTTTATCCTTTTTGCTTGATAGCTTAGATATAGAAAATAAAACAATCCACGGGATTGACGTAAGTTCCAATTTAATTGCCGTATTAACTGAGGAAGAAATTTTTGTGAACTTTGACGCTCAAAAATTCCAAAAAGAGAGTATTAAAAATAAGATTGAAAATTTAAATGAAGATTTAATTCAAGGAATTTGGGAAATAGGATATGTTAGTGCTGATACAGAAATAGAAAATTTCCCAGACTTATTTGGAACCGTTTATAATATTTTAGTAAACAATATAATAGAAATTGCTACATCTAAGTCTCCAGACGATCTATATGTATTTACAAAAAGCTTTATACGGTATAATTTTATTTATATAAATAAATTAGAAAGAAAGATTAATTCTGAGAACATTCAATATCTAAGTGCTAAAATATACCCGCTGGTAATCGATTTATTTGAAGTTTGGTCATTTACATTCTTTGTGTTAAGAGCTGGGAAGAGAAACGATTTGATTGATGAGCTCATAGAGTTTTGGAACGAATTATTTATAACACTAAAAATTAAAGAGGCTAGTTATTGGCAAAAATTATTGGCCATCTATAATTACTTTCAGAACTCTTTAATGGGATTAGGTAATTCCTCATATGTTCGAGAGTTTGAAAGAAAAAGAAAATTTGAAGCATATATGAAAGAGAAAAATTTCATTAAGAGTAAAATGGTTAAACATCATCATTTTCCTTCTAAAGTGTTTTATAGTGATATCAACGATTTTTACTTAGAAGCAATTGCTAAAAGTTTTGACGACCATTTTGGATTTAAAGGTGACTTAGATCAATTCTTTATAGAATACTTTCTAAGAACACGTATTGTTTTGAAAGAAGCTAAAATTAAGGAAACAGAATATGGAAAAACTCTCAGAAGGGTTATGGAAAGAAATTAGATTCCATCAAAAATTACCTTTACTCGACCACACACAAGTATCCGGAAAGGGTAACGGATTTAATGATAGATTAAGTTTTGAAAGCGATCGGGTTTTTGAAAGCAAAGAAGAGAATTTTCTTGATCGCTCAAAATTCAAAACGATCTATTTAAGAAATTTAGCAAACAGAGCAGATCCTTCTTTATCCAAGGAAAGAATGTTTACAGAATCTATAAAATTTGAGAACTGTACAGATAATTTTATAAAAACTATTTTATTGTATTCTCAACGGGGACATTATAGAAATGATTATACAGTTATTACAAGAGCAATTGGAGACTGGGTTAAGAACTTGATTTATAATGGAAGGGTGATAATAGAAATAGTCAGTTGGTATACAAATGACACTAAACAATTCTATGGGTTTGAACTAATAGTTCTAGACATAAATAAATGCAAAATAAGACGAAAGAATGTCCTTTTCTCAGCACTGAAAAATGGTAAAATTGAAAAAACAAAAATTCCCAAATCGAAATGTATAATTATCGATTTCCCCAAAGAGTTAGGTGGGAATCAAGAATTTAAAAGAAAATCAAAAAAAATAGAAAAGCTTGGCATGGATAATTTATTCAATGTTGAAAATCCCAAGGAATCACTAGAATATAGTAAGAACTGGGATAAACAATTTGATAAAATTATATCAGATTGGGGGTGGATGAATCGACGTGAAAACATTTCCGATTTTTTGTATGCTTACCAGCTCCTAAATTTTAATAATTCAGCTCTTCAATGTTGTTATGCCTGCATAGACGGTTTTAAGTATTTGGTTTCATTTATAAGCTCAAAACTCAATGAAAATGCAATCTTTGAAATCTCAGGATTTTTAGATAGAAGCTTTTATACAGAATTGCTCGAAAAATTCACCAAAGATCAATTACCATTAGAAGAGGTTTTTAATGCTAATAATAAATCTGTTATGTTAGATTATTTATAGGAAATCTTCAATTGAGTTTTGCCACATTTTTAATTTTCAGTGGGAAATTCAGTTAATAGAACTAAATATAATAAAGAATGCTTAAATCAGTCGCAATTTTATACAGCAAGCTTACATAGCTTAGCTGATTGTCCTGCGGTCAATCACGTTCGCAATCTCGCCACTAGTTATAAATGAGTATTTAAAAGAAATAAACATAGCCAATGCCAGAGAATTGGAAAACATATAACCTTGGAAACCTCATAGAGCATCAAAAAGGTTTTGCCTTTAAATCAAAATGGTATCAAAACAGTGGAGCAATTATCGTTAGAGTTTCTGACACTACAGATAATTCCATAGATATCTCAACTTGTAACAAAATTGATATTGATCTCGCAAGCTCTTACGAAAGGTTTAAGATTCAATTTAATGACATTGTTATTGCTACCGTTGGATCCTGGCCTCCTAATTATGCCTCTGTTGTGGGAAAGGTCATCAAAGTTCCTCAAGAAGCCGACGGATCACTTTTAAATCAAAATGCTGTTCGCTTAAGGACTAAAAATCCTGAGAAGTTTGATCAGAAATTCATTTATTATTTGATGAAATCAAAGACCTTCCTCAAGTACATCGTGCATTCTGCCCAAGGAAGTGCTAATCAGGCCAGTATTAAACTAACTGATATTTTTAATTTCTCTTTTTCTCTACCAAATATTTCAGAACAAAAATCCATCGCCTCCATCCTTTCAGCTTTAGACGATAAGATCGAGCTCAACCTCCAGATGAACAAAACCCTGGAAGAAATGGCAATGGCTTTATACAAGCACTGGTTTGTTGATTTTGGGCCTTTTCAGGATGGGGAATTTGTAGATTCAGAATTGGGGGAAATTCCGAAGGGATGGGAAGTGAAACAATTGGAAGATATAATCAAATTTTCCAATGGATATGCTTTTAAAAGCAAGCAACTTCTTAAAGAGGAAGAACCAGACACCTTTCATATTTTTAAAATGGGTCATATCCAAAAAGGGGGTGGTTTGAAGGCTGATGGAACCAAAAGTTGGATTAAAAAAAGGGACTGTAAAGGATTAGATAAATTTATTTTGAGAACCGGTGATATTCTTATGAGTATGACCGATATGAAAGACAATATGACAATTCTAGGACATACTGCTTTGATGAACGAAAACAATAAATTTATTGTAAATCAGCGGGTCGGTCTACTTCGTGTAGCAAACAATTGTGGAATAGATTATCCATATGTGTTTTTGCTCACCAACAGCTCAGACTTTATTCAGCGTTTAAGAAGTCAGGCAAATAGTGGGGTTCAAGTAAATCTTTCAACAAATGCTATAAAATCAGCTAAAGTTGTAGTTCCAAATAAAGAAGTAAACGTAAAATTCAACAACATTACACTTCCTTATTACGAAAGTATTAATCAGAATGCCTTGGAAAACCAAACCTTAACCAAACTCCGCGATACCTTACTGCCAAAACTCATCAGCGGGGAAGTCCGCGTGAAAGATGCGGAGAAAACCTTATCTGAAGTCTTATGACACAAATGATCGAGATCACGGTACAAAAGGCGGCCATAGAGTGCCTCAAGGAGTTGGGGTACACTTATAAAGAAGGCAATTCCCTGCAGCGGGATCTCAAAAAGGTGGTTTTGGAGGAGGATCTTCGGGAATTTTTAGTGAGCTCCTATCCCGGCGTACCTGGCACCGCCATTAACGAAGCACTTTCAGCTTTTACGCAGCACGAGGGAATGGATCTCGATCACCGTAACCGCGATTTTCATCTTAAGATGACCCAGGGGGTTTCCATTACCTGGAAAGATGCTTCTGGCAAGGAACAGGCCCGGCACCTCTACCCTATCAATTACAGTGAACCTGAGAAAAATACATTTGTGTGTGCAGATGAAGTGAAGATCATTGGCAAGAACAGCCGCCGCACAGATCTGCTCGTTTTCATCAACGGACTTCCGCTCATTGTTTTTGAATTCAAGAATATGTTTGATCCCGAAGTGGGCGTGGAAAACGCGCACCGGCAAATTGGGCATTACTTTCAGGATATTCCGCAGCTGTTTGATTACAATGCCATCACGGTAGTTTCAGATGGGCTGGAAACCCTGCACGGGATGTACAATTCCTCCCTAAAGTGGTTTGCTCCGTGGAAAAGTGTATACGGGGATGACCTTCAGCAGCAACAGGAACTTCAGCTGGAGACCTTGCTGAAGGGATTATTTCCGAAGAAAACCTTATTAAACTACCTGCAAAACTTCATTTTCCACGAAGACCACAACGGGAAAATAATCAAGAAAGGGGCAAAATATCACCAGTACTGGGGCATCAAAAAAGCGGTGGACTCTGCGGTAGAAAATATTAAACCCAAGGGCGACGGCCGGCTGGGAGTGATCTGGCACACGCAGGGATCTGGCAAAAGCATTTCGATGGCCATCCTTACCGGGATCCTGAGGCAAATGCCCGAAATGAAAAATCCCACCATCCTCATCCAGGTAGACCGCAATGACCTGGACCAGCAACTCTATGAGAATTTTGTGCTGTGCAAAGACCTGGTGGGCCACGTACAACACGCCGATACCACAGATGAGCTGCGGGCCCTGCTGAGCACCGATGGCGGCGGGGTGATCTTTACCACCATTGAGAAATTTCGGTTAAAAGAACTGGCTTCGGGAAAAGAGCTCTCCCACCCGGTACTTTCTGAACGTACCAACCTTATCGTGATGGCAGATGAAGCCCACCGCACCCAGTACGGGTTCCATAGCGGCGGCTTTGCGCAGAACATAAGACGCGCCTTACCCAATGCCTCC
The DNA here is from genome assembly GCF_012037645.1 of Salinimicrobium oceani. Lineage (NCBI taxonomy): Bacteria > Pseudomonadati > Bacteroidota > Flavobacteriia > Flavobacteriales > Flavobacteriaceae > Salinimicrobium > Salinimicrobium oceani. The sequence goes on from NZ_JAAVJR010000003.1 coordinate 24,437, forward strand.
TTTATAGGCTTCACCGGAACTCCCGTAGATGGCAAAGATGCCGATACCCAGCAGGTTTTTGGCCCCACCATTCACACCTACGACATCAAACAGGCCGTGGAAGACGGTGCCACGGTGCCCATTTATTACGAGCCAAAAATGGTTCCGCTCAACATCAAAGCCAAATATGATAAGGAGCTGGATGAAATGGAAGAAGATGAAGACGAGGAGAACAATGCCGTTTGGGCCGCGATAGAAGATGCCGCCGGGGCTGTGGACCGCGTGGAAAGGGTTGCCAAAGACATCCTCACCCATTTTAAGGCCAGGACCGAAAGCCTGGAAGGCAAAGCGATGATCGTGTGTATGAGCCGCAAGAACTGCGTAAAAATGTACAATGCCCTCACCGCGCTGGAAGGCTGCCCTGAAAGTGCCGTGATAATGACCGGGAACATCAGCAAAGATCCCACAGACTGGAATCCACACATACGGACCAAAGATGCGATGGAAGCCATTAAAAAACGTTTCCGCACGCCCGAGGATCCGCTGCAAATTGTGATCGTTCGCGATATGTGGCTCACGGGATTTGATGCCCCCTGCGCCCATACGATGTATGTGGATAAGATAATGAAAGGCCATAACCTGATGCAGGCCATTGCAAGGGTGAACAGGGTTTTTAAAGACAAACCCAACGGACTCGTAGTGGATTTCATAGGCATCTCCGGCTTCCTTGCCGAAGCCACCAAAAAATACACCGCCGGAGGTGGGGAAGGAAAACCCACATTGGATCTTGAAGCTGCGGTAGAAATTTGCCTGGAGCAGTTGGAGAAAGTGAAAGATTTGATAGGTGGATTTACCCTGGAGGAACTTGATCAAATGACCAATCTTGAAAGACTGAAATGGCCAAAAAAAGTAGTAGACCAGCTTCTAAAAAATGATGCTGTTACTGACAATTTCCTGCTGGAAGAACGCAAGCTTTCTGAATTGGTTGCAATGACCAGTTCCGACCCCAGAATTTGGGATAAACAGGAAGAAATAGCCGTAGTTCAAAAAATAAGAAAGATCATAAGACAGATCAAATTCCCTCCCGGTCCGCGCAGGGAAAAGAATGAAAAGATAAAAGACCTGATAAGCAAATCTCTGGAATCTCAGGAAATTGTAGACCTGGCAAAAATGTACAACCTGGATAAGATCGATATTTCCATAATAGATGACCGCTTCCAGGCCATTGTAAAGGAAAAAGGCGACGAGAACATCAAAGTTGAACTGCTGCGCAGGATCATCAATGACGAGATAAGGGTGCGAATGCCCAAGAACATCCGCCGGATGCGGAAGCTGAAAGAAGAGCTGGAAAAAGTACTGAGCAATTACCACCGGAATTCTTTGGATTCCATAGCCGCCATCAAGCATTTGCTGGACATCGCCAATGAATTTCAGCAGGATGATATCAGGACCAGGCAACTCGGTTTATCTGAAGACGAACTGGCATTCTATGACCTGTTATCGGCCAACGAAAAGCTCCTCAACCAATCCGGCCCCATCCAGGACCTGGTGCATAAAGTAGTTGACTCCGTCAAGAAAAACCTGCAGCTCGACTGGACCAAAAAAGAAGACGCCCGTGCCGCGATTAGGTTGGCGGTGAAAAAAGAATTGCGGGGAAAAGTGCCATTTTCGGAACTGGATAATTTGTTGAAAGAGGTAATTGAACAGGCGGAGGGTCAGTACAGGGACTGGCCGATGGAGGCTTAGCGGAATTATTACGCCCCTTCAGGGCTGACCTATTACGCCCCTGCAGGGCTGACGTATTACGCCCCTGCAGGGCTATCACTTTGCTATACTTAATCCATCCCGCTTCACGGGCTGTTAGTATAGTTCGCCCCTTCAGGGCTATATAATAGTAAACCTTTAATGGAGGCATCCCCTTAGAAAAAGCGTAACTTCAGTAAAGCCTCGAAGGGGCGAGATAGCTTAACGATGGGTGAAGCCCATCAGAAAAAGGCGTATCTTAAGTAAGCCCTGGCGTAATAGCTTAACGATGGGTGAAGCCCATCGGAAAAAGGCGTATCTTAAGTAAGCCCTGGCGTAATACCCTAACGATGGGTGTAGCTAATCAGAATAACGCATAACGAAGTAGCCCTGAAGGGGCGTAATACACGAACTACTATGGGTCAATCTCTCGTAAAAAATTATGTACATCTTATCTTCAGCACAAAACATCGTGCTCCATTAATCCTACCTCCCGTAGAACAGGAACTGCACAGCTATCTGGGAGGGATATGCAACAACTTAGAGTGCCACGTGATAAAAGTTGGTGGCTATACCGACCATATCCATATCCTCTGTATGCTATCAAAAAAGATAGCCCTGATGAAATTGATGGAAGAATTAAAATCACATTCCTCTAAATGGATAAAGACCAAAGGAGTGGAATATGCAAACTTCTACTGGCAGGATGGATACGGGGCTTTTTCAGTAAAACCTTCGGAAATTGACAGAGTCATTGCATACATCTCTAATCAGCATGAACATCATCGTAAGAAAACATTTCAGGAGGAGTATCGGGATTATTTGGATAAATTTAATGTCGAATATAATGAGAAGTATGTCTGGGACTAATATGTATGGTTCATCTATATTACGCCCCTTCAGGGCTATATCATTCTGCCTTCTTTAATTCATCCCGCTTCACGTGATGGTTATGTATCAAGCCCCTTCAGGGCTATACCTTCACTCTGATCAGAGACCAGGCTTCACCCCTTCTTCGGATGAAAATTAGGATCTGAAGGATCGTTATCCAGGTCGTAGGTGATGCCTAATGCAAACATGAAGAGTCCGTAGCAAATGATTCCGCAGGCGACTATAGCAAAAGGGATCTTGCCAATGTGATCGCCAATGAAGTTGAAGGCTTTATCGGTATTGACCACATAATCGGAATCCTTAAGAATGCCCGATTTTATGAAAAAGTAACCGATGATGCCCAGAATCACACCCCGGGCTACATAGCCCGTAAAGCCGAGGAAAAAGATGGTCGCCTTTTTCTTTCCACTGAACTTCACGATATCAAGACGCTCCCGGTATCCCCGGGTAATTCCGTAGAACAATTGCACTGCGGCAGTTACGGCAATCAAGAGACCCAGGCCCACGACCAGCCATTTCCCCCACCCAAAATCCAGCATACTGGCTGTCATTTCCCTCTGCTGTTGAGCACTGCCATCTTCAGAAAAATTCGCTGAACCCATAAGAACTACCAGTGCAGAATAGGCAATAAGCGCATCGGCAAAGGAGCTGAGGCCAATGCCGGTACGACGGGCAAGTCCTTTCCAGCCATTTCCGTAGTGATAGGGATCCCGAAAGGATTCATAGATGCGCCATACGATATAGCAAAGCATCCCCAGTAGGATGGCCCAAATGATAAGCACACCTCCCGGCCAATCCCGCACATAAGCTAGAAGGCTGTTTTTAGAAGCGCCGCCGTCCTTGAGCCTCAGCAGGGACAGAATGGCAATGATCCCAATAGCGCTATAGATAAGGCCGGTGGATATGCAACCCAGAATAGGGAAATATTTGATGTACTTCTTCTTCGCTTTTTTCACGGCAGAAACAGATTTGATCCTTAAAATAAGAATTTTACATTTTTCTCCCGTCAACTTGAGTGAAGTTCTATAAGCTACAGCGAATACAATTTTTTTCGAGAAGGACAGGAATTGGGAAACGCCTCTGTTCTCGATTCAGCTTTCCCCCTGCGCTGCAGCTGGAAAGCCACTCGAACTGACGGCACTATCATTCAGGATTCAGAACTTAAAATTCAAGATTTTCTCCCGTCAGTTCGAGTGTTTTCATCAATGCGGAAGCAGTGAGGAAAAAGTATCGAGAACACGGGAGTTTCAATGTAGCCTCTGTTCTCGATACAATTTTTTCATCCGCTCCCCTCCAATAAAAACCACTCGAACTGACGGCGGTAATCTTCAATTCTAAAGCGGCCTATCGAAAATCTTGTGTGAAAATTGAAATGAGCGAGCCGTAAAATTTTAGGCTGTTTGAGCCCAACAAATTTTGTAGAGAGAAGATTGTTGGAGGCGAGTTCCTAAAATTTAGGCTCCGAATGAAAATTTAAGCAATATTTTCGTAAGCCTAGACTTTTTTGGTTCTCGTACGTTTGTTAAGATTTAAGTTTCTTTGGAGAAAATGGCAGTGAAGATAGGAGATATATTTTGGTTCAGGTAGTCATATAGATATACCGTTAAAAAGAAACATACCCTATCTTCATTTGCTTCTCCGAATCTGAGCAGTACTTAGGGAGCTTTAAAAGCATCCCGCGTAAATACGAGAAAAGATTGTAAGGAGCTTTCTGCCATCATTAAATAACATCATTATGAAGGTAGAAAAATTTAGTGTGGGAATTGATATTTCCAAAGACTTTTTAGATTGTATTATTGGCTTTTACCCTACCGGAGATGCCATCAAATTTTCTAAAGTCAAAAGATTTAAAAATTGTATTGACGGCTTTGAAGATCTACTTGGATGGGTAGAAAAGGGCAGGAACAGCAGTAAAATTCTATTTGTAATGGAAGCAACTGGTGTCTACTACGAAAATCTGGCTTATTGGTTGAGTGGACGTGATTTATCATTAGCTGTGATCCTTCCTAATAAAGTCAATCATTTCTCTAAAAGCCATAACTTCAAGACCAAGACAGATAATGTAGATGCTCAAATCTTAAGTAGAATGGGTCTGGAAAGAAGATTAGATCGCTGGCAAGTCCCTTCGCCCCAGATGCGAGAAATTAAATTTCTCACCAGAGAATACAGAGATTTAAAATCAAAACTTGTTTGTGCTAAAAACCAACTCCATGCTAAAACTACTGCTTATAAATGTCCGAAGTCATTGCAAAAGCGACTAAAGCGTCAAATTAAAATGCTTGAAAAACAAGTATTAGAAGTAGAGGCTGAGTTGAGAATAACAGTAATGGAAGATGATGCTCTGGCGGATCAAGTAGAACGTATAGAATCTATACCTGGAGTAAGTTTTATGACAATAATTTGCATTCTTGGAGAAACTGACGCATTCGCTTTGATCCGTAATTCAAAACAGCTTGTGAGCTATTGCGGATTAGACATCCAACATCATCAGTCGGGGAATACTGAGGGAAAACAAAGGGTTAGCAAAAAAGGGAATAGTTACATCCGAAGTGCTTTATATATGCCAGCGCTAAGTGCTTTACAGCACAATCCGGATCTTAAGATATTCTATAACCGTTTAGTGGATAAGAACAAATTAAAAAAGAAAGCAGTAACAGCTGTGGCAAGAAAGCTACTTATACTGATCTATGTTTTATGGAAGAACAACTCGGAATTCGAATATAATTACGCCAACTAAAAAACAGGCGGATTATATTTGGAATTTATCGCAGTACCTTTTTTGGGCGATGCAAAAAAGAACAGGAATAGATTAAGGAGATCGATTTCAGAGGTGTATCCTAGCAAACGTTACGATAAAACTATTTAGCAACCAGAACCACTGGAATACCAAAACCTCTGTTCTCGATACAATTTTTCCTTTCGCTTCCGCTCAGTAAAAACAACTCGAACTGACGGCACTATTATTCAGGATATAGAATTAGCATTCTGGATTTAACTGCCGACTGACCACTGCGCACTGCCTACTTTTCGGTACGCCTCTGTTCTCGATACAATTTTTCCTTTCGCTTCCGCTCAGTAAAAACCACTCGAACTGACGGAGTTTGTATTCCGGATTCAAAATTTAATATTCAAAATTCAGGATCGGGAGATATTTATATTTGAAATTTGGTGCTTAAAAGAATACCTCCCAAAAATGCTATTTTTGACTCTCCTCCCGTCAGTTCGAGTGTTTTCATCAATGCGGAAGCATTGAGGAAAAAGTATCGAGAACACGGGAGTTTGAGAATCGCCTCTGTTCTCGATACGATTTTTTCATCCGCTTCGCTCCTGCAAAAATCACTCGAACTGACAGCAATATTATTCAGGATATAGAATTAGCATTCTGGATTTAACTGCCGCCTGACCACTGCGCACTGCATACTTTTCGGTACGCCTCTATTCTCGATACAATTTTTCCTTCGCTCCCGCTCAGAAAAAACCACTCGAACTGACGGCAAAGAGATTCCGAATTCCAGATTCAGGATTTAAGATTAAGAGATACTGAAATTTGGAATTTAGCCCTCCTGCGCAAAAAGCTCCGGCGGGTAGATGTTTGAAAATTGGTGCTTTTAATGGAAATTTGCTGCTTCAAAAAATACCTTCCCAAAATGCCATTTTTGAATACCCGTCAGTTCGATTTAAAATGATTTCTTTATCATTCCTTCTTCATAAGGTTCAGAAGTGGTTTTAATCTCAAAATCCACAACACCAAGTATGAGTTCCTCTTCTGTAATGACTTCCACTTTCCACTGGCCTTCCCTAAGGTTGTTTTTATGAGTATATCCCCGGAAACCAAGATCACGCCCCCCGGTAACTTTAAAACTAATATCATCTGTTACTTCCCATTTCCCGGACTCAGGATTGTACCATTTCCATCTATGAAAAATAGACTTTTTTAAGTCTGTAGGTGCAAAAACAGAAGTGAAGACATAAGCTCTTTGACCTGCCTGCCGATGAAAATTGGTGTCATATTTACGCCAGAATACATACCATGGGCTCCTCTCGTAAGTAACGATATATTCGTTATTCAGTTTTCGCACATCATGTGCCACTAACCCAGTATCCAGTGCCAGCGGCACCGGGGGAATAAGATTGAAGGTATAAAAAACATTAATTGTTATGTAGATAGACAGGATAAGACTAATGAGTTTTTTTAAACTTATCTCAGCTCTTGTGCCCGGGCTTGATCTGTAAATAAACCTGACGAGCGCCAGCGTACTCCCCAAACTTACAAGTCCCGAAATGATGAAAATAAAGGTATTCATTTCCTTGATCAGCGTGGGAATCATAAAAGCGAAAAAGGTAAAACTTATAAAAAAATAAACACTAAACTGAAGGTATTTATTGGAGATCTTCTTCTTAAGAAACTCGTTTGCAAACAAGAGCAGCACCAGCAGTATGAAAAAAAACATAGTTTTTGACATGGACACACTTCTGAAGAAATAGATAACAAAAGCACTTGAAAGGGCGCCAAAGAAGAACTGTATGGCTAACGGAAAATATTCAGAATAGCGTCTGATAAAAGCACCTTCCCACCTGTCATTTTCCACAGTATTGTATAAATAAAGCGTTATGGACAATAAGGTCATATGCGAACAAAGTACAACCGTATCATATACCCGATCTATTCGCCCTAAGGTCAAAGTATCAAAAATAAAACCTCCCATAAAAAAAATAATGGGAGCGTATTTTTGATTACGAGATACGAACCTTCCAAAAGCACTATTTCTATATTTATCTAAACCTCTTCTCATCACATTTTGAGTAGCGCCAAATGTAGGGGAAAAACTTCATCCGGGTATTTCGCCTCTGTTCTCAATACAATTTTTTCATCCGCTCCGCTCCTGCAAAAATCACTCGAACTGACAGCGGTTGCATTCCGGATTCAAAATTTAAAATTCAAAATTCAGGATCGGGAGATATTTATATTTGAAATTAGTGCTTAAAAGAATACCTCCCAAAAATGCTATTTTTGACTCTCCTCCCGTCAGTTCGAGTGTTTTCATCAATGCGGGAGCATTGAGGAAAAAGTATCGAGAACACGGGAGTATTTCAGTCGCCTCTGTTCTCGATACTTTTTGCCTTCGCTATTGCTCAGCCAAAAAACTCGAACTGACGGCGGTTGCATTCCGGATTCAGAATTTAAAATTTAAAATTCAGGATCGGGAGATATTTATATTTGAAATTTGGTGCTTAAAAGAATACCTCCCAAAAATGCTATTTTTGACTCTCCTCCCGTCAGTTCGAGTGTTTTCATCAATGCGGAAGCATTGAGGAAAAAGTATCGAGAACACGGGAGTATTTCAGTCGCCTCTGTTCTAGATACTTTTTGCCTTCGCTATTGCTCAGGCAAAAAACTCGAACTGACAGCGTCTGGATTCCGGATTCAAAATTTAAAATTTAAAATTTTCTCCCGTCAGTTCGAGTGAATCTGGACCAGCGATAGCAGGGGCAGATTAGTATCGAGAACACGGGAGTTTCAATGTCGCCTCTGTTCTCGATACAATTTTTCCTTTCGCTTCCGCTCAGTAAAAATCACTCGAACTGACGGCAATATTATTCAGGATATAGAATTAGCATTCTTGATTTTAACTGCTGACTGATCACTGCGCACTGCCTACTATTCCGTACGCCTCTGTTCCCAAAACATTTTTTTCATCCGCTTCGCTCCTGCAAAAATCACTCGAACTGACGGCGTCTGGAATCCGGATTCAAAATTTAATATTCAAAATTCAGGATCGGGAGATATTTATATTTGAAATTTGGTGCTTGAAAGATTACCTCTCAAAAATGCTATTTTTGACAATTATAAATGACAAGCCATAAAAATATAAAAAAGCCCTGGCCAACAAAAGCTGCTATGGCGCAGATCTATGAACAAAATCTGTGGGGCGGCATGGATACTGAATTCTATTCCGGTGCAGGCTCCCATCATTCTGAAACAGTGAACCCTTATATAGCAGTAGTATCAGAATTTCTAAATGGTTTTGACAGTCCGCCAACAGTTTGCGACCTTGGGTGCGGAGATTTTAATGTGGGAAAAGAACTGGTAAAGTATTGTACAAAGTACATCGCTGTAGATATAGTCCCGGAACTTATATCGCGGAACAAAAAGGAATTCACAGCAGCCAATCTTGAATTCCGCGCTTTCGATATTGCCACCGCTGACCTTCCTCCTGGAGATTGCGCGATTTTAAGGCAGGTGTTGCAGCATTTATCAAATGCTGAAATTCATTGCGTGGCAGAAAAATTATATCAGTTCAAATACATTATCCTGACCGAACATTTACCAGAAGGTGATTTTGAACCCAACAAGAATATTATCTCCGGGCAGGGGATCAGGTTAAAAAAACACAGTGGCGTAAAGCTTACCGCACCACCATTTAACTTGCAGGTCAAAGAAGAAAGACAGTTTTTATCTGTCCCTGCCCCAGGTTTTAAAGGAGTCTTAGTTACTACTTTATACCAATTAAGATAAACGCAATCCAGTTTAGTAGTATTACTTCTAGCTTTTTTTCCAGATTTTCACTGTAAAAAGCAAAAAATACCCTTTTAGGGGTATTTTATGGCAGCGATCGCCTATCTATCTTAGCAGCGTCAAAGTGTTGAAATGGACAGGAACAGATCCATAGAGAAGTTTTGGTAGGGCACGGCTTCTGTAATTTTATGATGGGGTAAAACACGTAAAAGTGGATCGTTCTTTATTTTAACAGGGTGTTTGACGCAAAAACCTTCAGGGGATTTCCTGGGGGTTTTTTCATTTTCTATACCTCCTTCCCCAGGTTCGGCATTTCCTGAAATTTGAAAATTCCTTATCTTCCCCCTCCGTAACAGGCCTCCCTATGCAAAATGATTTCAACGAGATCTCAAAATACTGGAATGAAAGATATTCCCAGAAGGTAAAAGAATACCGAAAATTCGAGGTTTCTGCTGATTTTATAAGATTCGCTTCTCTCTTCGCTCCGGGTAACTCCTATTTCTATATCGTGAATCTTCACAATTTTAACCTGGAATATGTCTCTGCTACCGCCAAAAATTTCATAGCTAAAGATCCGGAAAAAATAACCATGCAGGATCTTTTGCAAACAGTGATTCCTGAAGAACACCAGAGCATTAGTCTCAAAAGCAGGGTGAACAGTCATTTCTACACTTCCTTTGTCGCCAAAGAGGAGGTGCTGCATTACAAGAATATGTTCACTTACCGGCTGAAGGATCGCGAGGGCGAAATTCGAACTATGCTCTACCAGGCTTTTCCGTTAAGCGTTCTGGAAAACGGTACTCCCGAACATGTTTTCTGCATTCACTCCGATGTGTCTCACCTCAAGGTAAGCAGTACCAACGCAGTGTCTTTCGTTCATATGAACGGCGGAAAAAGCTACTACAACGTCGACATTTCTAAAGGAGAATTCATCGCCGAAGCCACTGAAGATCCAGGGCTCGACCTCGCAGAGCTACTTACGGAAAGAGAAAAACAGATCGTAAAGCGATTTTCCCGCGGATTAAATGCTGAACAGATCGCGGCAGAATTCAACCTCTCTCCCCACACCATCAAGACTCACAGAAAGAACATCCTTCGGAAAAGCGACTGCACCAATACCACCGAACTGGTGGCCAAATGCCTTACCAACGGCATTATCTCCCCGGGACTCAATTAATTTCTCGGGAAGCAATCTGAAAAATTTCAGCTGATTTTCCTTCGGGAAACCTGAAAACAATAGCCTTCAAAAATGCCATTTTTGACACCTCTCGTTTCGGCAACTTCTGAAATTTATGTGGAATAGCACAAATAGGGTCAAAACAAGATCTGCCGTGGCTGGCGGTTAGAAAAGGGAAAGCGTGCCGTGGCTCGCCATGACCGCTGCGTTCTTTTCTGCCCGGTTTACAGCCCTGGAAACTTCCTCTATTTCAGGTTCGTAAAATGTCACATTTGGATCTCCTTTTTTCCGCAGATAATTGCTTAAGATCTTATGGGTATGGTAAGTAGCCACCTGTCTTTTCAGGAATGGTTCATAATCTTCCAGCCTGCTCCCCCGGGCTTCAGAATCAATAAACCCAAAACCCTGGTATTGGCCTTCTCTTACCAGTACAAATGCCTCCTCCTCGAAATGCCTGCCTTTCTCGCGTATCACAAAAGTGGAGGATTCCTCGGTAAGGGAAGCAATGGCCTTATTGACTTTTTTATTATAGGTTTTTACCGGTTCATTGTCGCCACAAATTCCTTCACAGGTCTGGATCTCATAATGAGAACATACCTCAACATTGGCCTGCAAGCTGCAATATTTCGGACAGAGCTTAAATTCCCGACACAAAAATTCCAGCTTCTCCTGGGCCAGCGCCCGACTGTAAAAGGTTCCTATCGACTCCCTCTGCTTACTCGTCTTTTCCAGCGCCAGTTGCAGTACGCCGCGTTGATTCATATAACTCACGATCTGATATACCGGGCCCGGCCTTTTTTGTGCCCTGTTGAACCGCGGATAATACTTCCTAATACATTCCGCTTCCAGGAGCAGGGCAACCAGTTCACTGCCAGTGGTCTCATGATCTATATAAAAAGTTTCCTGTCCCAGCTCATATTCCTTGCTCATTCGATCATAGAAATGGGAAACAACCCGTTTCTTTATATCAATAGCTTTCCCCGCATAGATCACCTTGTGCTTTCTATCCTTAAAGAGATAAATACCTGCGCTTTCGGGTAAATTGTGGATCTGTTCGGCATCAATATGCGGCGGTAAAGTGGCCTGCCGGGAGCGGGCGTGCAAAAAAGAATTGATCACCCTGTAATCTTCATCCAATGACAACAGCCGCTGAAAAAGGATCACCGTAGCATCTGTATCCCCTTCTGCCCGGTGCCGGTTGACCAGCGGAATATTAATGGAATCACACAGCCTGCCAAGACTGTAGGAAAATAATCCAGGGATAAGTTTTCGGGAGAGACGCACAGTACAAAGCTTTCTGCGGCTGTACTCAAATCCCAGTTCCCGGAATTCATTCCGCAGCACATTGTAGTCAAAATTTACATTATGGGCGACAAAAATAGCACCGCGGGTAAACTCCTCTATCTTTTTAGCTACCTCATGAAACTTAGGGGCCGTGGCTACCATTTCATTATCGATCCCGGTGAGAGCGGTGATCTGCCGGGGAATTTCCTTTTCGGGATTGATAAGGCTGGTGTACTTGTCGATCACCTCGTCGCCGCGCAACAAAACGATGCAGATCTCGGTGAGCCGGTTTCCATTTATTCCTCCCCCGGTGGTCTCTACATCTATAACGGCAAATAACTGATCTTTCATGAAGGCTCCAAAAAGGGTAAAAATAGCAATAATTTCTGAAAAGTAGGAAAAAATCCACAACAATGGAAAATATCCTACATTTTTAAATTTCTTCGTTTACTGCCGCGCAAAAAAAGAGGCTGCCTGGAAAGTCATTCTAAGACGTCATCCTGAATTTATTTCGGGATCCTAAAAGAAGCTGAAACAAGTTTAGCTTGACGAAAAATCACTCACCAGGCAGCCTTTCTTCTGTTGCTTTTAAAGCTGAAAGAACTAGGCTACCTCCGCTTCTTCCGAAACCTCTGTCTCTTCAGAAACTATAGCTGCTGCTGCTTCTCCTTCTTCCACTTCATCCGAGAAATATGGAAAAACGTCAAGAATTGGAGATTCTGTTATGGCAGGAATACTGTAATCGCCCATAGTATCGGCCATGACTTGCGTAGTATTCTCAAAGGCTTCTTTAATATCATTCGCCTGCACCAGCAGGTACATATTGGTCTTTCTCTCCTTCCCGCTTTCCTCATCTAAGGCTACCAGGGAAACTTTGGACTTGAACCAGCGATCTGAGTTTTCAAAAGGATGTACCTCCGAAAAATTTGCCACCTTAATGTTGGTGATCCTGAATTCCTCGTTCGTATATGCTGCCATTTCTTCATTGATCCTGGCCTCTGCCTCTGTGTAGGAAACCGCGTCTAGCAGGTAAGTGTCTGTCGTGACCTTTTGCTCTCCCGTCTCGTGTGTTTTTCTGTATTTCACCTTACATTCATACCAAGTTACGCTCATATCATATTTTTTTAGGCTGCCAAAAATATCATTTTATGAACGCGTAGCTCAATTCTAAAGCCAGGAGATATTCACAATTTTACTTTTCTTCAACTTGTTCCCTTCGGAAGGTACACCCGAATAATTCAGGCCTTGTGCTGTATATCAGGCACTTCTCTCTTTCTGGAATATTTTGTTGATCTCGCTCCCGCTGAAGTAAAATGCGTTTAAGAAGATTGCTGCTGTTCCACGTGATCCTTAAAGTTATCGAGGATCGCCTGCCAGCCGGTTTGCTGCATTTCCAGCGGATTGCTCATTTCGGGATCAAAGATCTCTTCTACTACTGTAATATCACCGTAAGCCATGAAATGAACATCGGTCTTGCGCCCGTCATCCATCGTATAGGCGATATGTCTTTGTGCTTCCACCTTGTCATATTCGCCTTCAAAATCAAAGCCATGTGTACCATCCTTCGCTTCCATTCTATAGCTGAACCTGCCATTGGTTCGCAGATCGTTTTTCGCAGCAGGACAATGCCAGTCTGGACTTGCAGCATTCCATTGCCGAATATGCTCCGGCTCTGTCCAGCATTCCCACACTCTTGAAACAGGAGCCTGAATGCTCGTCTTGACAGATATCTTCTGACTTTCCTCCTGCCTGTCTTCTGCTAACTCCTTGATCACCTCAAAAGCTTTGGGCCAGGCATTTTCAAAGTAAGATTCGTATTCCTCATCGAGGTCCATATTGACCAGAAGTTCAGTATTATGCCCTTCCTCCTTTAAAATATAGATTTCTTCAGCCCCGCTCCAGGCTTTCACTTTTTCGCTTTCAAAATCTTCATTTCCGTTCTTATCGATCATACCAAGGTGCTTGAACACCATTTTTTCGGGTTCCCGCTTTTCCTCGATCCTGGCCACCATCCCTTCATTTTCGGCATTTAAAAACAGTACTCTGCTTCCTTCCTGCCAGTCGGTTTCTACTTTTGAGCCTTCAGAGAAGGCAGCAGTCCAAGCCATATAGGACTCGTTTCCCCATAAAATTTCCCACACCCGCTCCCGCGGAGCATGAATTGTTGCCTTATACTGTTTGCGCTTCATAGGTTCTTTTTTTGAAATTAATGATTTATGATCAATAGGAGCGAGATAAATCCGATCCTCTTTATTTTTTTTCTGCTGAACAATGTAAAAAACATTCTGGCCATCATCGCCTGTTCACAAACCAGGGACAAACCGCTAAAAAACCTTCCGCTTAACCTGTTAGCCCTGCAAGGCCTTTATGTCCAGCTTTTTCATTTGCAGCATTGCTTCCATCGCCCGATTCGCCTTTTCCTTGTCGGGATGATTCATAAGCTGTTCCATCCCCATTGGCGCCACCTGCCAGGACACCCCGAATTTATCTTTCAACCAGCCACATTGCTGCGCCTGCGGGTCCCCGCCCTGTGTGAGCTGCTCCCAGTAGGTATCGATCTCCTGTTGATTTTCGCATTGCACAATAAAAGACACCGCCTCATTAAAGGGATGATCCATCGCTATCCCGCTATCCATAGCCATAAATGTTTCTCCGCGAAGCTGGAACTGCGCATGTTTTACTGTGCCAAGAGCATATTCATTGTTATCTTCCTTTTCATATTTCAGCATCCCTTCCACCTTTGAATCTTCAAAGACCGAGACATAAAAATTTACTGCCTGCTCTGCCTTGCCATGCTGTTTTCCTGTAAAGAAAAGCAGAGGACAGATCTTTTGCACGGGCTGCTGCCGGCTGTCATCGATCATGAGTTGCCAGTTAAGCCCATATTGATCCTGAAGCCAGCCATAACCAGAGCTCCAGTCATAAGCATCTAAAGGCATCAGCGCCTGCCCTCCCGCAAGGAGCTTGTTCCACAGCTCCTGCAATTCCTCCTGGTCTCTGCAGGAGACAAAGAGAGAAATTGAAGGATTAAACTGGAAATGTGGCCCGCCATTGAGCGCCAGCAACTGGTAGCCCGCCAGCTCAAAATTCACGGTCATTACTGTCCCGGCTTCCTGCCCGTGTATCTCCTGCCCCACCGCGGGATATCTTGTAATACTGTTCACTGCCGAATTTTCGAAAAGGCCGGTATAAAAAGCTACTGCCTCTTCTGCTTCCTTGTCGAACCAAAGATTGGGGACAATGTTCTGTTTCCTTGTTTTCATATGGTGAATTTTAGTGGCTTAACGTACCTCCCGAACGCCCAGATCATTGTGCAGGCTGCTGCGGAAGTTCCAGCTTAGGTAAAGCTACCTTATTTTGTATTTAAAGCTTAGGGGTAATTCCGCCAACTTGTAGGGGGGATTGCGACAGTTTTTAATGTAATTTTATAATTTGCTTGTTATCTGAAGTTTATGCGAAAGCACGTCTCGATCCTAATTCCAAAAGGCCACACCAGCCTGGTCAATATTGTAGGAACTCACCAGATCCTTAACCAGGTAAATGCCTTTCTTAAGGAGCAAGGAAAACCCGAACTCTTTGAAGTTGAATTGGTAGGCCTCTCCAGTCCTACAGAACAATCCAATGGTTTGTTCACCGTGCATCCCGAGAAGGTTATAGGAGATATTGCTCATACAGATCTTATTATTATTCCCGCAATTCACGATGCTTTTGAAACAGCATTTTCAGATAACCGCGAATTCGTGCCCTGGCTGCAACAACAGTATAAAAATGGAGCTGAAATAGCAAGCTTTTGCATTGCAGCGTTTTTTCTCGCCTCCACCGGCCTGCTCGACGGGAGGCAATGTTCCACCCATTGGATCCATGCCGATGATTTCAGGAGGATGTTTCCGAAGATCGACCTGGTCGATGACAAGATCATGACCGAAGATCATGGCATTTACACCAGTGGGGGCGCCTATTCCTATCTGAACCTGCTGCTTTACCTGGTTGAAAAATTTGCTGGCCGGGAGATCGCTATTCTCACCGCCAAGACTTTTATGATAGATATCGATAAGGCTAGCCAGTCCCCCTTTATCATGTTCCAGGGACAGAAAGCGCATGAAGATATTGTAGTGCAAAAGGCACAGGACTACATAGAGCGCAATTACAATGAGAAGATCCAGGTAGAAGAGCTGGCGCAGAAATTTGCCGTTAGCCGCCGTAGCCTGGAAAGGCGCTTTAAGAAAGCGACCCACAACACCATCACCACCTATATACAACGGGTGAAGGTCGAGGCTGCAAAGCGCAGCCTGGAAGTTAGCAGGGAAAACGTGAGTGAGGTGATGTATGGCATTGGATATTCCGACGAAAAATCTTTCAGGAATACCTTTAAAAAGATCACTGGCATCTCTCCCGTGGCGTACAGGAACAAATACAAAGCTGACAGGCCGGGGCTCTGAGACCACCCTCTTTTCTTCAGGAGGAAAAGAGTTCTGCAGCCAAAATAGGGATAAAAAAAAGGCCCCTAAAAAGGAGCCTTCAGCAGTATATTAACTGTTGCTATTACTCAGTAATTTCTACAGAGGTAACAACGATATTTCCATCTACTATGATTGGAAGGTCAAGCCCGTTGATGCCGTTGAATTCATACATTTCGGCTACTCCGGTATCGTTATGCAGCATTACCCATACGGTATCGCTCACAGCAACATTGGCACTTTCAGTAAAAGTCACCATCACATCTTCGTGAGTTCCGGCTTCAAGATACATTGGTTCAGAAATGATCTCTGGTACCATAGGTCCGGTTCCGGCTTCATTGGAAGCGTGCACTACTACCCATCCAGATTCTGAAAGCTCTACAGATCCAACATTCAGTTGATTATCTGTTACCGCCTGGTCTTCTACAGACAAGGAACCAGTGATCGCTACTACAGTAACTGAAGTAATGGTCAATGGTTTTACAACTACATTCCCGTCGGCATCTGTAATTGGCATATCCAGCCCGTTCTCACCGTCAAATTCATAGGTTTCTTCTTCTCCAGTATCTGTGTGAAGCATCACCCACACAGTATCACCGGCTTCAACATTGGCAGATGAAGTTAGCGGCACTTCTACATCTGTATAAGTTCCAGCCTCTAAATAAACAGGTTCAGAAATGATCTCTGGTACCATAGGGCCATCGCCTGCGTCATTTGAAGCATGGATCACCACGTACCCGCCACGGTCAAAACTCACCGAAGCTACATTAACTACATTATTTGTCATCTCCTGGTCTTCGACCATCAAAGTTCCCATTGGGGCAACACTCACCTCAAAAGACTGGGTCACTACATTGTCTGCCTCATCCATGATCGGAGCATCAAGGCCGTTAGAGCCATTAAACTCATAGGTGCCAATGATCCCATCATCGGTATGTAACATGGCCCACAAAGTTTCTCCATCTTCTACAGTCTCTCCTTCTTTAAGTTGCACCATCACATCCATGGACTCCCCTGCCTCTACCATTTGAGGAACAGAAATAATTTCGGGTACCATTGGTCCTCCACTGCCGTTATCTCGGTGGATCACCACCCAGCCATCGGCGCTCATGGAGACATTATTGATAGTCAACATATTGCTTTCAAGCATTTGATCTTCTACTGCCAAACTACCTGTAGGGTCAAGAATTGGATCTGGGTCTATATTATCGTCGTCGTCGCTACACGCTGTAAATCCTAGGGAAATTGCAAAAAGGGGGATAAAAAGATAATTTCTTTTAAATTTCATATGTTTCGTTTTTATTGTTCGGCCGCAAAGTATTATTTATGAGTTCGAAACCCGTTAATACTGTATTAAATCGGGCAAAATTTGCTATTTTTAATAAATGTTTAAGTGCCTGAAAACCTTTTTTAGTAAAGCCTTTAGATTTTGGAAGCCTGCCTCTCACCGGGGAGCACTGCCTGCTATGGGTCTTTTCTTGCTGCTCTTTAGTGTTTATTCCTGTGACATTAGAGACAAAGAGTGTGATGGAATTTGTACCGAAGAATATCGTACTATAGTTGTAAAGATCGTTGATACGGAAGGTGATCCTGTAGCGCTGGATGATTTCCAGGTATTCATTGCAGGAACGAACCGGGAGATCACCATCACGCCCGATGCCCAGACCTTTGCCCTGATGCAGCAACATGGAAGTTATCCGCTTTTTAGCGATAAGTTCGTTCCGGAATTTGCCCAGCAGCAACTCGATCTCGTTTTTACCGGAATTCTCGATGGACAGGAAATAGTTTCTGAAGCATATAAAGTAGGTGCCGACTGCTGTCATGTCTTTTTGGTATCGGGAAATGTAGGACTACAGGTGGACCTGCCGGATTCTACCGAGTAGAAATCTCCTTCAGGAAATCCTTTTTTTGAGAGGTATAGGTAAGGACAAACTATCTCAATTTAGCTGTTATCTTACCAGAAGGACCATTAAAATTTAGATAAGGAAATTATGGAACAATCTAAACAGGACGCGCGTATTGCCAGCATGAGCTTCGCATCTGTATATCCACATTATGTTACCAAAGTGGAAAAGAAAGACAGAACCGAACAAGAGCTGCAGCAGGTGATCGAGTGGCTTACTGGCTTTAACGAACAGCAGTTGCAGCAGCTAATAGCTGAAAAAATCAGTTTTAAGGACTTTTTTGATAGAGCAAAACTGAATCCGGCAATGGACCAGGTAAAGGGCGTAATTTGCGGGTATCGCGTGGAGGAGATCGAAAATCCGCTAACAAGGCAGGTACGGGTTCTGGACAAGCTGGTAGATGAACTGGCAAAAGGGAAAAAGATGGAAAAAATCCTGCGCACTCCTTGAATCTGGAGCAGTTTTATAAAATGATCACCTAAGAATTCAGCTATGTCTACACTTAAAACCCGGCAAAATGATGCCGATGTCTCCAATTTCATTATGGATTTTGCAACTACCGAGCAAAAGCAGAAGGACAGTTTCGAGTTGATCGAACTCATGAAAGAAACCACAGGCTGTGAGCCCAGAATGTGGGGAGAATCCATTATTGGGTTTGGACAATATCATTATAAGTCGGAAAGGAGTCGGCAGGAAGGCGACTGGCCTCTGCTTGGCTTTTCTCCCAGAAAAGCCGCGATCTCCCTTTATGTGTATTCAGGTTGTGCCGGACAGGAGGATCTGCTGAAAGATCTTGGAAAATTCAAAATGGGAAAGGCCTGTATCTACATCAAAAAACTGGAGGATATTGACCAGCAACAGCTCAAAATTCTGATGAAATCTACGGTCGAATTTCTTAAGAACAAATATCCCGATAACTGCTAACGAAAGCTATTGATTTTAACATTGCGCCTTCCTTCCATGTTTCAGGAAAGGAACGAAATAGAAGAGGTGTCAAAAAAGACATTTTTGACACCTCTTCTGTGACTTGAATTCTATTTGCGGCTCACTCCGAAGCATTTTTGCATAAGGCCTATTAATTCCTGTTTTCTCACAGGTTTTGAGAGATAATGATCGCAACCTGCAGCGAGCGCTTTTTCAGCATCATCGGCGAGGGTATAGGCGGTCTGGGCAATAATCACCACTTCATTATTGAATTTCCTGATCTCACGCGTAGCCTGATGTCCGTTGAGTTCGGGCATTTGCACGTCCATCAGGATCAGATCGAGGTCCTCATGTTCAAGAGCAAGAGCAACAGCTGCTTTTCCATCTCTCGCCTGCAGGATCTCGCGACAGTGATCTTTGATAAAATTAGAAATAATGATGCTTGAGATCCTGTCATCTTCGGCAATAAGGATCTTAAGCTTCGGGAAGTCTTCCGGCTCCTCTGCATCAGGAAAAATTTCAGCAGCAGGTTCTGTAGATTGCGGCACCTCATAGGGCAGGGTGAAATAAAAGGTAGAACCTTCATTTTCAACGCTGTCTCCAGCAGCATTTGGTGCTACCCAGATATTTCCCCCAAGCAGGGTTACGTAGGCCTTGCAAATGGAAAGGCCCAGACCAGCGCCCTGCCGTGCCTTCTTATCTACGATTTCGGCCTGCACGAACCGGTCAAAAATTGCCTCCCGTTTATCTGGTGCTACTCCTATTCCTGTATCTTTCACATAGCATTTCACCATGTCTCCTTCCAGAGAAAAGCCTATCTCAATTTCCCCATGATCTGTGTACTTCACTGCATTTTTGAGCAGGTTCAGTACAATGGCATTAAACTTTTCCCCGTCAGTCATGATGCAGATGTCCTCGCCTCTGGATGCGAAGTGACAGCTTAGCCTTAAACCTTTTTTCTGAACTTCGGGTTCAAAGAAGGAACATGCAAATTCCAGGGTTCTATTGATGTTCACTTCAGAGATCAGCGTTTTTAATTCCCCCGATTCGATCTTGGAAATATCAATGATATCATTGATGATATTCAGCATTCGTTCCCCGCTTTCTTCGATCATTCTTAAATAGTGCTGCTGCTGCTCTCCCGCAATGAGTGGATCACGAAGCAGTTCGGCAAATCCAAGGATCCCGTTCATGGGCGTGCGTATCTCATGGCTAACATTTGTAAGAAAGGCCGTCTTCAACCGGTCGCTTTCCTCTGCTCTTTCCTTTGCGACAAGGAGATCATCTGTGAGTTCCTTTAACCTGGTCACGTCCTCCTTTACCGCGATGTAGGAAGTAGTTCTTCCCTTACTATTCCTTATTGGCGAAATAGTAATATGCTCCCAGTAAAGCTCGTCGTTCTTTTTCTTGTTTCTCAGTTCGCCCTGCCACACCCGGCCAGATGAGATCGTCTTCCACAGGTCTGCGTAAAGCGCTTTGGAGTTTTCTCCCGAATTAAAGATGCGCGGATTTTCTCCAAGAAGCTCGTCAAAAGTGTAGCCTGTAAGGCGGGTAGTCTGAGGATTCACGTAGGTGATTCGCGCTTCCCTGTCTGTAATGATCATGGCAACGGGATTCTGCTCTACGGCGACAGAGAGTTTTGTTAGCTCTTCTTCAGCATTTTTCTGAGCTGTTATATCAACAATATAGCCTCTTACTTTTTTTAGTTCGCCCTCCTCAAAAATGCCAATGGCATTCACCAGGGCGTATTTTTCCTGTCCCTCAATGAAAAACTCAAGCTCCCTGTTTTTTACCTTTTTGAACTTTTCCACGTCCTGTAACAAAAGACGGCGATCTTCTGGCCGTTTATAGAAACTGGTGATCGTGATCCCCTTGCCTTCAGGAATTTTGTCAAGCCCAAAAAATTCAAGAAAGGTCTTGTTATAGCTAAGGATTTCCCCGTTAACTGAAGAAACATAATCGGCAGAAATATCATTTTCGAAGAAATCTTCCAGTTCCTTTTTGCTTTTCAGCACCTCTAATTCAGCTTTCTTCCTCCCGGTAATATCAGAAAAAGTACCGTACATTCTCGTAGCCTTACCATCTGCGCCATAATCTACCCGCGCCCGGGAGTTGCAATGTTTCATCACTCCTTTTTCAGAAATGATCCTAAGATCATAGTTGAGTTCAGTCTTTTCCTCTATACTCTTAAAGGCCGCCTGGTGGTAAGAATCTCTGTCTTCAGGATGCACGTAAAGAGCATTGCCCTCAAGCGACGGAGCATACTGGCCGGGAATCAGGTCAAAAATATCATACAGCTGCTTTGACCACCACACTTCCTGTGAAGAGAGATCCCATTCCCAGCTTCCAATCTTGGCGGTGCATTGTGCCTCTTCATACCTGTTAAGTAGGTTTGTCTTTTCTTCCCCTATAGACTTAAGGGCTTCTGCAGCGTGCTTTTGCTCGGTAATATCGTGAGTCATGCCAATAGAGGAAATGATCTCTCCATATCTATCTTTTATATGCTGACATTTCTCCAGAAGATATCGGGTTTCTCCTGTCACACGGTGAATGATCCTGTGCACGATCTCATATCCCGGGGCCGATTCCTTTACTGAAGTTGTGTAGATCTCATCGACCTTTTCCCTGTCTTCGGGATGTACCACTTCCAGAAAAGCCTGGTAGTTTCCGTTGAATCCTTCCTTTTCTATTCCTGTGATCTTGAACATTTGATCACTCCAAATGAGATTGTTTTCCTTGAGATCAAGAGACCAGGAACCAAGGTTCGCGATTTCCTGCGCTTTGCTTAACAAAAATTCATTCTCCCGTAACCTGGTTTCAAGTTTTTTCCTGTCAGATATATCTTGAAAAGCGCCATGAACCCCTACGATCTTATCATTTTCATTTCGAATAGGTTCTCCAATGGTCCTCACCCACAGGCGATTTCCTTTGGCGGTTCTAATTTCCATTTCCTCGTCATAGGCTAAACCTTCCTCTACACAGCTGGAGAAAACTTTTAATATCTTTTCCCGCCACTCGGGGGTATAAAAATTAATGGCTTCGGAAATTTCGGGAACGTGGCCTACGGGAGTTTCATGGATACGTGCAATCTCATCGGACCAGTACAGCTTGTTGTTTTCGAGATCTACGCTCCAGCCGCCCAGCCTTGCTTTTTCACCTGCCATTCTCATAAGGCCCTTGTGCTCTGCCACCTTTACCGTGAGGATCTTTTCCTCCAGGAGGAGCATGTAGAGCATAGAGTTTTCATTTTTTGTGCAGCGCCAGGAGAGATTTGCGCGCAGGAAGCTGCCATCTTTTTTAATGACCTCTACTTCCATAACCCTTTGGGCTCCGGCCTGGAGAAACTGGCCATTAATACTTCCTTCTGAAAACCTGACCTCCTTTAAAATCTCATTTATATGCATCCCGGCAAATTCCTGCCGGGAATATCCCAGCTCCTCTGCCTGAGGGTTGGTTCTCAATATTTTTCCTGCTGCATCATGGACAAGAAGCAATTCATGAATTTGTCCGGCCAGACCTTCAAAAAGGAGATCGGCTTCCAGGTCATTCTTTAACCGAGCGGCAAGCAGTTCGTTTTCCCCCTGGAGATCCTTCAAAGCTGAAATGAGCTGATCTCTGGTCCTGGTATCTGGATCCATCATTCTAACGTAAGTTTTGAGACGCGTCTAATTCTTCAAAGTCGAGTATCGCTTGTGATTCTGAAGTAGGGAGGTCGAATCGATTTCTTAGGAACAATACAATGAGCTGAATTACAGAGGGAAAGTATTAAAAATATTTTAATAATATAATTTTTTTTTCAGCTGAAGATCCAGTTCTCCCAATGGAACGGCTGAAGTTGGTCTCCCATGGATTTTTCAAACGCAGAAGTCTTTTTCAGCATGACTCTCCTGCGAATTCCCTAAATTATGCTCACAAATTTTTCCAGCCATGTGCTATAGAACCAAACTCAACAGCAGGCTCAGCCAGATCGAAAAATCTTTTGATGCAAGTTTCATTGAGCCAGAAGCTTACCTTCCTATGAGAGAGATCAACGCTTTCGATTTTCAGAAAACCCCTGTCATTCTGGATGAGAATCGGGGAGAAATTGATTTTTTGCAGTGGGGGCTCGTTCCGTTCTGGGCAAAGGATGATAAGATCAAGAAAATGACCCTGAATGCGAAAATAGAAACTCTAACAGAGAAACCAGCCTTCAGAAATGTGGTTGGGAATCGCTGTCTTATTCTTGCCAATGGCTATTATGAATGGCAATGGCTGGATGCCAAGGGAAAGGAAAAACAAAAATTCCTGATGGCTCCCGAAGACCAGGAGGTGTTCGCATTTGCAGGCATCTACTCCACCTGGAAAGATCCTGCATCTCAGGAAGTTGTGAATTCTTACACCATCATCACTACCGAAGCTAATGAACTTATGAGCAGGATCCACAACATCAAAAAACGTATGCCTGTGGTCCTCAAAAAGGAGGACAGGAATAACTGGCTGTCGGGAATGGAAGTGAGTACTTTTGCTTTTCCATATGAAGTGACATTGGCAGCAACTGCGGTATAGTTTTTTCTACAGAATTTATTCCGCCTCAAAGATCTCTTCTATAGACATTTTGAATAAGCGGGAGATCCTGAAGGCAAGAGGTAAACTGGGATCGAATTTACCCTTTTCAATAGCGTTGATGGTTTGTCTCGATACTTCCACTACATCGGCCAGCTGCGCCTGAGTCATATTGTGTTCGGCACGTAAAACTTTGATCCTGTTCTTCATTTGTACCTGGAATTTCCTATCACAACACCTGCCAGATAAGTAATTCCAATGAGGATCACCAGGTGAGAGATCTCAGCATCAAAGGCTATCACATTGGTCACATCGAGCATGGAATAGGCCAGCCCCACAACAACTGCGATTCCAAGGGCAATAGCCATGGCATCCATAGTTACCTTTCTCTGCATTTCATCAAGAGCATTGATGTACTTTCTGTTCATAAATACCATTCCAATTCCCACAACCACAGTAAGCAGGATCGCTAAAGCAGAGAGTACTGTGTTTTCATTCCAAAGGAATTTTGGTCCAAAGGCAGCAATGGCTGTAGTTAAAACCCATGCTCCTGTCCATAAACCAAGCTGCCGGGTATTCTTCCTGGTCCTGTCTTCCCATCTTTGTGTTTGATCTTTCATAGTTAAGCTTATTTTACGTTTTGTAAAGTTTTATTTACACAAAAGTAGTAGAATTTTTCAAAATGTCAAGTTTTATTTACATTTTTTTTTATTTGGCTGAAGCTCCATCAAAGACCTTCCAAAAATGCCTTTCTGAAGGGTCTTTATTTTTATCGTCCAGTTATTGGTTAAGAAAACAGCAGGATGCGCTTTCGGTCTCCTGGAACTTTCATTTTTTGAGAATTGCTTGATGCGATTTAGGAATTACGCTTATCTTGGTCTTTCAAATTTTTAAAAACTACTATGGCTTCAGGTTTTTTTGCCCTTCTTGATGATATTGCAACTTTAATGGATGATGTAGCGGTGATGGGAAAGGTCGCCGGGAAAAAGACCGCGGGTATTCTTGGGGATGACCTTGCGGTAAATGCCGAAAAAGCATCGGGCTTTATGTCCTCTCGCGAATTACCTGTATTGTGGGCGATCACCAAAGGGTCTTTTTTCAATAAGCTCATCATCTTACCGCTGGCATTCCTTCTAAGTGCGTTTATTCCTTCTGCCGTTACTGTCATTCTCATTATTGGCGGACTTTACCTGGCATACGAGGGAGCCGAAAAGATCTATGAATTCTTCTTTCCCCATGCTCATGAAGGC
This sequence comes from Salinimicrobium oceani, assembly GCF_012037645.1. Lineage (NCBI taxonomy): Bacteria > Pseudomonadati > Bacteroidota > Flavobacteriia > Flavobacteriales > Flavobacteriaceae > Salinimicrobium > Salinimicrobium oceani. Next base: position 49,105 of record NZ_JAAVJR010000003.1, read on the forward strand.
CCTGCACCTCAACTCGAGGAAATTTCTGAAGCAGAAGTTTTGAGCCTGGAAAAAGAAAAGATCAAATCGGCTATCGTTACAGATTTTATTCTTTCTGTAGAGATCGTCATCATCGCTCTTGGAAGTGTTGAGAACGAGCCACTCCTCAACCAGGTGCTCGTGGTCTCTCTTATTGCCCTGGTGGCTACGGTGGGTGTTTATGGTCTCGTGGCACTTATTGTGAGAATGGACGAATTTGGCGCAAAGCTGATCAACCTTAATGATGAAAAAAATACGATCTCAGACAAGATTGGAAATTTTCTTGTAGCTGCGCTGCCTAAAGTGATCAAGAGCCTCTCGGTCATTGGAACTATAGCACTCCTGCTGGTTTCTGGAGGCATCTTTGTTCACAACATCCACTTCTTCCATGGCTTGTTTGAAAATCTTCCCGGCATCCTGGTCGAGTTTCTCATTGGTTTATTAGTAGGTTTTATAGTGCTGGGGCTCATCAAAGCAGCAGGAAAGATCTGGAAGAAGCTTAAAGGGTAATTCTTCCTGTTTTAAAGAAAAAGAGCGAATTAATTTATAGGAGCCATGAAGACAAAGGAACTAACCTCACAACAATCTGGTGCACTCATAAAGACGCTGCAGCTGCGATTCCACGATAACATGCACCGCCATCCTCAAACTTCATGGGAGGAAGTAGCACACAAATTGGAATCTGCTACAGGGCAGCAACTTGTTTCACTTTTTGAAATGGAAAGTACAGGCGGAGAGCCCGATGTGGTACAGATTGGAAAAACTTCGGAAGAAATTACCTTTTTTGACTGCTCAGCTGAAAGCCCCACTGGCCGCAGAAGTGTTTGCTATGACAGGGAGGGTCTTGAATCGCGCAAAGCTCATAAGCCCGAGAACACGGCTGTAGATATGGCCACAGCCATGGGCATAGCTCTTCTTTCTGAAGAGGAATACCGTCATTTGCAAAGTCTGGAGGAATTCGATACCAAAACCTCCAGCTGGCTTAAGACTCCGCCAGCCATAAGGTCTCTTGGGGGTGCGCTCTTCGGCGACCGCCGCTTTGATCATGTATTTATCTACCACAATGGCGCCCAATCTTATTATGCGGCCAGAGGTTTTAGAGCCAGCTTAAAGCTTTAGTCCGTTTTTTGTCAGTTTATTTTCGGTCAGCTTAGGCTCAGATCTGCTCTCTTATTTCATACATAATGGGCAGGGAATATTCAACAGATACAGGTTTATCTCTCTGCCTGCCGGGGATCATTTTTGGCAGTAAACGAACTACCCGTGTCGCCTCTTCCTCCAGTCTTTTATTCGGTCCTCTCGCCCTGATATCGGCAACATCTCCTCGTTCGTTTATTTTAAATACCACGTAGATCCTGTTCATTCCGGTAAGTCCAAGCTCCTCGCTTATTCTCGTATTGAAATGACGTTTCACATGTGCATCTATTTTACCCGACATGCATTTCTTTTGCTCCTCCTTTTGCTGAATTTTTTCACATCCTGGAAATAAAGGAATTTGCTGCACTATCATAAACGGGATCTTATCAATTTCCTCCTCCTCCTCTTCATACTGGATCTCTGCCACTTCTACGATCTCGATCTTTTGATCCTGGTTACTTTCTGTAGAACGTATCTTTGTCTCCTCTACCTCCAGTTTATCTTCCACTACTTCGATAACCTCGGGCATAGGTGGTGGTGGCGGCGGTGGCGGTGGTGGTGGCGTATTGAGCTGTGTGATTGGTACATCTTCCTGCTCAAAAGCTGAAATTTGTACTTCCTCAGTATCCAGATCTCCATTGTCGTAAAATTTCCATTCCAATGAGAAATAGGTGAGACCAAGCATGATGATCAATCCAATCTGGAAAAAGATCATGCTGTTCTTTCCCAGATCTGCTTTCGGATTCTTTTTGATTTGCATAACTATAGCATTAGCATATGAATTGAATTTTTCTCCCAGTTTTCTCCCTTGGTTTTCCCCATCCCACCTTTTCTTTCTATCATCTGAGCTGCCTCAAACTTTTGAATATTCGTTTAAGATCAGCGTATTAAAGGTAGATCTCTTCTAGCAGGAAAAGAATGATATATGTCATGTCTCCACACGACCTATGCTTTGGAAATTGAAATTAAAGCGCAAAAAAAAAGTCCGACTTGCGCCGGACTTTCCTCTCAAAAATGGGTTTCTTACTGCTTAATTTCTGCGGGAGTTTTTATGGTTTCATTCACTTGATCCTTGATCTTCTCCTTATCACCTACTACTATGAGCGTCATTTTTTCTGGCTGAATGTATTTCTTAGCCATTTCCTGAATCTGCTGAGGGCTTACCTCGTTGATATTCTTCACCTGATCTACCAGGAAGGACTCCGGAAGGTTATGAATATCAAGGAAGGTGAGCTGCCCTATGATTCCGCCGGGAGTGGAATTCTGCAACACATAAATGCCCGATTCGTAGTTTTTGATGCCCTGTAGCTCTTCGTTTGCAGGAGCTTCTGTTTGCAAGCGTCTAATTTCCTTGTTGATCTCTTCTATTGAGGCGCCGGTAAACTCTGTGGTGACATCGGCATTTTCATACCAGAGACCTGTCTTATAGTTGGCAGCCAGGGCACTGCTGGGGGAATAGGTATAACCTTTATCTTCCCTAATATTGCTCGTGATGCGCGATCCAAATGAGCCGCCCAAAAGGGAATTCATCACATCAAGTGCTATGTAATCCTTATGGGAAGGATCTACAACAGGCAAGCCATACATGATGGTAGATTGTGGCGCCCCTGGTCTGTCAATGATCTTTACAACGCCATTTGTTTCTGGTTTCGCAGTTGGATAACTGGCCTCTGGTCCTTTTCTCCAGGTGCTCAGCTTTTGTTCCACTGCACTTTTTACCTGCTCTGCATCGAACTGACCTACTACGTACACCGTTGTGCGTTGCGCACCGAAGTTCCTGTCGTAAAAACCTTTGACATCTGTCAGATCATATGAGTTGACCTGCTCGGAAGTTGGGTATTGCCTTCCGTAGGGATGATCTGGATATATTTGTGCAAAGAATTCCTTTCTTGCCTGGGTGCCGGGTCGGGAAAGGGAAACAGTAAGATTGCGATTCATATCTTTTTTAAGACGTTCAATTTCGCTTTCAGGCAGTTTTGGATCTACCAGCACATCGCTTAGAATGCCTACAGCCTCGGGAGCGAATTCTGAAAGCACACTGGTATTTAGGGAAGTAGTGTGGGTGCCAACCCCTATATAAAGATTCCCTCCCATTCCAGAAAGCCTCTCCTTTACGGAATAGTCCTTATTCGTACCTTCTTCCATGAGATCTGCCAAAAGATCTGCCAGCCACACTTCTTCTTTACCTTCGTTTATGTTGCCGGTTTTAAGGGTCATGCTAATTGTAGCCTTTGGAATACTGCCATAGGGAACCAGCACCAGCCGCAGTCCATTATCGTAATTGATCACTTCCTTCTCTGGAAGTTTAAAATCCTTTGGTTCTCCTCCCTGAGGGGGAGTCTCCTTATCTTGCGCCTTTCCAGGTAAAACCATGAAAAGGGCCATCAGAATTGTATAAAATGCTGTCTTCATTAGTTTGATTTTTCGTTGTTAGCCAGAAGTGGATTTACAGTGAGGATAGTCCTGTTAGATTTCCGAAGGTATTCCTTTACGGTCTTGTTCATGATCTCTGGAGTGACTTTTTTGAATTCCTGTTCCAGCTCATTGATCCTGGCAGGATTGTCATCAAAAAGGGCAAAAGTAGCTAGCAGGTCGGCCCGCCCGAGGCCAAAGGTGCCACCCAGTTCATCGTAAAGCTGCGACCGCATTTTGACCATGGCATTCTGCAACATTTCAGGCGTGATCTTAAGCTCATTCATCACCTCATCTACCGCAGCGATCACCTGTTCCTTTGAGGTCTCATTATCATAGGTGAAATCGAACATGAACTGCATGGGCCCATTGTAATTGAACATGTTTCCGAGGTAATTTATACCACCGCTAACATTGGAGGTGTACCCAAGTTGATCTACCAGTTTCTTTTGCAACAAGGCATTGTCTCCCTGTACCAGGATCTGGTTGAGCAGGCCCATGGCATAATATTCGGCCGTATTCCGCTTCGGCATATGGTAAGCAATTGCAATTGCAGGTTTGTTTGCAAGAGAGTCCTTTTTTACGAATTGTTTCTCCTTCTCCTGTCTAGGCTCCGAAATATCGGGCGTCTTCGGAAGATCTACCGCCGGAATGTCGCCAAAATATTTGCTGATCCATTCCTTTGCCTGCGCCATATCAAAATCTCCCACTACTGCAAGTGCTGCATTATTGGGCGAATAATAGGTATCAAAAAAGCTTTCAACATCTTCAAGAGTTGCGGCGTCAAGATCTTCAAGATCTCCATAAAAGTTGTGAGCGTTATACCAGTTGGTATTTGCATACTGTGGCATATCTAACCACGGGAAACCGCCGTAGGGTTGGTTGAGCACATTTACTTTCACCTCATTTTTAACCACGCCTTGTTGGTTGGTAAGGTTTTCCTGGGTAATGTCCAGGCCCCGCATTCTGTCGGCTTCGGCCCATAACATAGTTTCAAGCTTATTAGCCGGCACGATCTCAAAGTAATTAGTAAAGTCAAAGCGGGTAGAACCATTTAAAACTCCGCCGTTCTCCTGCACAAGCTTAATGAATTCCATTTTTCCGAGATTTTGCGATCCCTGGAACATCATATGCTCAAACAGGTGAGCAAAACCCGTGCGGTCTTTAGGTTCGATCCTGAAACCAATGTTGTAATAAACAGCGACAATAGCTGTAGGTGCAGTAGTATCCTGAGAGAGGATCACTTTTAACCCGTTGTCAAGCTTGTAATACTCAACAGGAACTTTAAATTCATTGACGCCATTGCTTTGCTGCGCGATCCCCGAAGCGGTACCGATCAAAAGCAGAAACAATATCATAATTTTCCTCATAAGATGATGGTGTTTGGTTATTATTCTTAAGTATATCATTAATAGACTCTTAATTTTGCATGAAGTTACAAAAAGTCCTCACATAATTGATGACTTCTGGTTCTTGAAGGAAGGAACAAAGAATTTCAACAGGAAAAAAAGCTGAGGCCTGGTGTTAACAGCTACATAGCATAAATAAGTCTTAAATTTTCTCTCCTGCCTTTGGAGGCAGTATTTTTTTTGTTCTTTTTCCTTATATTTCACGCAAAGAAGAATTTATAAATATCCTTCAGCGATCGAGGGTTTATAGCACAAGACCTACTAAATAAGACGTGCGCTACGAAATGTACGGGCTTCCCTCAAGATTGCATTTAATAACTAGAGACCTTAATGGCAGACGCAGATAAACCCGCAGAGGACCTACGGGACAAGAATGTAAAAGAGAAATTAGAGCTCCTTCAGAAGGTAGTTAATCTAAGCCCGAATATATTTTTTGTCATTGACCTGAGGAAACAAAAAATTGTTTTTGTGAGCAGGAAGGTCAAGGAATTATTTGGCCATGACGCAGAATATTTCCTCAATTATAAGCCAGACATTTTTCGTCATTTCATTCATCCCGATGACTACGATCTGCGTATGCAAAATCTCACCCGCTGTCAATCGCTGGCCGAAGAAGAAGAATGTGAAGTTGAAGTGCGACTGCTTGCAGACGGAGGGAAATGGGAATGGTACAGGATCAAGGAAAAGATCTTTACGCAAGATGAACGTGGAGCAGTCTCTCATGTGCTGGGAACTGCCCAGAACATACATGAGCAAAAGATTGGAGAGGAAAGACTCAGGGAAGAACACCGGCGTTTGGAAAATGCGCAGAAAATTGGGCATATAGGGAGCTTTGAGCGCAAGTTGCCCGGGAACATAATGATCTGCTCTGAAGAATTTTATCACATCCTGGGAATAGATCCAAAACCTGAGGGCCTTACTGTTGAGGACTTCTATTCTTTTGTACATCCAGATGACCGTCAAACTCTTCTAACTGCAGTAGAAAAGACGCATTCCACAGGACAAGCTTTTGATACCATTACCCGTATAGTGCGGCCCGATAAGACAATTAGACATGTACATCGCAGGGCTGCACTTATTAAAGATCAGAATGATGTGCCTCAAAGGGTCTATGGCACAATGCAGGACATTACCGAAAGGGTAAGAGCAGAAAAGGAAAAAAAGAGGGTTGAGAAACTGATGCATGCTACAGAGGCCCTGGCAGGAACAGGGAGCTATGAAGTAGATATTATTAACAATACCGTATTCTTTTCTGATGGACTTTTCCTCCTCTTTGGTGAGAAGCCGCAGTCTTTTGTTCCTTCCCTGGAATGGATCGACAAGAGAACGCATCCAGAAGATGTTGCTCTTGTCAAAAAGACGATCACCAGAGCGATCAAAAAGAAATCCACATATGTCTATAAGCGCAGGATCTTTCACAAGGATGGCAGTATTCGCTACCTGGAGGTTCATGGCAAAACCATCTTAAATTCCAGGGGAGAATTAAAAAAGCTGATTGGACTTGTACAGGACGTTACAAGCCGAATGGCAGCTCAAAAAGAGATCGAACGCAGTGAAAATCGCAGTAGGGAACTTCTGGAAGTTCTGCAAAACGCACCAGATGCTTACCTGGTCCTTTCCCGTGATCTCCACATCGAGATGGCTAGTGATGCATATATCGAGGTGACACAAACCAGCAGGAAAGATATCATCGGAAAATACCTTTTTGACGCCTTTCCCGATAACCCTGAACTTCCCGATGCTTCCGGAGTTCGGAATCTTCACGCTTCCTTAAAGAAAGTTCTGGCTACTAAACAAAGGCATCGCATGCCTATCCAGCATTATGATGTGCGGGATAAGAGTGGAGCATTCATAGAAAAATACTGGAGCCCTACCAACACTCCTGTAATAAATGCTAAAGGGCAGGTGGAATACATTATTCACCGGGTCATTGATGTTACAGATGTGCTCCAGGAAAACAATACCGTAAAAGGACTTGTTTCTGAAAGTGAAATGCTTAAAACCTCGCTTGAAGAAGTCAAGATCCAGGCGCAGCAGTTAAAGGAAAGCCGGGCTCTGCTACAATCGGTATTTGATGCCTCGCCTAGTTCCATTATCCTCTACAATACCATTTTTGATGACAAGGGAGAACCACAGGATTTTGAATTCCTGATGGTAAATGCATTCAACCAGCGGGTACTTGAAATTCCTTCAGATGTAACAGGAAAACGCCTTTCAGAATTATATCCTCATGTGATCACCACCGGGATCATGGGGCACTTTAAAACAACGATGAAGACAGGAGAGTCTGCAGATTTTGAAGTGTGGTATGATGGAGACGGTTTTCAGAGCTGGTTCCACTTCAGGGCAGTCAAATTGAACGACCTGTTGCTGGCTACTGCTGAAGATATTACTGAACGCAAGATCGCTGAGAAAGAAGTAATCCAGCTAAAGGAGGAACTCACCCAGAAAGCTACAGATAAATACAGAAAGATCATTAACTCCATGGATGAAGGATTCTGTATCATTGAGATCATTCGAGATGAGACAGGTGCCTGCGTCGATTACAAATATCTTGCTACCAATCCTGTTTTTGAGGAACAAACGGGGTTGAAAGATGTTCTGGGCCGAAGCATCAATGAGTTAGTCCCCGATATTGAGGATTACTGGAAAAGAATCTACGGGGAGGTTGCACGTACTGGAAATGCAATTCGCTTTGAAGATTATGCCGAAGCGCTTGGAAGATGGTTTGATGTAAATGCTTTTAGAATAGATTCGCCCAATGAGCAGCATGTGGCGCTTATCTTTAAAGATATTACAGAACGTAAGGAAGCCGAAGAACGAAAGACCTTTTTACTAAACCTCAACGAAGCTATTCGCCCTCTCGAAGATCCTGTCAAGATCAAGGACACTGCCATGCGATTTTTGGGGCAGCACCTCGAGGTGGACATGGCTTACTTTATAGGCATGTTTGAGGATGAAGATACGATCCTGGAAAAAGAAGGCTTCCATAAGGAACTTGATCCCCTGGTTGGAAAAAAGAAGATCTCAGATTTTAGTCCCGAGCTTCTGGAACAACTGCAAAGAGGAGAAACTGTGGTTATCGAAGATTTGTATGAGACCTATAAGGAAAATGAGCAGGCGAGAGAACAGATAAATTCCTCCCAGGTCAAAGCTGCAGTTATAGTTCCGTTAAGGAGAAACAGCCAGCTCGTAGCAGTAATATCTGTGCAGCACAGCAGCCCGCGGAAGTGGAATTCCAAAGAAGTAGCACTGGTAGAAGAAGTTTGTGAACAGATATGGACTGCAATAGAAAAGGCACAGGCAGAGAAGTCACTGCGGGAAAGTGAACAACGTTTCAGGAATCTGGTTGAGGCCTCAGCCCTTGCCGTTTGGGAAACAGAACCAGATGGAAAGATCATAAAGGACAGCACCTCCTGGCGCGCCTTTACCGGCCAGAGTAATGAAGAATGGGAAGGAGAAGGCTGGCTAAATGCTGTATATGAAGAGGACAGGGCTTTTGCTGAAAGAGCCTGGAAAGAAGCCACAGCCACAAAGACAAAGCTGGACATGGAATACAGGTTGATAAGTGCAACCGGTGAAGCTCGATGGACTAGCGTTAAGGCAGTTCCCATTTTCGATATAGATGGCAAGGTGACGAAATGGACGGGAATGAACATTGATATTCACGACCAGAAGCAGGCAGAAGAAGCCCTTATCTTTGCTAAGGAAGAGGCAGAAGAAGCTTCTCGCGCCAAGGAAGATTTCCTCTCTACCATGAGTCACGAGATTCGTACTCCATTAAATGCTGTAATTGGCCTTACCAATTTATTGCTTGATAAAAATCCGCGGGAAGATCAAAAGGAGAATCTCAACTCCTTAAGTTTTTCTGCAAAGAATCTTTTGGCGCTCATCAATGATATTCTCGACTTCAGTAAGCTGGAAGCAGGGAAAGCAGAAGTTACCATGACCGATTTTGATCTTCCCGGACTTCTCATGAACCTGAAACAGGCGCATCAGCCTATAGCCGATCATCAGCAAACAGAACTGGAGGTAAATTTTGATGACAGAATACCTGCAAGAATTTCAGCAGATCAGCTTAAGCTGTCACAGGTGCTCCACAATCTTGTAAGCAATGCTGTGAAATTTACTTCCCGTGGCAAAGTGGTGATCAATGTTAACCTGGAGGAACAACAGCATGATACCTACTGGCTAAACTTTGAGGTAAAGGATACGGGAATTGGGATTTCCAGTGAAAAACTGGAGCACATTTTCGAAAAGTTCGCCCAGGCCGAAAGTTCGACAGTTCGCCAGTATGGTGGCACCGGCCTTGGTTTGAGTATTACCAGGCTTCTGCTCGAATTGATGGATAGTAAAATAAAAGTGGAAAGTACTCCGGCTCATGGATCCCGATTCTATTTTAGCCTTGCAGTCAAAAAAGCAGAAGTAAAAGAAGAGATCCCTGCGCTTTCCGAAGATTCGCCTAGTCATCAGGATCTTCGGGATCTCAAGATCCTTTTGGTTGAAGACGTGGAGATCAACAGGAAGATCATCATTCAGTTTCTCCAGAACTGGTGGCAGCTGCAGCCCGATGAAGCGATCAATGGAAAAGAAGCCGTAGAAATGGCCGCTGCCAAACGGTATGATATGGTGCTCATGGACATTCGCATGCCGGTCATGGATGGATATGAATCCACCCTGCAAATAAGAAAATTGCCAGGTTATGCTAATGTCCCTGTCCTGGCGCTAACGGCCGACAAAAATCACGAACTGGAACATCCTGGAAAACGCTCGAGATTTGACGGACTACTAACAAAGCCATTCGAACCTCTGGACCTTAAGAAAAAGATCCTGCTTCAGCTTTCGAGACCTGTCGAAGAAGAGCAGCAGCCTTCTCCCTTCAAAGATCTTTCTGCTGAAGAGCTAGGGGAAAGAGAGGAATTGAAAAAGCTCATTGTACAGCAGCTGGAAGAATACAAAGCGACCTTCATTCAGGGAGTACAGGAGAATGATGTACAAAAGCTTAAAGACCTGGAACATAAATCGAAGGTAGTTTTTGAATTGACCAATCTAAAATATCTTAGTAAAAACCTGCAAAAGTTAATATCAGACCTGGAACTGGGTACGGAAAGGGACGTGAAAAATCCCCTTTTTGAAGAGATCAAAAAGGCCTTACAAGATGCAATTGATAAATTAAAAACTGAAGCTGAACCGCCGCCTTTTGAAATTTCCCGCTACGAAAAAATTGCCGGGAATAATGAGATCATCCTTCAAAAGCTCATTGTTAATTCGGTGAAGGCGATGGAACTTTATAGAACAGAATTTTCTGCTGCGGCTAATGCAAAAGACCTGGAAGCCCTTTCAGATCTTGTACATAAGAATACCACGTCTGTACATTACCTGCAGGCAAACGCCCTGGCAAGGAAGATCAATGATTTTAGATCATTTTTGGAAGACAATAATTCTGAAGATGATGAGCTAAGGAGAAAAAAGGAGGAAGTGATAACCGAATTTCAGAAGATCATAAAAGGGCTTAAAAGACTGGAAAAGTAAAGGAAGAAAGAAATATTTCTTCCTTTACTCCGAGTCATTCTCTGTCTAAAAAAGAGTTGAATTTTTGACATTTTTGAAGCCTCATATTTCCAGAGTTTCCTGTTTTTGAGAAATTCCTACTGCAGCTCACCTCCTGCTCTTTCAGTAAAATTACAAGTTCTAAAAAGAGAAAAAGGGAAAGAGCTTAAGGCTTGGGAGGAAGATCAAATGCTATGGCTTCATGTTCAAAATGTCCACGGTGAGAACCGTCGCAAAAAGGTTTGTTCTTTGAAAGTCCGCAGCGACATAGTGTAACACGTTCTCTCCCACCAAGATGATAGGTATTGCCATTTTTATCAACTATCTCGAAGTCTCCGTCAATGATTAGAGAGCCATAATTGTTCACCGTGATTTTTGTCTTTGACATCTTTTCTAATTTTTGCTGCTAATATAAGAGGTTTCACTTTGAGGCGGGGACACAGATGAGATTTTTCACATTGCAAGTTAGAAGAACCTCCTGGTGATCTCATTATTTTAGGAAGTCCATCTTTTCATTAGTAAATTATCGGATAAATATCCGATATTAGTGTATATCGGGAAAAAGACCGATATTGGTCCTTTAAGTATCAAATATGATTGCAGTTATTACAGGAGATATCATCAATTCGAGAACAGAAAAACCTGCCTTGTGGCTGCCAACGCTGAAAAAGGTATTACAGCATTATGGTAAAAGTCCCGAGAAATGGGAAATTTTTCGGGGAGATAGCTTTCAGCTTATCACAGCACCCAAAAATGCGTTTTTGACGGCAATTCACATAAAGGCAGCAATTAAGCAGAATAAGGATCTGGATGTGCGCATGGGCATTGGGGTTGGGGAGCAGGATCACAAGGCTGACAAGATCAGTGAATCAAATGGTACTGCCTTCGTTAGATCGGGCTCCAGTTTTGAAGCTCTGAAAAAACAGAACCTCGGAATACAGACCGGAAAGCCCCAGGTAGATGAACCCCTCAACCTAATGTTCAGTCTTGCCTTACTCACAGCAAATACCTGGAGCCCAACGGTAGCTGCGACCATCCTTACCTTTATAGAACATCCTGGTAAGAGTCAGACAGAGATTGGCAGCATTCTCAAAAGGTCACAAAGCAGCTTGAGTGAAGCGCTCAAGCGAGGTGGCTTCGAGGAGATCAGGAACCTGGATGATTTCTATCGCAAACAAATGTCTGTACTATGATCGAATTTGCAATTAAACTTGTACTTGCTCATATTCTGGGCGATTTCCTGTTTCAACCAGATCAATGGGTGGCCGAGAAAAGGAAGAATAAATACCGCTCGGCCTCCTTATACAAACACCTGGCTGTGCATGCTGCTGCCCTCCTCATTCTGCTTCAGTTCAACCTAACCTACTGGAAAGGTTTTCTCATTCTCCTCTGCTCCCATTATGTAATCGATCTCCTTAAACTACTTCTGGAACGTAAGATGCATCGTGGCTGGCTGTTCATTTTAGACCAGGTTGCCCATCTTCTTATGATCGCTGCGGTAGTCTACTTTTATCATCCCTTCAGCCTCGAATTCAACTGGATTTTTTCTCCTGAAATTCTTCTTGTGCTTACCTGCATAGTAATGGCAACCACGGTTTCAGCAATTTTAATGCGCATGTTAATGAGTCGCTGGATTTTACCCGAAGATCAACCAGAAGATTCACTCCCACTCGCCGGGAAATATATTGGCATGCTTGAAAGGCTGCTGGTATTTGCATTTATTGCGCTGGGGCAATGGGCCGCCATTGGATGGCTCATTGCAGCTAAGTCGATTCTGCGTTTTAGTGACCTAAGCAGAGCGAAAGATCGTAAACTCACAGAATACGTGCTCATTGGAACGCTGCTCAGTTTTTCTCTGGCCATAAGTATTGGGATCTTATACAATTTCTTAAAATATAAAGTCTAGGTTTTTTGCTATTTTAGAGACATGAGCTCATTCGTTTTAAATTCTGCGCTTGGCTATGCGATCGTTACGAGTATCGTGGTCATAGCCGTGATCATTTTTACGGTCATTAAGCTTCGGAAGCAGGTTAAAAAAACCGAGGCAAAAGAAAGAGCAAAGGAAAAAAAAGATCTTCCAGAGAACTAAAGTTGCAGCCCCCAGAAATTCCTTCTGAAAACTTCTGCACATTCTCTTTTCTCCAACAAACACTAACTAATTGATTATGGCACAGTTGATGCATATATAAGTGCATAACCACATCTGAAGAATTAGTGCTTCAGTTCCCAAAATTGCTAAAATGATGATCAAGAAAATGCCCCTCTGGACAGCTGTGCTGTTTGCCCTGATATGGACCTCGTGTTCAAAAGATGATGAAATACATGAACAAAACCTCAGCCCTGAAAATCCTGTAGAAGGAACTACAGAGGTTGCAGACCTTGAAGTGGAAGATTTCATTTATGAAGGTCTTAACGAGATCTACTTGTATAAAGCTGACGTACCTGTTCTGGCCGACACCTATTTTGATAATACTGCAGAAAAGAATGATTTCCTGAAATCTTTTTCTTCTCCCGAGCAATTGTTTGAAAAGCTGCTATCCTCTCAAGACAGGTTCAGTTTTATTACCGACAACTATAAGGAGCTGGAAGACAGCTTCAACGGAATAAGTAGCAGTACAGCGGGAATGAAATTTGGTTTAGGGCGTATAAGCGGTTCCAACAACCTGTTTGCATTCCTGCAATACGTCATCCCCGGAACTTCGGCTGCAGAAGCTGGCCTTACCCGAGGAACCGTGTTTACTGAGGTCAATGGACAAAAACTCACTTTAGACAACTTTTCCTCTCTGCTCGATAATGATACCTTCACCATCAATATTGGCTACGTGGAAGACGGCACCTTAAAACTTACCGATAAAACTGTGACGCTTACCCATACCTCCTATGCTGCAAATCCTGTACACCTGGTAAAGGTGCTGGAAGTAGAAGGTAGGAAAGTTGGATATCTCATGTACAACAGCTTTATTGCGAACTATGATTCTGAGTTGAATGAGGCTTTTGCGCAATTAAAAAGCGAAGGTATTACAGAGCTTGTACTCGACTTGAGATATAATGGTGGCGGCTCGGTAGATTCTGCGGTTGACCTTGCCAGTATGATCACCGGCCAGTTCAACGGGCAGATCTTTATGAAAGAGCAATGGAATGACACCTATCAGAAATACTTCGAAGAAAATGACCCAGAAAGGATCATTAACCGCTTCAATACCACGATAAGAACAGGCGCCAACATCAACAGTCTGAATCTTTCCAAAGTATATGTACTTACCACAGGAAGTACAGCCTCTGCCAGTGAATTGATCATAAACGGGCTGGAACCTTATATTGACGTGGTACAGGTGGGAGAAACAACAACTGGAAAATTCCAGGCTTCAGTCACCTTATATGATAGCGAAGACTTTAGTAAGGATGGCATTAACAAGAACCACACCTATGCTTTACAGCCACTAGTGCTTAAATCTGCAAATGCTGCCGGAAAATCTGATTATGTAAATGGCCTGGCTCCAGATGTAGAACTATCTGAAAGCATTAGTAACCTCGGGACTTTGGGAGATAGAGAAGAGCCTATGCTGAGAGCTGCAATTAATCACATTCTTGGTAAACCTCAGCAAAAGAAAAGTGAGCAGGAGAAACGTGCTGAAGAAAACTTCAGAGTTGTAGGAGAAAGCGGCATGGACAAAATTGGATATCAGAAAATGTATCTGGATAAGGTTCCGCAGCTTTTAACCCGCGAATAATTGATCAGAAATATTAAATAAGGAAACTCCCGGATGCATCGGGAGTTTTTGTTTTCTACAATAATTGTAGAATTTATGTACAACTTTCTACAATGCACATGAATCCGTGAATAATATATATGCTGCAGCTTTTCTGGATCTTCATGACCCGATCCTTCAGAAAGCATAAAGACGGAAAAGCCTTACACGGCGGCAATTACATTGCGAAATATTCATATTTGATCGGCAAATTTTGTCGCAATCCTGAAGAATTAACGCTGCTTTTGCGGCAACCAAATTCTTTTTGGAACTGTAATTGCCATAGAGCTACAGGACCTTTAAAAAAACAGGCATGCATTTAAGAGAAAGACTGTTCGGAAGAAAAGAGATCTTGAATTCTTACACCTACCAAATTAACTGGGACTGGTTATTTTCAAAGGTAGTGTTCATTTTTGCTGCCATTCTCTCTATGGGAATAGCCGCTTTTGTAGTCTGGGTTCTGCAGTGAGAGCTTTGGCCTTAGCGGTTCCCCTGGTTGAAATTATAATTTTGAGTTAAACTGAGATAGTAGTTGAAACAAGTCGCGTAATGCAACGTCTAAAAGATAAGGAGTACTGATAAACGGAAATTTTAAAACTGAAGATGATGAGGACAGCAAAAAAAATGTGGAGGGAAAAAGAAGATTTTCAAAGCTATTTATCTCAGATCAATTGGGATAGCTTTTTTTTCAGAGCTCAACTCGTTTTGGGAGTTTTTATCTTTTTTGCTGTATTCCTATACGCGCTTTTTCCCCTATAGATCTGCATTCTAAATATCGGCTCTCTTCCCGATAACCTCCATTATCGGCTGATTTCCCTATACCCCTTCCCCTACTTTTTCAGGATTTAGCTGAAAAACTACAGCAGAGATCTTGCTTACCATTTCTGAAATCATCTTTTTGCTAAAAATTTTACAATTCATCTTCTGAAATTGACAGTTCAGTCAATTTAAATTCTTCCCTGCCAGTTAAAATAACAACTTTGGATCATGATATTCTAACCTTCCAAAAAGGGGAAATTATGATAGTATTTATTTTTTACCTGCTTGTGGACCTCCAGTCTCCCACAAATGTTCATGCTCCATCTTCCTCTGCGGCTACTCAGCCCCGGACCTATTCGCAAAGGAAAGCTGAAAAACCTCCGGCAGCCGATAGCACATTTGATAAATTGGCAATGGCTGAAAAAGAAGGCTGCATGCTCCTGCGGGAAAACGAACGCACGCTCCAGGTGTCCATCAGATTTGAAAATCGACGAAATCCAGGTTTCGATCAAACCTGCGGGACAAGAATTCAATAAGCTTTTTTATCCCGAAAAAGAAACAGAAATTAGCAACAAAGTAAGTTCCTGAAAATGAAATTCTTCTTAAAAGTAATTCGCATCTCTATTCTCATTTGTGTCATTGTGGTGCTCATCAACTTTGTTTTCGGATTTTTGGGAATGACACAACTCACCAGCGGGAGGTTCTGGGGCACTTTCTTTTTCTATTCTTTTGTGCTTACTCTTATCAATGCGGCTTACTTCAGCTTTTTCAATCAAAGATTTGGGTGGGACAATGCAGGTATGAAAAGAATCCTTCTGGCTGCCTCAGGATCTATAGTACTCACCCTCATTGGGTACTTTGGCTGCCGACTCGTAGACCAAATCCTTTTCCAGGGATATAGTCTAAGCCACTTCCTGGAAAACGAAAAACTGCGATACTACCTCTTTCCTCTTCTTTTTACAGTTCTGGTTTCCCTGGTTTTCCATCTCATTTATTTCTACAAGGCACTTCAGGAAAAGAGAGTGGCAGAGCAGAAGATCATCGCAAGCAATGCCTCTGCCAGGTTCGAAAGTCTCAAGAATCAGCTGGATCCACACTTCCTGTTCAACAGCCTTAATGTTCTAAGTAGTCTTATCGAGGAAAATCCAGATATGGCCCAGAAATTTACCACCTCTCTTTCGAAGATCTACAGATATGTGCTGGAACAAAAAAATAAGGAACTGGTAAGCCTTGAAGAAGAATTAAATTTTGCATCGACCTATATGAACCTCCTAAAAATGCGGTTTGAGAACAGTATTTTTTTCGAGGCTCCAAAACAACCTTCTCTTTCTGAAGCTAAAGTTGTTCCGCTTTCGCTTCAGCTCCTGCTTGAGAATACCATTAAGCACAATGTGGTAAGCGAGTCAAGGCCCCTTAGAATTTCTCTTTATGAAGAAGATGGCTTCCTGGTGATCAAAAACAATCTGCAGAAAAAAGAGGTACTGCAAAAGAGGAACGGGGTAGGTTTACAGAACATCATAGATCGATACGCCCTGGTCACACAAAGAAAGGTAATGATAGCGCAGGAGGCTGATAGTTTTGCAGTAAAGATTCCAATATTAACCAAACAAATAACAATTATGAAAACTGAAAAAATGCATGAAGACAATGCTTATTTCAAAGCTAAGGCACGAGTTAAGGAGATGAAAGAATTCTACGGAAATCTCATTTCCTACTGTACGGTCATCCCGCTGTTGATCTTCATCAATTACCGCACTTACTGGGGCTTCCAGTGGTTTTGGTTTCCCATGTTAGGATGGGGACTGGGAGTGACCCTTCACGGTTTCTCCGTTTTCGGATACGGAGCACGCTGGGAAGAAAAGAAGATTCGTGAGATCATGGAAAAAGAACAACAAAAAAGCAAATCATGGAACTAGAACAAGCTTATCAAAACGAGAGTCTCGAATATAAAAGAGCTGTCAAAAAAGTAAAGGCCCTAAAAGGATTTTACGGCCACCTGTCGGTTTACCTGGTGATCAATATCCTGCTGTTAATTGTTTACACCTGGAATGAAGGCTTTATCAACGGATTAAAGGACATAAGTAACTATTTTACAGCCTTCTTCTGGGGAATAGGTCTTGTGGCTCATGCAGCAGGGGTATTCATGCCAAATATTATCTTTGGAAGGGAATGGGAGGAGCGAAAAATTAAAGAACTAATGGAAAAGGACAGGCGTAACAGCTGGGAATAAAAGCATTTGAAAAATACCTTTTTTGAAACATGATAAATTCAGTAGTCATAGAAGATGAGAAGCCGGCTGCACGAAGATTACAGCGTATGCTGGAAAAGATCGATGTGCAGGTACAGGTAGTTTTGCACACAGTTGAGGAGGCAATAGCATGGTTCTCAACACATCCTTCCCCCGAGCTTATCTTTCTTGATATCCAGTTAAGTGATGGCTTGTCCTTCGGAATTTTTGAAGAGGTAAAAGTGAGTAGTCCAGTAATTTTCACCACTGCCTACGATGAATATGCGTTGCAGGCATTCAAGCTCAACAGTGTTGATTATCTTCTGAAGCCAATAGATGATGAGGAACTTGAAGCTGCTGTTTCGAAATTCAGGTCCAGGAGAGCTGCCGAAAATGAAATGCCCGACCTTCACCTCCTTAAATCCCTGCTCAATTTACCCAAAGAATACAGGAAACGATTTACCATTCCAGTAGGCCAACACCTCAAGCTCCTGTCTATAGATGAGGTGTGTTGCTTCTATTCAGAAAATAAAGGCACCTACCTTTATACCCTTGACGGCCGAAGCTATCTCCTTGACGGCAGCCTGGACAAACTGGAACCAGAACTGGATCCTGCTTCCTTTTTTAGAGTGAATAGGAAATTCATTGTTCACCTGAAGTGCCTTCAGGATATTATCACCTATTCAAATCAAAGGCTGGAAATCAAACTGGAAGCTTTTAAAGGAGAACAGATCATTGTAAGCAGGGAAAGAGTAAAGGAGTTCAAAGAATGGCTCAATTAAATGACTTCCTGCTATACCTGGAATTTCTTCCATTTTCCTTTTGTAAACAACCAAAGTGTAAATAAACCCGCAGCAGTTTCAGAAAAAAATACCGCCCAGAAAACTCCAGATTCCTGCCAGTCCAGTTCGAGCGCAAGGTAGTATGCCAACGGGATCTGCAAAAGCCAGAAAAAAACAAGATTGATCTTAGTGGGAGTTTTTGTATCTCCAGCCCCGTTAAAAGCCTGGGTAGTGACCATCCACCAGCCATACACAAAATACGAGTAAGAAAGGATCTCAAGCCATTCCCCACCCACGGAAATGACCTGGGAATCATTGGTAAAGATCTGCATCAATTCTTCATTGAAAAAGAAATATATAAAAGACACACCCACCAGAAAGAACATTGTGTAAAGGCCTATTTTCCAGATCGACGCTTCAGCCCGTTCCGGATCTTGAGCACCCAGGTTCTGCCCCACCAGCGTCGCAGCTGCATTAGAAAGTCCGAAGGCCGGCATCATTGTGAACATCATGATCCTTAGCGCAATAGTTGCCCCGGCTACAGCTTCACTTCCCACCCCTGCCAGGATTCGCATTAAGAATATCCATGACGTCATGGAAATGACCATCTGGCTCACTCCGCCTAGAGAAGTTCTGAAGATCACAGCCATATCAGCGGCGTGCCATTTGATCTGCGAAAGCAGGATCTTTATGTGTTTGCCCCCACGGAATAAGATCCAGAGCTGTACCAGAACCCCTACGCCCCGGCCGGTAGTGGTGGCAATGGCTGCCCCTTCAATTCCAAATGCCGGAACCGGACCCCAGCCAAAGATCAGTAAAGGATCCAGGATAATATTAAGTCCGTTGGAGATTAGCAGGATCCACATTGCAATAGAAGCATCTCCCGCTCCCCTGAAGATCGCATTGATCACGAACAGCAACATGATCACCGCATTTCCACCCAGCATCCATTGCGTATAGACATAACCAGATTCGATCACCCATTGATCTGCTCCCATGAGTTGCAGCAATTCAGGAGAAAAGAATATACCGGCTATTGCAAATGGAGCGGCGGCCAGCAGCGCCAAAAAAATCGATTGAACTGCTGAACTCCCGGCGTCGAGATGGTTTTGTTCTCCCACCCGTCTTGCAACTACAGCAGTTACGGCCATTGACAGCCCCATTCCTATTGCGTATAGTAAAAAAAGATAGGTTTCGGTGAGACCTACTGTGGCAACGGCTGATGCTCCAAGCTTCCCTACAAAGAAAATGTCTACCACGGCAAAGGTCGATTCCATCACCAGCTCCAGGATCATGGGAACGCCGAGCAAAAAGATGGCGCGGCGAAGATCGATCTTCGTATAATCTGCTTCGGTTCCACGTATCGCATTCTTCAGCTCATGCCAAAGAGACCGGGAAGGAACCGCAGCCTCCTTAGATGCCGCCTCCAATTTCATGGTATGGATTTAATCTCCTGAAATTAAGCAAAAATCTGATTGAACGGGCTAGTGATCTTTCAGGAGTAGAGGAAAAAAAACGCTTCAGAAATCACATTTTTGGACCTGAGATCCAGGATTCTGTAAAAAGAATTTCAGACTGCTTCTGTTAATTTTCCAGGCTCAACTGTCCAGTCAGTTCTTTAAGGGTGATCTCAGAAAGTTTGGCCTCAAAAATGGCGTTACTGTGCCTCACTCTGGCATTGATGTAATTGAGTTGAGCGGTTCTGAATTCAATAGTGGGAATAGTTCCAATTCGATATTTTTCAAGAGTGATCTCGAGGTTCTGCCTGGCTATTGCTTCATTCTCCCTTTCCAGCTGCATCAATTCTAAATTGGTAAGGTAAGTTTGATAAGCAGTATGAATCTGCGCCTGCAGCGATAGTGAAAATTCTTCAACGGCAAGCTCACTGTTTTCCAGTTCCAGTCGCATCATCTTTTCATTCCTGTTCTGGTTAAAACCTTCAAAGAGATTCATTCTGGCAGTAAACCCATAGTTAAAACCTTCTGTTCTCCCAAAGGTGGTGAATCCCACGGGAGATTCATTTCTGGAAAATATATAACCTGTATTGGCTGTAATACGTGGATATCTTCCTGCCTTTACCTGCTTTAGCTCCAGTTCTGTGATGTTCCTGTTAATGACCTGTGCCAGCAAGGCTGGATTCTGCTCCTTTGCGCGCTGCTCAAGATCTGGAAGTAGTAGATCATTATCTACTGCTATGTCTTCCTCAACAAAAAAGGGCGTAGCAGGATTTCGGGCAAGAAGTTCATTCAATCTTATCTTGGTATTTCTATGCAGTTCCTGTTGTCTCAAGATCGTAGTGCGATCACTATTCAAGTCTACCTGGGCATTAAGTACCTCCAGTTTAGAGGATCTTCCAATGGTAAATCGATTCTGTGCCAGCTCCAGCCTTTGTTCCGAAATTACCCTTGTGCTGTCAAGGGCAGCGAGCTGCTGTTGCTGTTGCACGAGATCATAATAGGTGATCAAGACATCGCTTACTCTCGAAAGCAGGGTTTGTTGTAATTCGGCTTCCCCAAGTTTTTCCAGTTCTTTGAGCTGATCGTAACGTGCAAACATCCTAAACCCGTCAAACAGGGTCCAGTCGGCAACCGCACCATAACTTATGTTGTTGTTCTTTGCATTGTCTACTTCAATGATGTCGCCTGAAGCACGGGTTTGTCGGGTCGATTGTATACTGTTATTGCTGTTTGCAGTAAGGCCTATAGAAGGCAGCATTCCTGCATTTCCCAAACTCACGGCTTTACTGTCAATTTCCAGTTCATTCCGTGCTATTTCGATGGCGTAGTTGTTAGAAAGAGCGATGCGAATGGCTTCCTCGGCTGTTAGCTTTTCCTGTGCATTCAATGTTAGATTCATCAAAAATAACAGGAGGACAATAGATATCTTATTCATGTAAAAGAGGTTCGGGAATGTGGGTTTTTGAATTTTCAACTGCATTGAGCTCGTCCAATTCCGGCCTGTGCTTCTTCTCTTTAGCCCACAAATAATAAACAGCAGGAATAATGAACAGTGTAAGAATAAGAGAAAACATGGTTCCACCAATGATCACTACTCCCATTCCTATCCTGCTGGTAGAAGCAGCTCCAAAGGCTACTGCAATAGGCATTGCCCCAAGTGCAATGGTCAAACTGGTCATTAAGATAGGCCTGAGTCTCGATTCTGAAGCTTTTAGAATTGCTTCAAGTTTTGGAACTCCCTGTTCCCTTAACTGATTTGCAAATTCAACGATCAAAATACCATTTTTGGTCACCAGACCAATGAGCATCACCGTTCCTATCTGGCTAAAGATATTCCAGGTCTGCCCTGTGAGCCATAAGCTGAAGAGAGCTCCTGCCACTGCCATAGGCACTGTTAAAATAATGATCAAAGGATCAATAAAGCTTTCAAATTGTGCTGCCAGTAAAAGAAAAATGAGCAGCAGGGCCAGTAAGAACGCAAACATTGTATTAGAGCTGCTCTCAACAAAGTCCCTTGATTCTCCGCCCAGGTCTGTAGTGAAAGTTTCATCAAGTACTTTTTCCCTTATGCTTTCCATAGCTGCTATCCCATCTCCCATACTCATTCCGGGCGCCAGGCTGGCAGAAACCGTTGCGCTCATGTAACGGTTATTGTGGTAAAGCGCAGGAGGGCTGCTTTGTTCTTCTGTAGTGACCAGGTTATCGAGCTGAATGAGCTGTCCATCGCGGTTTCTTACGAACATGGAAGTGAGATCAACCGGTTCATCCCTGTCTTTCTTATCGAACTGTCCCATCACCTGGTACTGTTTCCCATTCATCATAAAATAGCCAAAGCGCTGTCCACTCAATGCCAGTTGCAGGGTTTGCGCAACATCAAGAACAGATACCCCCATGGTTTGCGCTTTTTCTCTGTCTATATTTACATAGATCTCTGGCTTGTTGAATTTCAAATTGAGGTCGGAGTTTGAGAAAGTAGGATCTTTTTCTACCTCTTCCATGAACCTGGGAATATTTACTTCCAGTTGTTCGAAATTCTGTGCCTGAATGATGTATTGTATAGGCATTCCTCCCCGCCTGTTGACAGCAATCGTGGGGCTTTGACTTACGTTTGTTCGGGCGCCGGGGAATTGTTTTGTCCAGGAATTAAGATCTGTGGCAATTTCATCCTGAGACCGTTCTCTTTCCGAAGGATCTACAAGGGCAATCCTTCCGAAGCCACTGTTGACAGAACCCGATCCCCAGCCTGGCGAGGTAATGATAAGGCTCACCTTTTTCTCTGGAATAGAATCATTGATAAGCTGGGTAAGCTCATTCATAAAACGATCCATATATTCGTAAGAAGCGCCCTCGGGTGCCGAAGCACTAATGCTTAAAAAGCTACGATCTTCATATGGCGCAGTTTCTTTTTGCAAGAGGTTGTAAAACACAACCGAGGCTATTAAACAGATTCCTAAAATGGGAAAACTCAGCCACTTTTTGTCCATGAAATCCCGAAGTGAGGCTGCATAGCTTCGGTTCATTTTGACGAAATATTTATCTGTAAAATTGTAAAATTTTGAGTTGTTCTGCTTTCCTGGTTTCATCAGGTAGGCATTGAGCATTGGTGTAAGCGTTAAGGCTACAAAGGCTGAGATCAATACTGCAGCGGCCAGTACCACTCCAAACTCCCTGAACAGCCTCCCCACAAAACCTTCAAGAAAGATCACTGGCAGGAACACTGCCGCCAGCGTCACCGAAATGGAGATCACAGCAAAAAAGATCTCATTTGAACCCTTGATTGCTGCCTGAATGGGGCTCATCCCCTCCTCCACCTTTTTATAGATATTTTCTGTAACTACAATCCCGTCATCGACCACGAGACCCGTAGCAAGCACAATGGCGAGCAGCGTCAACACATTAATGGAATACCCGAACATCCACATTATGAAGAATGTGGCTATAAGAGAAACGGGGATATCAATTAGAGGACGCAGAGCGATAGACCAGTTTCTGAAAAACAGATAGATGACCAGGATCACGAGGATAATGGCAATAGCTAGGGTTTCCACCACTTCGGTCACCGACTTTTTTACGAAGGTGGTATTATCAAATGCTATATTAAGCTTGAAGTCCTGTGGCAGGTCCTTTTGCAGCAGGTCATATTGCTCATAAAAAGCATCGGCAATGTCAAGATAGTTAGTGCCTGGCTGCGGAATGATCACCATTGAAACCATTTCCTGGCCCGAATCGCTTAATTTTGTTTCCAGGTTTTCAGCCTCAAGAGCTGCAGAGCCAACGTCTTTGAATCTTACCAGATTATCGCCTTCGGCCCTGATGATGATGTTATTGAATTCTTCTTCGGTGGTGAGGTTACCTAGAGTTTTTACCGCCAGTTCTGTATTTGATCCTGTAAGTTTTCCGGTAGGTAATTCGACATTCTGAGCGCTTAGAGCTGCCCTCACGTCGGCCACTGTAGCACCATACGACGCAAGCTTCACAGGGTCTATCCAAAGTCTCATGGCATAACGCCGTTGGCCCCAAATCTGTACGCTGCTTACGCCGGGAATGGTTTGCAATCTAGGTGCAATCACATTTTCGGCATAATCACTTAATTCCAGGACATTCTTTTCATCACTTTGAACCGTCATTGCAATGATGGGCTGGGAATCGGCATCGGCTTTAGATACCACCGGGGGCGCATCAATATCCTGCGGCAGTCTTCGCACAGCACGAGACACCTTATCTCGCACATCATTGGCCGCAGCCTCCAGGTCTTTATCCAGATTGAATTCAATATTAATGTTACTTGAACCCTGGCTGCTGGTGGAACTTATATTTCTTATACCGTCTATCGAATTGATCTCTTTCTCCAGGGGTTCAGTGATCTGGCTTTCAATAATATCGGGGTTCGCACCGGTATAGTTCGTTCTAACCGATATAATTGCAGGATCTATGGAAGGAAATTCTCTCACCCCAAGATAGGTGAAGCCAATAACACCGAAAAGTACGATCGCGATATTCATCACGATCGTAAGTACAGGCCGTTTAATACTTAAAGAAGATAAACTCATTAGGATCTTGAATTAGCAACAGGTTGACGCAGCTCCACTTTTACAGGAGCTCCATTTTTTAAGATCATCACGCCCGAAGTAAGGATAGTGTCGCCGGGTTTGAGTCCCGAAATGACCCTCACCAGGTTCTCTGTTCTCGCCCCGGTTTGCACTTCCACTTCTCTGGCAAGGCCTCCTTCAGCAACGAAGATCTTCTTCCCGTTCTGAATAGGGATTAAGGACTCGGTAGGCACCATTAATGCATCATCAACCGCTGCAAGTGGTAAATTCACATTAGCAAAAGTTCCGGGAATAAGCCTGCCTTCTGAATTCTTTGCAACTGCTCTCATTTTGAGGCTGCGCGTAGCCACATCAACTCCCGGTTCTATGGCATATATTTTCGCAAGATGCTTTTCTGAAGATCCCGAGGTCGTAAAACTGATCTCTGAACCTATTTTTACCTGAGAAGAATATTTTTCGGGAATGGAAAAGGTAAGTTTGAGGGCATCGAGATCAACCAGGTTTGCAATAGAGGTTGCAGGGGTGATATAGGTGCCTTCTGAAATATAACGCAGTCCTATAGTGCCGGAAAAAGGCGCTTTTACGGTGGCCTTTGCCAGCTGGGCTGCAATGAGCTGCGACTCGGCTCTTGCCGATTGCAGATTGGCTAATGCCAGGTCATATTCCTGCTGACTAATGGCTTCTTTTTCCAGTAAAAGCTGCGCTCTTCTTTCATTTTCTGCAGCCAGTTTCTCAGCAGTTCTTATTTTCGCAAGTTGCGCCCGCAGTTCCAGGTCATTTACCTTAAAAAGAACCTGTCCCTTTGATACTTTGCTGCCTTCCTTAAAATTTATCTGTTCCACTACACCCGAAATTTCACTGCGAAGCTCCACTTGCTCATTCGCTTCCAGAGAACCCGAAAGTGACAAATTCTCAGCGAAATTTTGCGGAACCAATACCATTCCACTTACGGTTGCATTTCCCTGCGACCTGGGGCCGGCAGTAGATTTTGCTTCGTTATTGGCATTGATCCTGTAGACGATCAAAACCACCAGACCTACAAGTAAAAAGGTGTAAATAAAATGTTTAGTTTTCATTAAGCGGGTATATTATATGGAATGTTGAATGAGCTTTAAGGATCATGATCCTACCTAAGACTTTTTTAATTGCAGGAGGTTTAATCTAAATCTCCAGGATGGTCGTTTTAATTTTATTTGGCCTTAGGAGACTCCTCTTAAATACACTTTCCTAACACAAAGTAAAGGCTTTCAATAGCTTCAAAAAATGCAGTTTTAAAGTACTTTTTTCCTGTTATTCAGTTTGTTTGTAAGGGAACAGGAAATGGTTAATATTTTCAAAAAATATCCTATCTTCACTGCTTGCAATCTACTTCCTTTTACCAGGTGTTCTTTAATACTTTAAATGTATAAATGATGTTGCCCGAATCATCTACATTAAGTTATGACCTTCTTATAGATCAACAGTTTCTCTTCACTTTAGGGAAGCAGGATCTATCTGTTCAGTACATCAATTTTCCAGCCCTCGTCTTTACAGGAAAGTGTCCCCAGGAACTTAAAGGAAAATTCATCAATGAGGTGGTGCATTCTGAAGATCTGGAAGTTTTCAGAAAATTGATCTCCTCTTTAAAAGAAGGAGAGGAAAAGCAATGCATCCTCCGCTTAAGAAAAGGAAATGGGACCTGGGAAAGCTTCAACTTTCGATGCCGACCGTACAAACAGGGGGAGGAGGAAATGGTCCTGTCTCTGGCCATTAGAACACCAGACAAATCCAGACCAGAAGAAGATCATGAGAAAGTGAATTTTCTTAGGAATGAGTATGAGCATTTGCTGGAGTCCTTAGATGAGGCGTTCGCCCTTGTAGATGTTATATATTCTCCTGAAGGAGAAGCCATAGATTTTCTGTTCCTGAAGACTAATCCTTCTTACGAAAAGCAGGCTAATTTAAAGAATGTTGTAGGGAAAACTGTAAGTGAGATCCTGCCCGGCTACTCCCGCAGTATGCTCAAAAAAATTGGAGAAGTTGCGGTTACAGGAAAGCCAGTCAGGTTTCAGGAGAAATCCAAAAGCCTTGGAGAATGGTTTGACCTGTATGCCTTTAAAGTAGGTGCAGATAAAAGTCGGCAGGTCGCGTTTCTTTTCAGAAATATTACTGAAGGAAAGGCGAGTGAAGAAAAAATGCAGGAAGAACTGGTAAGAAATCAGGATCATCTTCGCGAATCAAAAGAATTGCTCCAAACGGTATTCGACACTACCAATCTTGGAATTGCAGTACTTCGTACCATATATGCCGAAGATGGATCTATAGCCGACTTCGAATTTGCAAGGGTGAACAAGGTGATTCGGGAAATGTATCTACAGCAGGATGTGATAGGAAGCCGGTATACTGATGTCTCAAAATACGGAATGGAAATGGGCATTTTTGACGCCTATAAAAAGGTGATGGAAACCGGTGAACCTTTTGATGAAGAATTCTTTTTCGCCCAAGAAGGTTATAATAACTGGTTCCGTGTTACCGCACGTAGTAATCGTGATCTTATCATTACCACTATTGAGGATATCACCAAAGTAAAATTAGAAGGAGAAGCTTTAAAAGATTCCCTGAAGTTTAAAAAGGAACTGGTAGAGACCACCCCCGAGGTGATCATGATCGTGGACCTCAACAGCTTTAAGGTAAAATATATCAACAAAGACCTCCTGCCACAGGCGGGTATTACCAAAGAAAGGGTGCAGAGCCTTGGTCTTGCCGAAATTTTGCCCTTCATACATCCAAGAGACCGGGAGAAGATGCTCGACCTTCACAAGAAGCTTTTAAAATCTTCAAATGACCAGATCTACGATATTGAACTTCGGCTGAAGTTAAGTGGCGTGACCTGGGAATGGTTCAACGTAAGAGGAAAGGTCTTTCTGCGTCGCGACGAGACCTGGGTAGATGAGTATGTGCTGCTAGTTAGAAACATTTCGGAACAAAAACAGACCCAGAGAGCGCTCTTAAAAGCCGAAAAGCTTTCTATACAGGGGGAATTGGCCCGTACTTTTGCACATGAATTGAGAAATCCATTGGCAAGCATTGGAATG
This sequence comes from Salinimicrobium oceani, assembly GCF_012037645.1. Taxonomy (NCBI): domain Bacteria; kingdom Pseudomonadati; phylum Bacteroidota; class Flavobacteriia; order Flavobacteriales; family Flavobacteriaceae; genus Salinimicrobium; species Salinimicrobium oceani. The sequence goes on from NZ_JAAVJR010000003.1 coordinate 76,229, forward strand.
GTAGGGGAAGTAATGAGCCAGAAGATTCCTGAAGCGCAGAAAGAAGAACTCAAACCGTATTTTGAGATCCTGAAAAGAAGTACAAAGACCTTAAATAATCTGGTAAGCAACCTTTTGAATGCAGCCAATTATACACCTGCAATTCTTGAAAAGCAGGATCTTTCAGAAATACTTGACAATACCATCTCAAATGCTTCAGACAGGATATATCTTTCAGGAATAAAGGTAGTAAAGAATTACGGCGGCAATTACACCGTCATGGCCGATAAAGAGAAACTGCAGATCGCTTTGTTGAACATAATTGTGAACGCAAGTGAGGCAACTACTCCCGGAGAAGGGATCATAGAAATTGATATCGAAACCAGGGGAACAGAATATATTCTGAGTATCAAGGATAATGGCCACGGAATGGAAGAAAGTGAAATTGAGCACTTGTTTGAAGCCTTCTATTCGAAAAAAGAAAATGGTCTGGGGGTGGGACTGAGTTCGGTCAAGAATATTCTGGAAGAACACGATGCGCAGATCACTGTTTCAAGTGAACCAGATAAAGGTACCTGCTTTAAGATCTCATTTCACAATGCAGCCGAGATCTAATTTTCCTCAAATATAATTATTGAAGACAATTGGAAGCATAGCCTGAAGATGGCTGATGTTTTAGACGAAAGTTTCTTTTGGATTTAAAATTGCAATAAGGAAGTAGAATAGACGAACCGCCTCCCTATGTTTCTTCCCGATTACCCTACATTCTCGGAAAGTACAGTAAGTGAAGGCGGTTTTGTCTAAATTTATATGAGCTTTAGATCCTTCAGGATCCCAATGAGGTGAGGAGTGGTGTTTGCACCAAATTCCTCCCTAAGCTCTTTAAGTCGTTTTTCAATTGAACTTTTACTACTTGGAACGATCCCGCGATTTTTGAAGCTCTCCTGAATCTCCTCCTGAGTCAGCCCCTTTGCAATGGCATTGATCAATTCCATTTCCCAATTGCCCAGGGAAAGCACATTTTCTTTGGTAAGGATAGCATTGATGCTTCCCGAATTGTACTGTTGGCCGTTATTTAAAGCGAGTATTGCTTCCTGCAGGTCACGCATGCCCTGCCTGTCCTTGCATACGTAACCATCGATCTGGCCCGTATTCCACAAGCTTCTAACAGTATGAGGATGGTCTTCTATGGTATTCACAAGAACCTTTAAATTGGGATCTTCCTGTTTTAAGCGGTTGATCAATTCTTTCCCAGAATTGATCTTTTCCTCGTGATGATCTTTTTTAAAGGAAAGATCACAAATGAGCAACTGAAAAGGATCCTGTTCCTGAATGGCTTTTTTTTGCAAGAAGCCAGGCCTTGTCGCAATATTCCGCATGCTCCACCTTGTCTACCGCAAGTTTCTCAAGCACGGCACCAACAGCTAAATTTATGCTGTCAATATCTTCTGCGACCAATACCTTTTTAAACATCTTTTTGATCCTTCTCTTCTTAATTCAAAGTTAAGACATAAGATTCAGGACCAATTACGGTTTTCCACATCTGAGGCTCAAAAAGACAAAAAATTAACATTTCAATTTCATTTTAAAGATTTATCATCTTCTTCCTTTTCTCAGGCACAGCACGTGTTTTCTGCTCTTACAGTGCATTTTAATATTTGCCATTCCAGTTCTGGAATTATTTTTTGATCTTTCAATTCATAAATGCCTTGAGCTGTTTCCTACAAACCTGTATATTTGACAAGTCCTGCTAAAAATGAATATGGATTATCCAGAACTTGCTGCCCTGCTATTGGGATTTTTTGCTTTACTTCCAACAGTCGCCTCCCTTACAAGATTTGATCAATGGTGGGTTAGAGGATTTGATTTTCCACGCCTTCAAATTAGTGCGCTCATCCTCTTTGTGATCATTTACACAGTTAGTGTTTTTGAATTTAATGCGACCTGGGAATATGTTCTCGTTTTGTTCCTCATCTTGAGCTTCGTTTACCAGGGGATCAAGATCTTTCCATACACCATTTTTTCTCCAAAGCAGGTTCAGAAATTCCGCGGAAAAGATCCTGCAAACCAGATTTCTGTGCTCGTGAGTAACGTGCTTACTACTAATAATAAGTACAAAAAGCTGATCAAGCTTATTAACAAGGAAAATCCTGACCTGGTCCTCACGCTCGAAAGTGATTCAGAATGGGAAAAAGCACTGGAAGTTATTGAAGAGGAATATCCCAATACTGTGAAGATTCCGCTGAAGAATCTCTACGGAATGCATTTGTATTCGAAACTTGGGCTTGTAGATATAGATATAAAATATCTGATCTCAGATGAAATCCCTTCCATTCATGGAAAGGTAGTGTTACGCAGTGGCAAAAAGATCAATATTCATTGCCTTCACCCGAAGCCCCCGAGCCCTTCTGAAGATGATACTTCCACCAATAGAGATGCCGAGCTTTTACTTGTAGGCAAAGAGATCAATGGAAGAAAAGCAACCCTTGTCTTTGGAGACCTCAACGATGTGGCCTGGTCTCGTACCACCAAACTTTTCATGAGCCTAAGCGGATTGCTGGATCCACGAATAGGCCGTGGCTTTTATAATACTTTTCATGCTCAGTATCCCATCTTCAGATGGCCGCTGGATCATGTTTTCCACAGCTCAGATTTTCTACTTAAGAAGCTGAAACGACTTAGAAAAATGGGATCAGACCATTTCCCGATCTTCATCAAGCTCGTTTACGATCCTAAAGATGAGGATATGAACGGGGAACCTGAATGTCCCGATGATGAAGAAAAAGAATGGGCAGATGAAAAAATAGACAAAGGAGTTCATCCCGAAAATCATCCGCATTAATACTGCCTCAAAAATGGCATTTTTGACACCTATTCTTTAGACTTAAGCACCGGTGCAAGTACTTCCCAAACATTTTCTGCTACGATCTCATAACCTTCGGCAGTAGGATGTATGCCATCCTGTTGATTCAATGCTGCTACTCCCGCCACGCCTTCTAAAAGGAAGGGAACCAGGTAAAGATCATTTTCTTCAGCTAAGGATGGAAAAATATTGCGAAAAGCAGAAGTATATTCGGGCCCCATGTTTGGAGGGATCTGCATTCCTGCAAGAAGGATCTCCACCTCGGGATTTTTCTCTCGCACTACATCAATGATCTCCTGTAAATTCTTTTTGGTCTCCGCTACAGGAATGCCACGCAAGCCATCATTTGCTCCCAGCTCCAGTACAAATACATCCACATCCTGGTTGAGGATCCAGTTGATCCTGTTCTTTCCGCCGGCAGAGGTTTCTCCACTTAAACCTGCATTTACCACTTCATAATTAAGGCCCATCGAATCGATCTTCTCCTGGATCTCTGCAGGATAACCTTCAGAAGGATCAAGTCCCATGGCTGCAGTGAGACTATCGCCAAAGAAGAGAATGGTCTTTTTGTTTTCAGTATTTTCAGAATCATTTTCTTCGGCCGAAGTTTCTTCAACTTCATTTTCCACCTCCTTTTGAGAAGATTCTTTACAGGAAGTAAAAAGAAAAATGAACAAGCTGAGTAAAAATACGAGGTTTCTCATGGCATCTGGTTTGAAGTAAAAATCATTTCTTAATTTGCCTTTTTTGAAAGCAAATCCAAAGATGACAAAGATATTAAACGTGCGCAACCTGGAGAAGAGCTATACCAGCGGCTCCAGGAAGCTAACTGTATTGCACGATATAAGTTTTGATATTGAGAGGCAGGAGACTTTTTCAATAGTTGGCCCCTCGGGAAGTGGCAAGACAACGCTCCTGGGACTGTGCGCCGGTCTTGATCGGCCCAATTCGGGCAGTATCGAGCTGTGCGGAACAGAGCTCAGCACCCTAACTGAAGATCAACGGGCAGTGCTAAGAAATCAAAAAGTAGGATTCGTGTTCCAGGATTTTCAGTTACTACCTACGCTCACCGCACTTGAAAACGTTGCAGTTCCCCTGGAATTACAGGGAGCTAAAAATGCGGCAACTGTTGCTAAAGAACTTCTCGAAAAAGTAGGACTGGGAGATCGCTTTGATCATTATCCCTCCCAATTATCGGGCGGGGAACAACAACGGGTAGCTGTGGCCAGGGCCTTTTCAAACCGCCCCGAGATTCTCTTTGCCGACGAACCTACTGGAAATCTCGACGCCGAAACAGGCGAAACGGTGATCAAGTTGTTATTTGAACTTAACAGGGAAGCCGGCACTACTTTAGTGATCGTGACTCACGACCTGGAACTTGCTAACATGACTCAGCGTGTACTTCGCCTCAAAGGCGGAAAAATCTTAGAGCCCGATGCACAAAACTAAACCCCAGGCCTCCTTTTCCTGGTTATTAAAAATGGCATGGAGGGATGGAAAAGCCAGTAGCCGAAAGCTCGTGCTTTTCATGGCTTCCATAATTCTGGGAATAGCTGCGGTTGTCTCCATTCAGTCTTTTGGGGTCAACTTAAAGGAAAATATCGCGTTGCAATCTAAAGCCATGATGGGTGCAGATTTCAAGATCGATATGGAAGATCCCCCAGAGCCCGAAATTCTTGAGATCATGGACTCTCTGGGAGGTGCACAGGCTAAGGAGATCGGTTTTGTGTCGATGGCTGCCTTTCCAGGAAACCAGGGAACAAAACTGGTGAGGGTTAGAGGAATTGCCGGAAGTTTTCCCTTTTATGGGGACCTCGAGACAGACCCACCACAGGCCGCAAAAGATTGGAACCAGAAGGATGTCGCATTACTCGATGCCACCACCATGCTTCAACTGGATCTGAAACCCGGAGATAGTATCAAAATTGGTGCTGTGACCTTACCCATAGCCGGCGCCCTGGTAAATATTCCGGGCAGTAATTCCTTTTTTAGCTCCATCGCTCCCCCAGCGCTCATTCCTTACCGGCTTATAGAAGCAACTGGCCTTATCCAGACCGGCAGCCGCATTGATTACGAGTTCTATTTCAAGGCTGACCCCGCCATGGACCTTGAAAAACTGGACACAGATCTTGATCCCGTACTTGATACTTTTGATGCCGATCTTGACACGCACACCTCTACCAGTGAACGCCTGGGCAGGAGATATGAAAACTTCGGAAAATTTTTGAATCTCGTAGCATTTATTGCGTTGCTGCTTGGATGTGTGGGAATTGCAAGTGCCATAAATATCTACATTAAAGGAAAATTGCGATCTGTTGCAGTTTTAAAATGTCTTGGGGCAACCAAAAAACAGTCGTTTCTGATCTACCTGCTTCAAATCTCAGGGATGGGATTTTTTGGCGGCCTTATTGGAACTATTACCGGCCTCCTCCTGCAGCAACTTTTTCCATACCTCCTGGAAGACCTCCTGCCAGTAGATATTCAAATGAGCTTTTCTCTTGAGGTCATTATCATGGGCTTGCTGCTGGGCATTTTAATGTCTGTGCTTTTTGCTCTTATTCCCCTCACAGGCACACTTTATATCTCTCCTTTACAGGCTTTAAGGGTTCAGAAATATGCCGGTAAAAAGAAAGGGAAGACAGAGTTAGGTATCCTGGGAGGAATTTTCCTTTTCATTCTCCTGTTTTCATTCTGGCTACTAAAAGACTGGCGATATTCCTTCGGCTTCGTGTTTGGGATCATCATTACATTTTCAATCCTTGCAGGCCTGGCCAAAGTATTCATCAAAATGATTCGGAGGTATTTCCCTACTACCTGGGGCTTTCCTGCCAGGCAAAGTTTGCAGAATCTCTTCAGACCCCAAAACCAGACCCTTACGCTGGTCCTGGCTATTGGAGTAGGCACTTTCCTTATTAGCACATTGTACTTTACGAAAGATATTCTTCTGGCTCAGGCTTCGATTGATGCCCAGGGCAACAGCCCCAATATGATCCTATTAGATGTACAGACCGGGCAGGAATCACAGGTTTCCGAGGTCATTAGTACTAGCGGGAACCGAGTTCTTGACGATATACCTATAGTTACCATGCGGGTTCAAAGCATCGAAGGAAGAAATGTCAATGAGATAAGGCAGGATTCTGCTTCCAATATTAACGGGTGGATCCTTAGCCATGAGTTTCGTGTTACGTATCGGGATAATCTTATTGATTCTGAAGTGCTTGCGCAGGGAGAATGGATTCCCAGGGTCAAAGATCGTGATCTCATTCCAATATCTGTTAGTGACAATTTTGCTGAAGACGCCGAGGTTGAGATTGGAGATGCCATTTCATTTAATGTGCAGGGCGTAATAATGAATACCGAAGTTCGCAGCATTAGAACCGTAGACTGGAGCAGGCTGCAACCCAATTTCTCCATTGTATTCCCGGCAGGTATTCTCGAGGAAGCACCGCAGTTCAGGGTGATCACGGCAAAGGTGCAGGATGAAACAGCTTCAGCAGATCTGCAACAGGAACTTGTAAAACTATTTCCAAATATTTCAATTCTTGACCTGAGGCAGATTTTAAGCGTAGTAGAGGATATTCTGAACAAAATTGCCTGGCTCATCAACTTTATGGCATTCTTCAGCATTTTTACCGGGATCATTGTACTACTGGGAGCCGTTCGCACCAGTAAATTCCAGAGAATAAAGGAGAGCGTATTATTGAGGACCATGGGAGCCAGAAGCGGACAGATCCTGAAGATCCTCGCGCTGGAATATCTTTATTTAGGATTACTCGGAGGATTATCGGGAATTCTTCTGTCTTTAATCAGTAGCCAATTGCTGGCATGGTTACTTTTCAATGCTCCCTTTGCTCCTTCCCTCTTCCCGTTCCTTGTATTATTCCCCGCTATTACCCTGCTGGTGATGTTGATAGGCCTTACTAACAGTATAAGCGTAATTAAAAGTCCGCCGCTGGAGGTGTTGCGGAAAGAGAATAATGGGTAGATGAAAATCAGCAGACATTACAGTGAAAAATGCGGATTGGAGATCCCATTGCCCTATAGAGGAATTCGATCTTTTTCTCTGAAGGGTTTTCTGCATAATTCCGAACTTTGATAAAAAAGAGATCTTATGTCAAAGAGAAAACGCTCCACTCCTTATTCTATCCTTGAATTGGCGAGTGTAGCAGCTCAATCTACCGTGCAAAAAACTTTTGAGAACAGCCTGGATCTGGCTCAAAAGGCGGAAAAAATGGGTTATAACCGGTTCTGGCTCGCAGAGCATCATAATATGATAAGCATTGCAAGTTCAGCTACTTCAGTCTTAATAGGATATATCGCAGGGGGTACAGAAAAAATAAGAGTGGGCAGCGGCGGAATAATGCTGCCGAACCATTCCCCGCTTATTGTGGCTGAACAGTTCGGTACCCTTGGCTCCCTTTATCCCGGCCGAATTGATCTTGGTTTAGGCCGAGCTCCCGGCACAGATCAGGTCACAGCACACGCCATTCGCAGTGACAGGATGCAGGCAGTTCATAAATTTCCCGAAGAAGTGAGCGAAATTCAGCAGTATTTTTCCGCAGCCAACAGCAGGGCGAAAGTGCGGGCCACAGTCGCAGAAGGGGTCGAAGTTCCCGTTTATATTCTGGGATCTAGTACAGACAGTGCTCACGTAGCGGCCGAAAAAGGCCTGCCATATGCCTTCGCCAGCCATTTTGCACCTGCTCAGCTTTTTGAAGCCCTGAATATTTACTACAACAAATTCACCCCTTCAAAATACCTCGATAAACCCTATACTATTGGCTGTATCAATGTGATTGCCGCCAACACTTCTGAAAAAGCCGAAGATATTTCTACTACTTTGGTGCGGCTAATGCTAGGCGTTATGACGGGCGATATTGATTATATGCAGCCACCTACTAAAATGACTGCGGAACTGAAGGAAGTGGCCGCAAATCCTGCTTTCCAGAGAATGCTGAAGTACGCCTTTATTGGCAGTAAAGCAGAAGTAAAGCAAAAAACTGAAGCCTTTCTTGAAGAAACGGGAGTCAATGAGGTCATGGTCGCATCACATATTTACGATCCCCGGGACCGGATCAATTCTTACCAGATTTTTTCTGAGGTCATGCAAGAGCTCAACAAAGATTCTTAAAATTCATCTCATTATAAACAGCTAAAGACAATGCAGCTACATATTTACCAGGTAAACGCCTTTACTAATCGCCCATTTGGCGGTAATCCAGCCTGTGTGGTCCCACTTTCAGAATGGCTGGAAGATGACCTGCTCCTTAAGATCGCCCAGGAAAATGCAGTGGCCGAAACCGCATTTTTCGTTGATCAGGGTTACAAATTTCAGCTTAGGTGGTTTACTCCCGAAATGGAAATGGATCTGTGTGGACATGCGACATTGGCAGCCGCGCATGCAATAAAAGAGATTAGGAAAAGTACCGTCAAAAATGTCATTTTTGAGACCCGTAGTGGAGAGCTCACAGTTAAAAAACAGGGAGACCTTTATATACTCGACCTGCCATCCAGAAGGCCTACGGCTGCTACGCTGCCTCAGCTGCTTGCAAGCTCCCTGAACATACAGCCCCGGGAAGTTTTAAAAGCGAGAGATTACGTGCTGGTGTACAGGGACCAAAAGGAGGTGGAAGAGATTGTCATCGACCGCACCTATTTCGATCTGCTCGAGCTGGGAACAGGAGGAGTGATCGTAACCGCACAGGGACGTGACAGGGATTTTGTATCCAGATTCTTTACTCCGGGAGCATCAGTTTTTGAAGACCCCGTTACAGGATCTGCACACTGTTCCCTGGTGCCCTACTGGAGTGAGATACTGCAGAAGGATGAGCTAAAAGCAAGACAAATATCCGAACGTGGGGGAGAGCTTTTTTGTAAGCAAAAAGAGGAACGGGTGGAGATTGCCGGCTACGCCCGCACCTACTTTATTGGAAAGATCTTTGTGGAAGCAGACTAAGCCTCATGAATCTCTTTGGCTGCCCGCATGCCCGATCTTAGGGCTCCTTCCATGGTACTGCGCAAAATACTGGTATGTTCCCCCGCAAAATGAAGATTACCCTGGGGAACCTGCAGATTTACCAAATGACTGGTAATAGTCCCTGGTCCTGGCCATGATGGTCCTCCAAGTGAATATTCATCTGTAACCCAGTTTTTGATATAAGCTTCAGTGAAATTATTTTTTACACCAGGATGTACTTTCTCGGCATGGGTAAGGATCATTTCTGCAATTTCATCCTTAGATCTTCCTCCAATATTTCTGGCTGCTTCTCCTGCCAGGAAGCTCTCAAGTATTGCAGGATTTGATAAGGGAGTTTCAGGGTTCTCGTAAGCGTTCAATTGTGCTATTGGGAGATCTGTAAATGCCTGTCCCGAAAGACCTTTTTGAAACCACACCGGCTCCTTAAGCTTAAGAAAGACCCTGGCCAGGTCGAGGACCTGCACCTCATTGATCGCTGCCGATTTCTCCCTGGATAGCGCCGGTGAAAAATTGATCTTCTGGAGCACTTTTAGAGGCAGCGCAACGATCACCTTGTCTCCTTTGAATTCTTTGCCCTGCCTTGACTTTACCACTACTTCACTACCCAGGTCACGTATGGTTTCTACAGGCATTTCGTAATGAATATCGTCCTGCATTTCCTTTGCCATTTCCCGAGGCAAGAGGTCATTCCCACCTTTTAGAGTAAAGGGAACATCTCCCATAAAAAGTCCGAAATCTGATACGGCCATGGCAAGAGCCGATGTTTCTCCCGGGACTGCTGCGAACCACTGAGTGTTCTTTATCAGCTGAATTGCCCCTGGGCTCGCTCCCTGCTCCTGTAAATAAGATTCCAGGGACTCCTGATCCAGATGAAGGAGCGGACTTTCATTCCATGCTGAAGGGTTCCTAATGTCTTTGGGGAGGGTGTTGATAATGTATTTCTGAACGATGCCAAAAGGGCCTAATTCCTGCTCTTCGCTGGTGAGCTCATAAGGCCAGGTGACCTTTTCTCCCGGTTTTACATCAAAGCGTTTCCCGTTAAGGAAGTAAGTCACGGGCTTTTCGGGCAATGCCCAGGGAACTTTTTCCAGGCCATATCGGTCAATGAATTTAAGCGCAGTGGTATACGAATTTGAAAAAGCCGCAGCACCTTCTTCTGCTATAAGTCCTGCTGCAAATGGTTCTCGTAGCGTCGAAACTTTTCCCCCAGGCCTGTCTCTGGCCTCGAGGATAACTACATCATGACCTGCTTCCTTCAAGTTCCAGCCTGCAGCGAGGCCTGCAAGACCTGCACCTAAAACAATGATCTTTTTTGGACTTTTTGTTCTTGTAGAAAGGAATTCGGCCGCACCAAGGCTTCCGGCAAACAACAGGCCTGTTCCGAAAAATCCCAGTTGTTCTAAAAATGCTTTTCGGGTGATCCCTCCAGTTTCTGATATTTCCATGGGTTTAATTTTTAGTTAGACTTCAGAAATAAGCTGTGGGGAGCAAATAAAAAAGTTGCTTGAAAATCACATTTTTGGAAGCTCATCATAAGCGAGCTTTTCATCAACCACTTCCTCGTTTTCCTTTATAAAATACATCTTCATCATTCCTTTATTCTTGACCATGATCTCACCTCTGTAATGGCAGTCGAATTTCTCCTTTATAAGTTCAAAGGTATTTTCAGAAATATTGATCTTCCCTACTTCAGAGCAGGTTTCCATTCTTGCGGCGATGTTCACTGCATCTCCCCAAATGTCATACGCCCATTTCTTACTGCCTACCACCCCTGCTACCACGGGACCTGAATTTACCCCGATCCTGATGTCAAAACGGGTTTCACCATCTAATTTCTTGTGGTGCGCTTCCCTCACAAAGTTGACCATGTCACAGGCCGCAAGTATTATTTTCTCGGCGTGATCCTTAACGGGAAACGGAACGCCTGCAGCACACATGTACGCATCCCCCACCGTTTTGATCTTTTCAAGGCCATGGCTTTCAATGATCTCATCAAACCTGGAAAAATAGTAATCTACCGTTTTCACCAACTCTTCTGGAGAAAGATTTTCGGCGTAATGTGTGAAATTCCGGAAATCTGTAAACAAAATGGTGACGGCTTCAAAGCGCTGTGCACTTACCCTGCCCTTCTCCTTGAGTTCAAGGGCTGTTTCCTGTGGCAGAATATTGAGCAGTAACCTGTCTGAGCGGTTTTTCTCTCGCTCAATGATCTTCTTGGTTCTCCCTATGTATTTGTTGCGCCGGTAAAGACCAAGAGCCAGTAACATGATCAAGAATAATGCAATGGCCGTAGCTATTACGATATTTCGTTGATTGGCCTTTTGCTCATTGAGCAGGTCGATTTCAGTCTGTTTCCTGGATAATTCAAAATTGGTCCTGAGATTTGCCATTTCCTCAACGGCGGCGATATTTTCCACGCTATCCTTATAGGTGACATGCTGCTTGTAATGAGTATAGGCTTCAGGAATGTTCCCAACTTCCTCATAAAGCTTCGACAACAACAGATTTACCTCATCAAGATCGGGTTTTAGTTTATTTTTCTGCGCGGCTTGCAGGCTTCTTTCCGCGTAGGCTATTGCATTATCATATTCCCCTCTTTCAGAAGAAATCATGGCCATGGAAAACAGAAAATCTGTGATCGCATTATAATCTTCAACCTTTTCAAGAATTTCTATAGCCTCATTTAAAAAGCGTTCCCCTCGTCCACTTTCCCCCTGCTGGGCATATATTTTCCCGAGATTTCCCAGGCTATATGCATGGAACAGGGCTTTATCATATTGTTTGAAAATATCAAGGGCCTCTTCTGTATATACCAAAGCCGAATCTAGCTGACCTTTGAGCAGGAGGTCGTCCCCCACGTTAAACAAGGCCTTGCCAAACAACAAGGTATCTCCGGAGTTTTTAATGAATTCAAGTCCCCTATCAAGATAAGTGGCAGAGTGTAAAAAGTTACCGCTTTCGGAATAAGTGTTTCCAATCTCAACATTGACAATTCCAAGCAGAATATAATCCTGCATCTTTTCAGCGACCTCTGCGCTTTTGAACAGAAAATCCAGGGACTTGTCAAATTCTCCTTTGAGTCTCCAGTGTACCCCGGCCGTTAGATAAGCACTTTGAAGCAGATCAACAGAATCTGCAGCTTCGAGAATGGAGATCGCTTTCTCATTGTATTTCAGAACACTGTCTGAGAGTTTTTCTGACCTGGCAATTTCGTATAATAACACTGGATCCTCCTGTCTTTGAGCCTGAGTAGTATAAACAAATTTTAGGCTGTCTAGCTTGAGTGACCGTTCATCCTGAGAGAATCCCAGGTTCACGCAAGCCACTAAAAAACCTACTATTATGAATTTCCTACTCCCCATACATTTAGTCCGCCATCTTAAGTTTGGGGTCTACCAGGTATTCTTTTCCAGAACTGCCATTGATGCGGAATTTTACAGAGTACGGTTCTTCCCCACGAATCATCTCATTCTTCACCTTCCCCACCTTCACTCCTTTATTGCCTTGTTCAGATTCTACTTTATCCAGTAATTTCCACTTGCCTCTGTTATCCTTAGCAACTACATCGGTTATTTCTATGGTATCTTCAGAATCGGCATCTTTAACCACGCCACGCCAGTAGACTTTCATGCCTTTGTCAATTGTGGAAACATAATCCTGTGGTCTGCCCGGAGCCTGTGGAGGATCTTCCCTGTTATCTGAAAAGACTACATGCTGGTCAATATTATGATCATTGATCTTTTTGGTATCAACAGTGACATAGATCACCGTATTCCTTTCTGAACCCCCGTTTGAAGTAATGTCAATTGCCATACATTTTATCACCTTAGTTAATTAACTGATTATTAAGATAATAAAGAAATGTTATGTTAACAACTAAATTCGTTGAAGTACTTTAAAAAACTTCTTCATGAGAGAATTAACTCTCAAAATCACTCCATATTTAGGAGAAAGGAAGGTTTTTTAAATTTTAAAACATCACTAAGCCACGCCTTTGGATCACCACGGAAACATCCTTCTAAAATGACATTTTTGAACCTAATATTTTCTACCTGTTCCCCGTTCCGGCCCTTTAAGTTCTATCTCTTTCATACTGACTATCATGCACTAAGGAATTTTTCATACCTTAATATCCTGGTTTCCTGCAAAGAGTTTCAGGAACCGGAAGTATTCAGGTAATTTTTTTAATCAAATGCAGAAATCGGATAAGATCAACTGGCGCGCCTTATTTTCTCCTCAATCGGTGATCTATTCGCTGCTCGGGATCTTTTCTGCGACGGTGGCTTTAGAAGGTTTTATGCTTCCCAATCATTTTCTGGATGGCGGAATCACCGGGATCTCCATTGTAGTTGAGGAGCTTCTTCAAATTCCTTTTACTTATTTACTTGTTGCTTTTAACCTTCCGTTCTTGTACCTGGGCTATAAAAAAATTGGAAAGACCTTTGCGCTCCGGGCCCTGCTATCCATCCTCCTGCTAACGGTGCTCATGCACTTTCTTGAAGTTCCTGCTGTTACTGAAGACAAAGTGCTCATAGCTGTATTTGGCGGATTTTTAATTGGGCTTGGCCTGGGACTGGTCATAAAGGGAGGAGGCGTTCTTGACGGCCTGGAGATCATGGCATTCTACACCACCCGAAATTCAGCCTTTTCAACTGCAGAAATTATCTTAGCTTTAAATGGTCTTATCTTTCTGGGTGCCGCATTCGTTTTTGACCTGGAAACTGCTATGTATTCTTTTTTAGTTTACTTTACAGCAGCAAAGACTACAGATTACGTTGTTAACGGCTTTGAGGAATTTACTGCGCTTAGTATCATCTCAAGTGAATGCGAAGTGGTAAAATCCCTTATCGTAAATGAATATGGAAAAGCAATTACAGTTTATAAAGGAGAAAGAGGTTATTTGCCCGGGGCTTATGAGATTAAACATGATTGCGACATAGTGATGACTATAGTAACCCGGCTGGAGCTTCACAGGATAAAGGAAGCAACTTTAAAAATTGATCCCAATGCCTTCTTTTTTGTCCAGAGGATAAAGGAAGTTAAAGGTGGAATTGGGAGACAAACCACAAAAGATCCTTTTAAAGATTATGTTCGCAAAAATCTACAAAGAAGTGATGTCGAAACTGGAGAATAACCTTCCCTCCTGGCTCCACTATCACTCTCCTGCTCACACCCAGTATGTGCTCGACAAAGCGATCTTCCTTGCAGAACAGGAAGGCGTTGACGGTCGCGACCTCTTTCTTATCAAAGTCGCTGCCTTATATCACGATCTGGGCTTCATTGAAAATATGGAAAATCATGAAGAACGAGGTTGCAGAATGGCCGCCCAGGAATTACCAGAATACGGCCTTAGCCAGGAGGAAACTTCGAAGATCTGTGATATGATCATGGCTACGAGAATTCCGCAGCAACCAAATACGACCCTAGAAAAAGTACTTGCAGACGCCGATCTCGAATACCTGGGCACCGACAAATATGATGAGATAAGCGAACAGCTATACAAGGAGCTGCTGCATTCTCGGCCCGATCTAACCAGGGCACAGTGGAATGAGATACAGGTGAAGTTTCTTTGCAGCCACTCTTTTCACACCAGCTATTGCAAGATACATTGTGAAGCGAAAAAAGCGGAACATCTTGAAGCCCTTCGGGAAAAGCTTACTTCTGAAAAATGACTTTAGTCTCTTAATCGCACTGGCTCCACATTCCAGATGTTCTCACAATAATCCCTTATTGACCTGTCTGATGAGAATTTTCCCATTCGGGCGACATTCAAGATAGAGCGTCTGTCCCATTCGCTTTCGTTAGCCCAGAGCTTAAAAACTTCTTCCTTCTTTTCACAATATGATCTGAAATCTTTCAGCAATTGATACTGGTCCTGCTGAACGAGGTTGTTGAACAGCGGCCTGAACAATTCCGGATCTCCTTCCCCTAAAGCTCCCGAAACCAGAAAATCCAGTACCCGCCGAATGTTGGAATTCTCTTCATAGAATTCATACGGCCTGTAACCTTTTCTTTTGGTCTCCTGAACTTCTTCGGTAGTTTGCCCGAAAAGAAAGAAATTCTCTTCTCCAACCTCTTCCATGATCTCAACGTTAGCACCATCGAGCGTACCAATTGTGAGCGCGCCGTTAAGAGCGAACTTCATGTTTCCGGTACCAGAGGCTTCCTTCCCTGCCATGGAGATCTGTTCAGAAAGGTCGGCAGCGGGATAAACCCGCTGTGCCTGCTTTACATTAAAATTAGGCAGAAAGACTACTTTAAGTTTCCTGTTAACCTCCTCATCGTTATTAATAAGATCGGCCACCGCGGTGATAAGTCTTATAATGAGCTTGGCCATGAAATACCCAGGGGCAGCCTTGCCTGCAAAAATAAAGGCAGAAGCGGCAATATCCTCTCCCTTTCCATCTTTGATTCTAAGATAAAGGTCAATGATATGAAGTACTTTGAGATGCTGCCGTTTATATTCATGTATCCTTTTTACCTGAACATCAAAAAGCATGGCTGGATCTACTTCAACGCCCGCCCGCTCTGCAAGCAGTTTGCACAGTTCTTTTTTGTTCTCCAGCTTTACCTTTCTCCATTGCTGCTGAAAAGCGGGATCCCCGGCATATTTTTCCAGTTCCCTGAAGCTTGTAAGATCGGTAAGCCATTGATCCCCGATCTTTTCAGTAATAAGGGACGCTAATCTAGGATTGCTGAGTGCAAGAAATCGTCTATGAGCTACGCCATTCGTTACATTAGTGAACTTTTCGGGCCATAGCTTTGCAAAATCGTTCAGGACCTGTGTTTTTAATAGTCGGGAGTGCAGTGCAGAAACTCCATTAACTTTATAACTTCCCACGGTAGCCAGGTGGGCCATTCTTACAGCCTGTTCCCCGTGATCATCAATAAGAGACATCCTCGCGATCTGCTCCCCGTTAAGACCTTTTTCGCGGAGCTCTTCCAGAAACCTGCTGTTGATCTCATAGATGAGTTCCAGATGCCGCGGAAGAATCCTCCCTAACAAACTGATCGACCATTTTTCAAGCGCTTCTGGCAGCAGCGTGTGATTAGTATAGGCAAACGTGTGACTTGTAATGTGCCACGCATCATCCCACTCCATATCGTGTTCATCAAGCAGCAGCCTCATCAATTCGGCTACTGCTATTGAAGGGTGAGTATCGTTGAGCTGAACTGAAAATTTTTCATGAAATTCATTCAGCCTTCTGCCTTGCAAAAGATGTAAATGGATCATATCCTGAAGTGAGCAGGAAACAAAGAAATATTGCTGTTTTAAGCGTAACTCCTTACCCGAAAGGTTTTCGTCGTTTGGATAAAGTACTTTCGTAATATTTTCTGACCTCAGCTTCTTTTCCACGGCCCGGTAATAATCACCCATGTTATAAATGGAGAAGTCAAAAGATTCGACCGCTTCAGCTTTCCAGAGGCGCATAATTATTCCATTACTTTGATAGCCCAGAATAGGCGTATCATAAGCAGTTCCTTTAATGACCGATTCTGGATGCCATTCCACAAAATACTTTCCCTCTTTGCTGGTTCCGGCTTCTGTTCGCCCACCAAATTTGACTTCATAGGAGATCTCGGGTCGCATCACTTCCCACGGATTGCCATAATGCAACCATTTATCTGTAGCTTCAGACTGCCAGCCTTCACGAATTTCCTGTTTGAAAATTCCGAATTCATAGCGAATTCCATATCCAATTGCAGGAATACCAAGAGTTGCCATAGAATTCATATAACAGGAGGCAAGGCGGCCAAGGCCACCGTTTCCAAGTCCCGGTTCCACTTCCTGTTCAAGGATGTGATCAAGGTCAAGGTCAAGTTCGGCAAGAGCTTGCCGAGTTTCTTCCATGATCTCCAGGTTGAGCAGATTATTTCCCAGGTGAGGCCCCGGTAGAAATTCAGCAGAAAAATAAGCAACGCCTCGGGCATCCTTCTCGGCAAACTGTTCGGTAGAACGAACAAACTGACGAAGGGCCCGGTCACGCACGGTCAAAGCCAGGGCTGTATAAAGATCATTATCTGTAGTAAGCGCAGGCACCCTTCCCAGGTGATAAAATAATTTATGGAGGAAATCCTTTTTTATGTCGGCCTTGGAACGACCAATTTCACTTGCATTTTCTCCGATTGAAGAAAAATATTTTTCTATGCTTCTGTTATGTTCTTTCATCACAGCGTTTTTTAAAAAGTAAGAAAAAAAAATAAAATCTTTGATCCTGAAACAGAGATTATAAGAGTAATTTAAGAAATAAGAGGAGTTGTATTTATCCTTTTCCCTTTCAGAAGTGACAGATACAGAGACCTCCAGCTAATACCTGTCAAAAATGCCATTTTTGAGACCTTTTGAATCTAAGCTTCCTTAGGCATAAATAATCTTTTTTCCTTGATCATTTGGGTAGTTTTTGGCGGGAGCATTTCTTCCCAGCCACTTTGACCTTCCACGATCATTTGATGGACCTCGCGAGAGAAAATATCAAGAATTTCGGGGTCGTAGTCGGTAATGTCAACCACCCGGCCATTATCTTTAAAAAACTTGTAGAGTTCTTTCATTCGTGGGTGGACCTTGAGATTATCACTGGTAATGATCTCACCCGTATCCTGATCTTTCATTGGGTGCAAATAGATCTTGAGGTCTCTAAAGAACAATTTTCCAAACGCCTCGAGAATTCCGCCGCTCAAATGCCTGTAATACTTCTCATCGAAAAGTGCCACAAAGGTGTTGATCCCCATGCTCAATCCCATTCTTTCTGCGGTATACTGGGAAAAATATTCTACCATTTTATAATACTCCTGAAAGTTGGAGATCATTACCATTTGGCCCAGAGAGCCTAAAAGATCGGCCCTGTCTAAAAAGTCTTTTTCATCAATATCCCCTTCAGATCGAAGATTGGAAAGTGTGATCTCGAAGATCACTTTGGTCTTTTGGGGATTTACCTTTTTCTCTTCAAGGAATAACTTCAGGGACTGTTCATACATATTCATATTCACCTTCGTAACAGGGCGATAGCTCCCTCTTAAGGTGAGGATATTCTTCTTATAAAGTTCATTTGCCGGTAAGACGTTATTCCCCGAAGGGGAGAACATAACGGCCTCGGTCATTCCATTCTTTACCAGCTGCAGGCTCATCAACCTGTTATCGACCTCTTCAAACACGGGACCTGTAAAATTGATCATGTCAATTTCTATCTGGTCACTGTTTAAATGATCGTAAAGATGTTGCAAAAGCAACTTTGGATCATCGTATTGATAAAAGGCACCATAAATAAGATTGGTTCCCATAGTGCCCAGGCTTATTTGCTGAAGGGCAGCATTATTTTCGTGAAACTGCACATGGATTATGATCTCGCTGTACTCTTCCCGGGGCCGGGTTTGAAACCTGATCCCTAACCACCCGTGGCCTTTATATTTTTTAGCATAATCTATAGTTGCCACGGTATTGGCGTAGCTAAAGAACAGCTTATCGGGATGTTTCTCTCTGGAGATCCTTTGTTCAATGAGTTCCGTCTCATAGCTAAGCATGCTTTTTAGCCTTGCTTCAGTCACATATCGAGCATCTTTTTCTATTCCGTAGATGGCATCACTGAAATCCTTATCATAGGCACTCATGGTTTTTGCGATGGTACCAGAAGCGCCTCCGGCTCTAAAAAAGTTTCTTACCGTCTCCTGTCCTGCCCCAATTTCGGCGAAGGTGCCATAGATATGTTCATTCAAATTGACCCTTAAAGCTTTACTTTTTATTGATGGAACAGGATCAAATTCAACATCGTCTCTATCTCGAAGTTTCATACCCAGAAAAAATTTCCATTTAAATTAGGTAATATTTTCCGGGTGCTGCAATTTTTGACGCTCTTAGTAAGAAATTTTTATTGGAAATGGTAAGTAGATCAGTCGGTATTAGAGGGATTTAATAAACTTCATGTAGTTCCGAGGATCGTTCTATGCGGGAACACCAATAAAAAAGATTCCCTGAAAAGCATATAATCCCCATTCTGAATTTACCAAGGATCCTAAACAATGAAAAATGCAATAACAGGAGGCCGAAATAAATCAGCCTGTCAAAAAAGGGATTTTTCAGATAGTTTGATCTTCTAATCTACCACCACCTTATAGGTGGGATCTTCGAGAATATTGACCTCAATGATCTCATCGGCATTTTGCAGTAACTGTCTACAATCGCGACTAAGGTGTCTCAGGTGAAGTTTCTTTCCCTGCTTCAGGTAGCGTTCTGTAAGTTTATTTACAGCCTCAATGCCAGACATGTCTACTATTCTGCTTTCAGAAAAATCAATGATCACCTCTTCAGGGTCTCCAAGCACATCAAATTTCTCATTAAAAGCGGCCACACTTCCGAAGAACAAAGGCCCATAGATCTCGTAGTGCTTTAACCCATTATCATCGACATATTTTCTTGCCCTAATCCTTTTTGCATTGTCCCACGCAAACACAAGCGCCGAGATAATTACTCCCACTAGCACTGCCAGTGCTAAATTGTGCAGTACCACTGTTACAAACGTTACCAGTACCATTACCAGCACATCGCTCTTTGGCATTCTGCGGAAGGTTCTAAGACTTGCCCATTCAAAAGTGCCAATAGATACCATGATCATTACGCCCGTTAGGGCAGCCATTGGTAGCAGTTCTATAATATCTGCCGCAAACATAACAAAGACTAGGAGCATTACAGCCGCTATTATTCCCGAAAGTCTGGCCCTCGCACCCGAGGAGACATTGATCAAACTCTGCCCGATCATGGCACAACCTCCCATTCCCGAGAAAAAGCCGGAAAGAACATTGGCAGTACCCTGAGCGACACACTCCTTATTTCCTCTCCCCCTGGTTTCGGTGATCTCGTCAACAATGTTCAGGGTAAGCAGGCTCTCGATCAAGCCAACTCCTGCCATGATCGCAGCATAGGGAAAGATGAGAGCAATAACATCCCAGGTAAACGGGATCATTGGAATATGAAAAGGTGGAAATCCTCCATTAATGGATGCCATATCACCCACTGTTTTAGTATCGATATTCAGAAAAGCCACAAGTCCAAAAACCACCAGAATTGCCGCAAGAGAAGATGGAAAGACCTTAGTTAGTTTTGGCAAACCCCAAATGATCAACATGGTGATCAAAACCAGCCCCAGTAAGATATACAGGCTGGTTCCTGTCATCCACACCAGTTCTCCTGCTTCATTCACAGTCTTGAACTGGTCGAGCTGAGACATAAAAATGATTATCGCCAGGCCATTTACAAACCCAAAGATCACAGAATGAGGTACCAGCCTTATTAGTTTTCCCAGCTTTAGAACTCCAGCCAGGATCTGGAGAAGACCTGCCAGTACAACTGTCGCAAAGACATATTCGGGGCCATGAGAAATAGCAAGTGCAGCGATCACCACCGCAACAGCCCCAGTAGCGCCAGAGATCATTCCGGGGCGCCCTCCAAAGATCGAAGTAATGAGCCCCATCACAAAGGCAGCATACAGACCTGTAAGAGGTGAAAGTCCCGCGATCATTGCAAATGCCACTGCTTCTGGAATTAGGGCCAGAGCTACAGTAAGACCCGCAAGCACTTCAATTTTGTAATCTACTTTTTGGGAAAAATCGAAGAGATTAAAGATTTTTTTCATTATATAAGGCTATGATAGATAGTAATAGAAAGTGTTGTCCTGTGTTCAGGAGGATGAGGCGAGTTATAGTCCGAAGGATCAGGGTGGAGTAACCGGCGAGATGAATATTTTGTTTGTGCTCTTCATAAGAGCCGGCAAAAATAAGCTTTTTTGATCTGCTACAAAATTCTACCTGCTATTTTTCAAAGCTAAGGTCTCATGCCGGACCTCTGTCTTTCAGTCAGCTGCCCGGGGAAATGAAAAAATGGAGCGTCAAAAATGGCATTTTCAGCTCCCTTTCCTGACTCCAAAAAAAAGCCGGACTCGTTAAGAATCCGGCCAGTATGATCGTAATAAAGTGGGTTTATGCCACCTGCACATCTGCGGGATTAAAGGCATACAACAACTTATAATATTCATCTACAGATTTTTTCCAGGTAAATCTCATTTTACGAGCGTTAAGACTGATCTGCTTCCAGACGGTTTTATCATTTTCAAAAAAGTACAGTGCTTCTTTAAAGCTTTCCACCATGTTATAAACTTTCTCATCATAGGTTTTTCCATCAAACGCGAAGCCGGTATGTACATGTTGTACTGTATCCTTTAAGCCGCCGGTATGATGAACCAGGCAGGGCTGCCCGTTCCGCATAGCCAGCATTTGGCTAATTCCGCAGGGTTCGAACAAGCTCGGCATAAAATACAGGTCAGAATCCCGGTAAATGGAATTCACCACGTGTTCACACTGCGTATTGATGAAGATAAAATTCTTTCTTTTATAGCTTATTTCTCTGAGTAACTCCTCATAATCTGAAGCTCCAGTTCCAAGCAACACATAGACGCCGCTCACTTCTTCCAGCCTGTCCAGAATTTCAAGAAGAGCTTCGGGAGATCGCTTAAAGAAATAGAACTTTTGTTCGGTCAAACGAGCTACGCTTGCACAGATAAAATTGGGTTTCTTTTTCAGGAAAGGAACCACTTTTTCTCCAGTGTGCGCAAGGAAAGCGGCTTTCGCCCAATCCTGTTCCTTTTGGAGCTGCTTAAAAATAGTAGTCGCGATATTGTGGAACAAACGGTTTTTCTTTACGAGCGTTCCAGGGCTGTAGTCGGAGCCGTTAAGGATCCCGTGAAAACGTCCCTCCTTATCAGCCTGTCTCAGATCATTTTCCAAGCCCTCACCTCCAATAAACTCAGGAGCGTCACTAGGTAGCAAAACGTCCTGCTTATAGGAAGGTGAAACGGTATGCACTGCATCAGCAAATCTAATTCCCACAGCCATTAGGTTAAAACAATCTGCATAACGCGGATCTCTCAGTGCCTCTCTCTCGAATTCAAGATCTGGAAACCAGGTCTTCAGGGAAGAGTAGTTATTTTCAAAAGGACGAATGCCTTGTAGTGCAAGATTGTGGATACAGTAAACAAACCTGTTCTTCTTTAGACAGGAGTACTGCGGATGAAAATTCTTTAGGAATAGCAGCATGCTTGAATGCCAGTCATGCAAATGAACGATGTCGAGCTTTCCGAAAAGTTTTTGCTTTATGGCTTCGGCAACGGCAGTACAAAAAATCGTGTATTTAATCACATCACTGTAAAATGGCTCGTAAGGATCATGATGGTATATTCCACCCAGATTGCCCATCTCGATCTCGGGATGATGAATGACATAGTGAGTTATATTGCTATCTGGCTCCTTTGCAGGAACTTCAAAAAGCTGAGCAGTATAAGAAGTTCCTCTTAACTCCAATTTCAAAGAGGCCAGCAAAGTTCCATTTTCGTGTAATCTTGAATAGGACGGAACAACAACATGAACTCTGTCTCCACGCTCTGAAATCTGCCTTGGCACATCTCGAATTACATCCCCTACCCCACCAACTTTGCAGTTGGCAATGGCGTCATTTTCTGAAGCAACGAAAAGAAAATTATTCATATAAAAACCCTTTGATAATTACTGATATCCAGTACAGCGAAAATAGATTTTAAAAGCCTAACTCGCAGCATATCAAAAGGTTAAATTAGTATTAAAAAAGAGTTACTTCAAACGTTTTAGTTGCAATTTCTTTACCTAAAGCAGCAGAACCACAATTTTAAGACGACGTTTTTTCCACTGCCAAACATAAGTTCCTGAATTTCTCATTTTTGTTCCGGGAGATTCTCGCAAAATATTAATTGACAGCACTTTTAGCTTTTAAATTTTAGTAAGGTTGCCTTTTACACAATTTGAACTGTTGGATGCAAGTTGTCCTTAGAATAAGATCCAGCAGTAATCGAAATAAAAAATCCGGAAAAAAAGATTCTCAAATTTCCTTTACAGAAATTATTTTTACCGGGCAGGCTTTTGCAGCGGTATCACAGCTGGTGAAGATGGAATGATCTGCCGATTTGAGGGTGTGGAAACCCTTGCGATCTACAGCCTTCAGTAATACACTTTTTCCATCCTTCCTGGACATCTGGAAATGTGCAGGGGCCAATTCCACGCAGTAATTGCAGCCAATGCATTTCTTACGTTGCAGGGTCACAACTACCATTAAGCTTCTACCAGTTTATAGAGCTTGTCTGAAAGCC
The DNA here is from genome assembly GCF_012037645.1 of Salinimicrobium oceani. NCBI lineage: Bacteria > Pseudomonadati > Bacteroidota > Flavobacteriia > Flavobacteriales > Flavobacteriaceae > Salinimicrobium > Salinimicrobium oceani. The sequence goes on from NZ_JAAVJR010000003.1 coordinate 99,210, forward strand.
TCACTCTAAAAGGTACTTTTATCGTACAGCTATCGCCTTTAGTAGCCCTTTCTGAAAGCAGGTCGTTCACAAATATTTCTTTAAGCTCAAATTCCTGAGCGCCGGTATTTGGTCCCGTCACCAGAAGCTTGTCGCCCGGGCTGAGATCAAAGGCTTCGATCCTGAATTCGGCAATTCCAGCTTTCGGGAAATAGTGAATTCCTTTGCCAAGATACACCTTCTTCTGCGTGGCCTGAGAGCCGGAAGTTTTACTCCATTCTCCTAATTTCTGACCCAGATAATAGCCACTCCAGAATCCACGGTTATAGACCGTACTCAACTGCTCCATCCAACGGGCCACTTTATCTTCCGAATATGTTTGGGCATACAGTGCATCAATGGCTTCCCTGTAGACTTTTGTAACTGTGGCTACATATTCGGGGGCACGGCCACGGCCTTCAATCTTCAACACCTGTACTCCCGCGTCCATGATCTCATCAAGGAAATTAACGGTACAAAGATCTTTTGGAGACATCATATATTCATTGTCGATCTCGATCTCAAAACCCGATTCCTGATCGATCACTGTATACTTCTTGCGGCAGTTTTGCTTGCAGGCGCCGCGATTGGCCGATGAATTATGGGAGTGCAGACTCAAATAACATTTACCCGATACTGCCATACACAAGGCCCCGTGACCGAAGATCTCTATTTTTACAGGTGCTCCCGAAGGTCCCTTAATTTGCTCTTTTTCGATCCCGCTGGTGATCTTCTTCACCTGGCGCAGGCTCAGTTCGCGAGAAAGCACCATAGTATCAGCAAAAAGGCTGTAGAACTTTACAGTTTCAATATTGGTAATATTGACTTGAGTTGAAATGTGAACCTGCACATCCATACTTCGGGCAGATGCGATCACTGCCTGGTCACTTGCAATCACTGCTGTGATCCCTGCTTTTTTAGCTTCTGTAAGAAGATTCCTTACGAGCGAAAGATCATGGTCATAAACTATAGTGTTTAGAGTAAGATAGCTGCGAACCTTTCTTTTTTCACACCTCCTCACAATTTCCGGCAGGTCTTCCATGGTGAAATTAATGGAGGCACGGGCTCTCATATTCAGTTGTTCCACACCAAAATAAACCGAATCTGCACCATTGTCTAAAGCAGCCTGCAAAGATTCGAAGTTGCCTGCAGGCGCCATTAATTCCATTTTATCTTTCTTTGTCAGCATGATCTCTTATCAAAAAAGATTTGCCGTAGCAGTGAAATTTGCCCGGCGAAAATCAGGCGGCAAAGAAAAAGCCCTTTTTGAAAGATAAATATGACCGGGATCATATTTGGAAAAAACCAAGAGCCCTTGTAGTGAACAGGTAGAATGGGCTGAAATCTTCCAAAACCTTATCTAAAAATATATTATGAGTAAAATTTATGATTTTAAAGCCAGAGATCTCCAGGGCAAGGAAGTGGACCTGGAGATGTATAGAGACAAGGTCATCCTGGTGGTCAATACGGCTTCAGAATGCGGATTCACACCTCAATTTGAAGGTCTGGAAAACCTGTACAAAAAGTATAAAAGCCAGGGACTGGTGATACTCGGTTTTCCCTGCAATCAATTCGGAAAACAGGAACCAGGCGATGAAAAATCAATTGCTGAAGGCTGTATGGTCAATTATGGCGTAAGCTTTCCAATGTTCTCAAAAGTGGAGGTGAATGGAAAAGAAGCTCATCCCCTTTTTAAATTTCTGAAGAAAAAGCAAGGCGGATTACTGGGCAGCAAGATCAAATGGAACTTCACAAAGTTCCTCATTGACCGTGAAGGAGAGCCTGTAAAACGTTTTGCTCCCATTACCAAACCGGAAAGTATCGAAGAAGATATCAGAAAATTATTGTAGGCAACTGTACAAAAGGAAGAGGTTCCAAAAATGTCACTTTTGGCACCTCTTCTTTTTTTCCTTTTTATGACAGCTTCAGGAATTGCAGAATTTATTCAGAATTCCGTAGAGGTGATTTCAGTCATAAAACAAGACCAGGTTGTCCTTTAATTTTGCTGAAAATTCCTGAAAATGACAACTACATCAGCCTTGCCAAAAGGGCATCCGGTCTCCATCTATTCCGAAGAAAAAAAATTAATTCAAAACCTGGGGAATGAGCTCCTGCAGGCCGATCCTGAAAAGGAAACTCAAAAATTCTATAACATCTTCAATCAACTACAGGAAATCGAACGCCGGTTTGAGCGCAAGGAAAATCAACTATTCCCCGTGCTGGAGCAAAAAGGCTGGACGGGACCGTCAAAGAACATGTGGTCTTTCCATGATACCATTCGCGAACAGTTCCGATTACTTCGGAAACAGCTTGATGTGCAGGAATATCCAGAGATTAAGCGAGATTCGCAATACCTGGTAAGCAGCATTTTCAGGCTTCTGCTTGTGGAGGACAATGTGCTTTTCCCGAATGCCCTGAACTTACTTTCTGAAGCAGACTGGAAACTTGTAAGAAAAGGCGAAGAAGAGATAGGCTGGATGATGCCGAAAGCACCAGCTGCCTTTCCCGAAGAAGAAGCCAGATATATTCCCCCTTCGCAAGATCATACCCAGCGACCGCTCACTTTTAAAAAGGATGAGGCAGCGCATTATGATGAAGGTTATATGACCGTAGAACAGGTGAATCTTCTTTTAAAGACCATGCCGCTGGACCTTACATATGTTGATGAGAATGACAAAGTGATCTTTTACAATCGTGGGGAAGAGCGCGTTTTCCCAAGGAGCGCCGGTATTATTGGGCGCGAGGTAAAGTTTTGTCATCCTCCAAAAAGTGTGGGCACAGTTCTAAGGATCCTGGAAGAATTTAAAAAGGGCAATAAAAATGAAGCTTCCTTTTGGATCAACTTCAAAAACCGACTTATCTATATTCGCTATTTTGCCGTACGAGATGCCCAGCAGCAATACAAAGGCGTTATAGAAATGTCTCAGGATATCACAGATATTAAAGAAATTGAAGGAGAGCAAAGACTGCTGGACTGGAATTAAATTTGTTAAAACCGGTTAGGATTACGGTTTTCCTCATCCACCTCATCATTTTTTGAAATAAATTTACTCACCAAATTCAAAAATGATGGAATATGTCCTTTCGGGAATTGCAGGAATAGCCGTCTTTTTCCTGGTTCTTCTTTTTATCTATAATCGGCGGCAGGAGGCCAAGATCAGAAAGAATATTCGGGATATCAAGAAGATCCAGACGAGTACCAGGGATTACTTCAATTTTGACTAAGGTCCCAAAAAGGGCTTTTTTGACTACTCTTGTTCCTGTCTCTTCTTTTTTTCATGTCTATAGTTTTTAACAGTGGTCATTTTCTAATGATCTACCATATTTAACGCTCTAAGGTTGAGATAAAAACGCAGCTTCAGCTGCTTTTTTCTTATCTTTAATTAGTGTAATCCCTAATTTTTGAACCTATGAGATCTTCAATTATTCTGTTAGTTCTGCTTTTTCCAGTCCTGGCGTTGGCTCAGAAAAAAGTGCTGCCGGCAGAGGTTCAGATAAGAACTGCGGTCCTGGCTGCACCAGAGGATTTGCGTGCCGGGGTGATGGTGTACGGTTACAATGAAGCCGGAGAAATGGTGGTCTTAAGGGAAGGCACAAACCACCTGGTATGTGTCGCCGATGATCCCGACAAAAAAGGAATTAATGTCTCCTGTTATTCTAAGAAACTGGAACCCTTTATGGCCAGGGGACGAGCACTTACTGAAGAAGGTAAACCCGAGATGGAAAGGAGAGAAATAAGAAGGAAAGAGGCTGAAGCCGGTGAACTCGAATTACCCGATGCCCCCGCGATGACCTATATTCTCACCGGATCTGAAGAAAATTACAATCTCGAAACCGGGGAATTAAAAGATGGCCAATTCAGGTACGTGATCTATATTCCATACGCTACTGCCCAGTCGACAGGGCTTCCTGAAAAACCTTTTGCCCCGGGAATGCCTTGGATCATGGATCCTGGAACGCATCGCGCTCATATTATGATCACCCCGCCAAAAAATTAATTCAGGTGTAACTCTCTTTCTGAATCTCAAGAAAATGTTTTTTCCGAAGCAAAAGGTTATTTTTGCTTCAAAATTCTAAATAATGAACATTTTTAAGTTGTCAAGGATCCTTATTTGCGTCCTGCTGATAAGCAGTTGTAAAGAAGCGTCAAAGACAGAGGTAGCACAACCCGAAAAGACATTAGAAAATAAGTCCGCTTCGTCCACCGACGAAACGATTTCAGAACCCTGGACGGCAGAGCAACTTGTGCAACCGGTAGAGCTGGCGCATCAAATCGAGGCTGGAGATAGCCTCATCATCTTTAGTCTTGGAGCGGGAGGGATTATTCCTGGATCAATGGACACCGGACCTTCAGGTGAAAGTGATTCTTTAAAAAGACTGGCCGCTGAATTAGAAAAACTCCCCAAAGATTCAGAAATTGTTATCTACTGTGGCTGCTGTCCTTTTGACATTTGTCCTAATGTACGGCCTGCTTTCAACTTATTGAACAGTATGGGCTTTGAGCATCATCAACTATTGAATCTACAGGAAAATATTAAAGTAGACTGGATTGACAAAGGCTATCCTACCGGCAGTCCATCACTTTAATTCTGCCAGGAGATCTTCAAAATGAAGAGCTTTGGTGTACATATCCAACGCTCCATCACTTTTTCTGGGCCATTTATCCTTCGGTCGATCCCAGTAAAGTTCGACGCCATTCCCATCGGGATCGTTCATATATAAAGCTTCGGAAACTCCGTGATCTGCTGCCCCGGTGAGGGGATATTCTACCTCGATTAGCCTTTGAAGTACCTCTGCCAGCTCTTTTCTCTCCTTGTAAACAATAGCAGTATGATACAAGCCGACCCCGCTTTTCGCGGCTTCGGGTGCGCCTTTGCTATGCCAGGTGTTGAGACCAATATGATGGTGATAGCCGCCAGCCGAGAGAAAGGCAGCAGATTCATCCATCATCTGGGTGATCTCAAATCCTAAGAGGCCATTATAGAACATGAGGGCCTGTTCGAGATTCGAAACCTTGAGATGGACATGTCCTATGCGAGTGGTGACAGGTGCTTTATAATTTTCATCTATTGCCATTCCTCAAATTTTTCGGCTGATGCTTGTTAATTCTCCTAATCTTCGTGATGTTCGTAATACTTCATCTGGGTTTTTGACTGTGTACTTTTCGGAATTACCCTTCTTATAAAGGTAGATATTTTGTTCATAGTTCCCGGAATAAATATTCTCTCTCCGTCCATTAAGGCCTTGTAAGCCCCTTCAGCCACTTCTTCGGGAGGCATCATTAATTTATCCTTGTGATGTACTACGTTTGTTTCTTCCATATCGGCACGAGTAAAGAAATCTGTATCTGTGGGACCGGGACAAAGGCAGGTAACAGTTACCTTGCTCTCCATCTCCTCGAGTTCTGTAGCCAGTGCTTCAGAGAGTGATACCACATAGGCTTTGGTAGCATGATATACTGCCAGCAGTGGGCCGGGTTGAAATCCTGCTACAGACCCAAGGTTGAGAACTTTTCCATGATCCCGTTCTACCATATCTTTCAGAAACAAGCGGGTAAGGTGAGTGAGAGAAATAATATTCAGGTGAATGAGATGTGCATAGCGTTCATAGGGAATATCAACGAATTTCCCATGTTGCCCCACCCCAGCATCGTTTACCAAAATGTGTATGGGTTTCCCAAAAGCCTTAGCTTCTTCGTAAACTTCTTTTGCTGCCCCATCCTGTGCCAGGTCCTTTTGAATGATCTGGACTTCAATTCCATATTGCTGCTGCAATTCCTTGGTTGTAGCCTCCATCTTTGACTTATCTCGGGCAACTCCAATGATATCAAATCCATCCCGGGCAAACTGATGTGACAATGCCTTTCCAATTCCACTTGAAAATCCCGTGATCAATACTGTTTTATTTTTTCCGTCTTCCATAGTCTTACTTATTTATCTGATTTTCACCAATATAAGAAAGCTAATAAAAAAGGAGATTTAAATTAATCATAAAAATAGGGCTTCAAAAAAGGGAAATTCGGAGATTCTTTTCTACTTCTGAAAGTAGTTTCGAATTAACATTAATTAGGCACAGAATTAACAAGAGCTTAACCGCTGCCATTGGCAAAACTATTGGCAGAATCTACTTTTCTTTCGAAATTGTCAAAAACAATTATGCTCTCTATCCACCTGGAACAAAATATCATTTTTACCATTGCCGAAGATAAACTCACAGATGAAGACTATGACCGCTTAATTCCTTTGTTAGAGGAGAAGATACGCGCGTTTGGAAAAATAAGATGGTACTTTGAAATGAGAGCCTTTGAAGGATGGAGCCTTAGTGCCATGTGGCGGGATCTAAAATTTGATTTCAGCAACAATGAACATCTTGAAAGAATTGCAATGGTAGGCAATATGGAATGGGAAAAGCAATTGACAAAACTCATGAAACCTTTTACAGGAGCAGAAATTCAATTCTTTGATAGCAGCGAAAGGGATGAAGCCAAAAACTGGATACGAAAGATTGACATATGAACACCAGCGACTCATATAATACCTGGGCTAATTCTTATGATGCCATGAGCAATAAGACCCGAGATCTCGAAGGAGAGGTTCTTCGAAAGACATTTTTGAATCCGCATTACGGTAATATTCTGGAACTAGGCTGTGGTACTGGTAAGAATACCGGCTGGCTTTCAGAAAAAGCTGATTATGTCACTGCCATTGATTTCTCACCGAAGATGATCGAAAAGGCCCGGAAAAAGATCACTGCAGAAAATGTTACCTTCACTGAAGCCGATCTGAGACTGGACTGGCCAGTTAAACCTGGATGGGCAAATCTAATTACCTGTAGTTTGGTGCTGGAGCATATTGAAGATCTCGATTTTATCTTTGCTGAAGCTGCCAGGGCACTAAAACGAAACGGAAAGTTCTACATTTGTGAGTTGCACCCGGGGAAACAATATTCGGGCAGCAGGGCGAGATTTGAAACCGAAGCTGGTTTACACACGCCTGAAGCTTTTGTGCATCACATTTCAGACTTTCTTACCGCTGCAAAAGCACATAAATTTAACCTGCTCGATCTTAATGAACACTTTGATCAGCCAAGAGAGGAAAATATCCCAAGGCTGATTTCAATGGTCTTTGAAAGCGGTATTTAAAATTAGCCTAAAGCCAGTTCCCTGTTAAAGACTCGCTCAAAGAACAGGAAGGTTTCCTTAGCTTTCGAAATGGCCTGTACTTTCTCGATTTCGGTGAATGGATACTGCTCCAGGGTTATTTTGAAATTCTTCCAGTCTTCCAGGTTAGATTTACTTCCGCTAAAGAAATGAGGCGGGTCAATATCCTTTAATCCGTCACAGGATGGAATGTGCTTTGCGATCACCATTCCACCTAAAGCAGAGCCTTCAACTACATAAGCAGCCCCAAGAGCTTCGGCTGTAGAACGGCACTCAAAAATGTCATTTTCAGAAGGTATTTCAGAAGAGATTTTTAAGGGGGACAGGTCAAGGGCTAATTGCTGATGCTTCTCTCCCTTAAACTGAGGCAAATGTTTTTTTATTTCGGTTTCTGTAGCTCTATAGGCAATAAAATTTTGCAGCAGCAGTAATTTATAGGTCTCAAGATCCATACTGTGGTTCATGATCAACTTCGCCAGATTCTGGCCTTCTACCTGTTCATGAAGTTCTCGCGTTTCCTCCTTAAGCCTTTGTATCATCTCCATCCTGCTCCTCTTTAAAAATTCTGATTGTTTCCTTGATCTTTCCCAGGTTTTGCTTCTGCTCCTGGTTATCTGCCTTCAGGCTGTCCAAATAGTCGTAGATCTGGTTAATAGCGATCTTGTTTTTTCTAAGTCTCTCCCTTACCTCATCCCTGGATACCATATTAAACACCACTTTTTTGAGCAGGGGTTTCAGTTTTTCCTCAAGATTGTTCATGTGCTTTTTCAGAATATAGCCAGAAGCCCCGGCTAGAATCGTATCGGCAGCCAGCTCTTCATCATGAACTGTACCCGTGAGAAATATGAGCGGCAGGGCAGGATCTTTTTTCTTCACCAGTTCCAGCACGTCAAGCCCTGTGCAGGTTGGCAGGTTATAATCTGAGATCACCAGATCGGGGACGAAATTGACCAGCTGATGCCTGGCAGAAGAAAGATCTTCAACCACCTCAATGACCGGTGCCTGCACCAGCTTCTTAATACAACGCCGCGTGATCATAACATCTGCCTCATTGTCTTCTACCAGTAAAATCCTCAACGGAATTGTAATCATATTGTCTCCTCCAACTTCTTTTTTGGGAGGTCAAGATAGAAATAAAATTCAGATCCTTTTCCAGGAGAACTTTCTACCCAAACTTCACCATTATGCTTTTCCACGATCTTCTTAACAATTGCAAGCCCTATCCCAGAGCCTTTAAACTTACTACCTACAGCTCTTTGGAAAGTTTCGAATATTTTCTTTCTGAATTCTGGTGCTATTCCAATGCCATTATCTTTTACGAAATAGACCTGTCTGTCTTCTATTTCCTTAACTCCTATTGCTAGTTTAGGCTCTTCAACCGTGGCTGAATATTTGAGTGCGTTATTAAGCAGGTTCGCCCAAAGCTGAAAAAGCATTCGGCGGTCACCATACATCTCCGGAATTTCGTCCTCGATCTCAATAGTCGCAGCCGGATAACTTTTGGTCACATTAAACAATTGTAACACCTCCTGCAGCAGTTCACTGACGTCAACCTCTTTGGCATCAATGCCTTCGGTATGGCTCAAGCGGGAATATTCGAGGATGTTATCGATGAGATCATTCATTTTTTCGGTAAGCTCTCTCGACATACGCAACATCTTGATTCCCTCTTCACTCAGCTCCTGGCCATGGTCTTCTTCCAGAATATTTAAGAAGCCCTCCATCCCCCTTATTGGCGCCCTTAAATCGTGAGATAATCCATAACTAAACAATTCAAGCTCTTTGTTGGCTTCGACCAGTTTTTTGTTCAAGGCTGTAATTTCCTCCCGCTGTTGCGCCAGCACAAAGTGGCTCACGTTCTCACGGAGAGATCTCGCAATATTCTTATCCATGTCCCGCCATGGTTCAGAAGTGCCGGTTAATTTTTCACTCCACTTCTTAAAGGATTTTCTTGGGCTAATTCTTTTTTCCTTCTCATTATAGAAGGCCTTTTGTTCAGGATTTCCTCCCCAGTTCACTATCTGCACTACCTCGGGTTTAAACCAGAAAATGTATTTATTATCGGCAATTTTTAGGCTCAAGAGGCCCGAAGCCTTTGATTTGTACGCATCTGCTTCAGGAAAAAGTGAAGAAAGGTTTCGTGTCAAAAAGAGGCTTTTTGACTGTGGTTTTATAAAATTGTTCAGGAGGTTCTCCAGTTGCTCTTTTGATGGGGCGTTTCCGCTTCTTTCCCATCTCCCCTTAAAGAACATTGCGCCACCACCACAGGAGATTAGCTCTGTGAATTTAACCGTATCACCATTGAGAGCCTTAAAAAGGTCTTTGTGATACTTCATTTGTACTACCAGCTGCCTCCTTATATTTTCTGAAAGCTCAAAATTACTTATCTCGTTTTTAGTTACATGAAGCGTTAGCTCGTTGGAAAGTATCCTCGTTAAGAAACGACAGTGTTCCCTTTGTTCATGATCAAGATATTTTCTCGATTTGTGATGGCAGGCGATAAGCCCCCATAACTTTCCTTTTACCACAATTGCTGCAGACAGAGATGCTCCCACCTCCATGTTCTTGAGGTATTCGATGTGGATAGGGGAAACAGCTCTGAGCGTAGATCTTGAAATATCCAGTGGTTCTCCGGTAACAGGTGAGATTTCAGGAATTATAGGAACAGGCGTATAATTAACATCAGTAATTACACGCACTCTGTGTTTCAGGAAAAGCCGGCGTGATTGTTCAGGAATATCGGTAGCTGGATAGTGCAAGCCCAGCCAGGATTCCATGCCCTCCTCCTTCTGTTCAGCAATTACCTCCCCGTTCCAATCTTCATCAAACCTGTAGATCATCACCCGGTGATAACCATACATCTCTTTGGTGATGACAGCGGCAGAATCACAGAGTTCCTCGACGGTTCTCGCTGCAGTAAAACTATTGAGTATGGAGGTGAGCTGCTTCTGAAAATCGTAAGGACGCTGCTGTTTATCCTGGGGTTCAAAGTCAAGGATGAGATGTCCATGAGACAAATGTGGCAACATTAGAAACTGCCTTTGCTTCACGTTTACTTCCAGGCTAAGATTGGGATCTTCCTTACTGATACGATCCTTTAGGTCTACAGCACTATCCTCACCAATCAATTGCTCGAGCTCCTGGCCTAAAAGCTGTGCCGCAGAAAGGCCAAAGAATTCTTCTGAATTTTCACCGGCCTGGGTAATTTTCAAGGTTGAAGGATCGCATACGATCAACACTCCGTGAGCCTGAGTCTTACCTATAATATGGATAGGTTCTTTGGCGCAATTGTCCAGATTCACCTGATCTGGATAAGTAGAAGGCCCGGCAGGCATCTATGCTTTTATTTTGAAATAAAAGGAGCTGCCCACTCCTTCCTGTGAATCGACCCAGAGACTACCATTATGCAACTGCACGATCTTTTCCACATGGGCAAGTCCAACACCCGTTCCCTCATGATCATCATGTTTCTTCACCCTGTTAAAAATAGTAAAGATCCTGTCCTGGTCCTCCTTAGCAATTCCAATGCCATTGTCAACTACAGAGAATACCCAGAATTCTCCCTCGCGATAAGCAGAGATCCTTACTTCCGGATTTCTCTCTGCCGGCGTATATTTTATGGCATTCGAGATAAGGTTCTGAAAAAGCAGCCTCATTTCAATTTCATATCCCATGATCTCTGGCAGATCTCCAACATGGATCCTGGCATTGGTATCCTTAATTCTCTTGCCAAGATCATATTTCACCACCTCTACTACCTCTCTGGTCTTTACCAGTTTCTTTTCTCCATTCCTGCCTATCCTGGAGTGTTCCAGCAGGGCTCTTATCTGCTCAGAAAGTCGGGTGGATGCCTGCTTGATATAGTTCACGTAACTCTGCCCCTTTTCATCTAATTTGGGTGCATAGATCTTGCCTAAAATGTCAATTCCAAACTTTATTGTTGAAAGTGGCTCCTGCAAATCGTGAGAGCAAATGGAAACAAACTGTTCCAGGTCCTTATTTGCCCGTTCAAGATCTGCTTTCTGCTCTTTAAGCTGGTCTTCTGCATTCTTTAAAGCACTAATTTCAACAAAGGTGTACCTTATGGTGATCACTCTGTTGTCCTCGTCTGTTTCGGCAGTGGCATTGAGAATTACGGGCAGGGTTTCGCCAGATTTTGTGAGAATGGACTGCTCAAGATTGACCAGAGTTCCGGTTTCAGCAAAATCTTTATTAGATCTTAAGGCATCAACCTGTGATTCTTCACTATAAAGATCATAAATGGATTTTCCAATAAGCTCCTCCCGGGTCTTGTATCCAAGCTGCTTGACCGTCATTTTGTTGCAGTGCAGGATCTTGTAGTTCTGTGGATTTACACTAATATGCATTACAGGATCCTCTTCATAAAAGCTCTTGAACCTCTTTTCACTTGCCTGCAGCTTTTCTTTGGATTTTTGCAGGTTTTCAATATCTATGAAAGTGATTACCACTCCGTTAACTTTTTGGCTTGAGTTAACGTAAGGAGAGATTCTCCTAAGGTAATGTACCCCATCTTTGGATCGCACAGATTTTTCGAGCGTAATGCCGGTGTTCAATACCTTTTTGCATCTTTCCACCAGGTTACTCTTTCCTATGTTCCCTGTAAAATGGCTTATTGGCCTTCCAATATCGGAATTAAGGAAGCTGAAATGTTCCTTGATGGCTGGAGTGAATTTGCGGATGCTAAGATTGGAATCCAGAAATATAGTACCAATCTGGGTACTTTCGAGCAGGTTATTTATATCGGCATTAAGAGCCGCAAGATCATCCATTTTCTGCAGGTTTTCTGCGTTCACGGTGTTGATCTCCTCGTTAACACTTTGCAGCTCCTCGTTGGTACTTTGCAGTTCTTCATTAGAAGCTAAAAGTTCCTCATTTGCTGCCTGCAGTTCTTCATTACTGGTTTCGATCTCCTCAAGCGAAGTTTGCAGTTCTTCTTTCGTCTGTTTTAACTCTTCTTCAAGATTCGAAACATATTCTTTGGTCCTCGTGGTGAGGGTCACGTTATCTACTGTCTCAGTTCCCTCTAAATTCAGCTCTTTTTCCACGAAGGTGATCATGAAATTAATGTCTGAATCGAGATGTTGTTGCTGAAGTGGTTTTACAATAATATCAACACCCTTCTGTTCCCCATTATGGGTGTAAACAGCATCTTTACAATAGATCTTCTTCTGAAGTTTTCCAGCTTTTTTAAGGCTGTTCTGGATGAGATATTTGAGGTCTGCTCCCATCATGTCCAGTAGATTCGTAGAAAAACCATTTACTGGAAGGTTTGCATATTTCCTGAATTCTCCAAGTGCTTCAAGAATATTATAATCTGAATCCACACAAACGCTCGCCGCCCTGAAATTTTCGAGGATGGTTTCGTTGAATTCGGCAGTTAATTTTTGATGCACAGCATTTCCGGTTGTCTTGAAACTAGTGCGTTCGTAATGCGACTTGTTTTCAACCAGCCTGCGGGTCGAAGTTGGAGCATGGGCTATCCCTGCTTCCAGTCTTTTGCTGGGTTTGATATTCTGATAGATCTTCCATTTCCTGTCTACCTCCACAAAATTATTCTGCTGGGAATTTACACTTTCGCTGGTTCCAAGAACCAGGATACCATCCTGTTTAAGGCTGTAATGCAAAACACTTAGCGCCTTGGTTTGAATGGCAGGTTGAAAATAGATGAGCAAATTACGACAGGAAACCAGGTCCATATTACTAAAGGGCGGATTTTTGATAACATTGTGCCGGGAAAAGATTACTGCCCTCCTTAGTTTTTCGACCACCTCATATTTATGAGGCTTGCTCACAAAATATTTGGCCAGGAAATCTGCCGGCACATCTGCCGCGATACTTTCAGGATAAACTCCTCTTCCTCCTATTTGCAGATGCTTTTCGGCAATGTCTGTAGCAAAGATCTTGAGTTCAATTTCTTTATTTTGCTTTTCGGCTTCTTCAAAGAAGCACATCGCAAAAGAGTAGGCTTCTTCTCCGGTACTACATGCTACATCCCAAATCTTAATAACATCGCCGTTATTCCTTTCCTTGAGCATTTGAGGAATGACTTTTTTTCTAAGCAGTTCCCAAACTTTACTATCTCTGAAAAATTTGGTCACCCCAATGAGGAACTCACGATATAATATATCTACTTCGCCTTTAGTTTTTGTGAGATGCCCATAATACTCTGCTAGAGACCGGCATTTGCATACACTAACCCTTCGGGCTACCCTTCGGGCCAGTGTGGATCTTTTGTACTCCCGAAAATCCAGGCCAGTCTTCTCATCAACGTAGTTAAGGATCTTCATGAGCTCAGACTGGTCATAAACTACATCTCCATCCTTGAAATGAAATACAGCTGGCGCTGAAAGGAAATTATTCAGTTCCTCTCCCATTTCCTTAACCGGTAGCACATAATCAACGAGGCCAGTGTTAATGGCGCTCTTTGGCATTCCGTCAAACTGTGCTTCATTTGGCTCCTGCACCATGATCATTCCATCATTCTCCTTTATGGCACGAGCGCCCCGGGTACCATCACTTCCCGTTCCACTGAGAATAACTCCAATTGCCCTCTCCTTGTGCTCCCTGGCCAGGGATTCAAAGAACATATCAATAGGAAGATTAAGGGTTTGATGCTTTGGTTTATCTGAAAGATATAGACGATTATCTTTGATCACCAGGTTGTTAATGGGTGGAATAAGATAAATATGTCCCGGAGAGATCTCCATTCCATCATTGACCTCCACAATTGGAAGCCTTGTGCTTCGCGCCAGCAATTCTCCCATCATACTCTTGTAGTCTGGCGAAAGATGCTGAATAACAACATAGGCATTTTTAGAGTCCTCAGGTACATGTTCAAAGAAACCTTTTAAGGCTTCGAGTCCTCCTGCACTTGCTCCAATTGCTATAATTCGAGCAACGGAAGGATTAGTCGGAATATCGGCTTGTAGGGACGGAATTTGTATGGTGTTTTTACTCATATATAAACAGAGGCTGTTAGTGCCCGGAAACATCAAAGACTGACTACCTATTATCCAAATGACAAACGGAAGCTCGACATGTAACTACAATAACAGAAACCAGAAAATTAAAGAGCTTTGGATATAAGTTGATTCTGGCCGTGAAATTAATCCTATCCTCGATTTTTTACTGTTAATGATCTGTTAAGTAACATTTGTGCTTGTAGGAATTCAGAAGTTGCTGGAGTTGCGGGATCTCTGCTTCTCATCACTTTTCGAGATTTATAAAGGAATACTCGGGACGTGGAACAGAAAAAAATGTAGGAAAATCAGAAAATAAAAATAAATAGGAAAGAGAGAAGAAATACGAACCTTCTTCCCCTTTAAAAGGATCGCATTCTCACCCTCTTTCGTTTTTAATAACTTGATAATTACATGATTATCAATTATATAAATTTACGACTTAAAAATCGGGCGCCAAAAAAACCGGCCTGGGAAAAACCCCCAATTCTTTTTGTAGCCGCTGCTCCCTTGCGGGCTACCTCAAAATAAGATTTTAAAAATATCACCTCCCGCAAGACCTGGTCCTACAAAAACAAGCTTAGAATTTTATTAGAACCTGTGAAAATATCTTAAAATTCAGTACCTTAGGAAGTAGATATTTCCACAAATACCTGAGCCATGAAAAATTCCTTATCACCTTACCTCAGGAACCTGTTGGTCCTGTTTTTATTCTCGACCTTTTCGACCACAGCTCCGGCCATGTTTCAACAACCCGTATCTGCAAATTTTACAGAGTACAAAGGAAAAGTGGTGAATAGCAAAAATCAAACTCCTCTGACCTCAGCCTATCTTTCGGTCCAAAATACCAATGTTTCCACTGTGACCAATACAGACGGAGAATTTTCATTAAAGGTTCCAAAAAGCCTGGAAAATGTAAGCATTTCGGTTTCTCATCTGGGTTATTTGAGCCGGGAACTTCCGCTCCAGTTTTTTGAGCAGAGCCCTGTGGTGATAGAACTTCAGGAATCAATGGAACAACTTGATGAAGTTGCCATCTTTAACTATACAGATCCAGAAGCGCTTGTAAAGAACATGCTCAAGAATCGCGCATCGAATTATTTTACAGACCGTACCACCATGACCGGGTTTTACCGGGAGTCTATCAAAAGAGGCCGCAAGAATGTTTCCTTGTCTGAAGCGGTTGTGAAAATTCACAAACAACCTTATGATTCCAATGCAGACGATGATATTTCTTTAGTGAAAGCCAGAAAGACTGCCGATTATGATCGCCTGGATACTTTAGCTTTAAAGTTAAGAGGAGGCCCATACAACCCTCTTAGTCTCGATATCATGAAAAATCCCACTCATATCTTCAATGAGAAGGATCTGTCAAACTTCAGATTCAGTTTTGATCCCCCCACTAAAATCGATGATCAATATTTGTATGTGGTCAATTTCGAGGAGCTCGGGAAAGAATTGCCCTGGTATTTCGGAAAACTCTTCATAGATGCAGAAACTTTTACCCTTGTAAAAGCGACCTTTAACCTCAATGTGGATAACCGGTCGGCTGCTACCAATCTTTTTGTGAAAAAGAAGCCAGGCGGCACGAAGGTATATCCTGTAGAAGTAAATTACGATATCACCTATAGACAAAATAATGGCCGCTGGTACTTTGGGTATGGTCATACAGAACTGGAATTTGTAGTCAACTGGAGGCGAAAACTTTTCAATTCCAGGTACAGAGTGAACAGCGAACTTGCAGTAACCGACTGGAAGATCAATACTGAAAGCAGGACAATCAAAGATGACAGCTTTCTCAATAGACGAGTCATTATGAATGATGATGTCTCTGGATTCCGCGATGTGGCTTTCTGGGGAGAAAACAACATCATTGAACCCGATGAATCCATCGAATCTGCTATTGAAAAGATCAGGAATAAACTAGAGAACAACTAAAACGCATCTTTCTTTTAGTGAAATACAATTGCCAAAAGAGTATGTAAATCGTCTTCTTGGAATTATTTCAGGGCCCTGGTCAGGTGAAAATCACAATTCAATTTAAGCTGAAACATGTTCAGCCTGAAGAAAGAAGAAGTTTTTAGACAGACTCTTCTTTGTAGCGTCAACTAATGACGTCCTATCTTTTACCTTTGCACCAGAATTTTGTTTCCGTTACCTTCGGAAACTACTAAAAAAGATATTGCTCATGAAGATCCTGCATACTGCAGACTGGCATATTGGGAAAAAACTTCATAAAACAGAACTTTCAGCAGACTTTGACCTGTTTATTTCATGGCTGTGCAAAGTTCTGGAACAGGAAAGAGTGCAATTATTACTGGTGTCGGGAGATGTTTTCGATCTTGCAAATCCGTCTTCAGAAGCCCGGGCACAATATTATCGTGCTTTAATGAAGTTAAGGAAATATGACTGCAAGATCATTATTACCGGTGGCAATCACGACTCACCTGCAATGCTCAATGCGCCAAAGGAGGTCTTGCGCGAACTGGATATTCATATTCTGGGAGGGCTGCCCGAAAATCTTGAAGATGTTGTAATACCTGTAACAGGGAAACTTGGAGAAACAGCTCTCGCAGTTGCTGCAATCCCATTTTTACGGGACGCAGATCTGCGCAAGGAAGATGATGGAGAAACCTATGAGGACAGACTGGAAGTTCTAAAAAAGGGAATTCAAAATACCTTTTTTGACACCTCAGAGATCTGTGCCTCTAAATATCCAGGAGTTCCGGTTATTGCTATGGGGCATCTTTTTACCGCAGGCATAGAAACCTCTGAAAGCGAAAGAGAGATCCAGATTGGTAATCTCGCAGCTTTTGAAGCTTCCCGCTTTGGTTCTCACTATAATTATATCGCCTTAGGCCATATTCATAAACCCCAAAGAGTAACAGCGGCTGTTCCCACTTTTTACAGTGGGTCTCCCCTGCCCCTTTCATTCAGCGAACGGAAAGATGAAAAAAGGGTGCTCTTGATCGATACCGAAGTAGGCTGGGAACCTCGTAGTATTGCTGTTCCTGCTTTTCGGTCTCTGGTAAAAATAGCTGGAAGCCTTGAACAACTACAGGACAAACTGATAAACCTGGAAGACCAAAGAGAACTGGAAAGTCTTATTGAGGTAGAGCTGGTGGAAGAGCAGTATGATGCGCTTAAATTGTTCGCACTTGATGAACTGGTAAGTAATTTTCAAAGAGATGGTTACCGCATTGTAAAGCACAGGGCAACCTTCAGGAACAGGTTACAGGGAGCGGGGCAGGCTTTTAAACCAGATCAACAGCTTCAAGACCTGCAGCCAAAAGAGGTATTTCTAGAGCTTATAAAGAATCATGAGTATGATGCAGAGACCCGGCAGGAGATCGTCTCTGCTTTTGATGAACTGCTTGAAGAATTACAAGGAAAAGAAGATATCCTGAAATGAAGATCTTAAAAATAGAATTTGAAAACATAAATTCCTTAAAAGGAAAGCATGAGATCAACTTTGAGAAGGCGCCTTTTACTGGAAGCGCACTATTCGCGATCACGGGGCCGACTGGAAGCGGAAAAAGCAGCATTCTTGATGTAATCTCCCTGGCACTTTTTAATATGGTGCCCCGGTTGGGGAAAATAAGTAAGAATGACATCATTAGTAAAGGTGCCCTCTTAACGCGGAATCAAAAGGAAGCATTTGCAAAAGTAACCTATGCAGCTAAATCGGGCGTTTTTGCTTCAGAATGGAGAATAAGTACCAACAGGAATAACAATCTGCGCGATTATGAAATGTTCCTTTTTGATCTAACCACAAAAAAACCATTAGATTATAAAAAGTCTGATATTCCTTCCAAAAATGAGGAGTTAATAGGTCTTAACTACAACCAGTTCATAAAATCTGTACTGCTGGCCCAGGGCGATTTTGCCCAATTTTTAAAAGCTCGCAAGGACGAACGAGGAGAACTTCTTGAGAAAATTACAGGTACCGGTATTTACCGACAGGTGGGAATTAAGGCTTTTCAGAAATTCAAAGCAGTAAATGCTGAAATTGAAGATCAACAGAGAGAAATAAACCTGCTTCAAAAAGACCTTTTAGAGGAGGAAGCGCTGCGGGAATTGAATTCAGCCCTTGAAACGAAAACTGCCGCCTGCGGTCCCCTTGAAAAAGCCATTGAAGGCCTCGACCGACAGATCCTTCTAAAAAAGAACATTGAAGAACAAATCAACCAGGTCCAGGCACAGGAAAAATTAAAACAGGCAGCTCAAGAAAAACTGGAAGCCTTTGAAAAAGATTTTGGGGAAGACTTACAGAAACACGAGCAGGTCCAGTTTTTCGCTGAAGATCTAAGGGCATGGCAAATTCTGGATGAGGCCTGTAAAGGTTTGAATGAAGATCTTACAAGACAGGAAAATCACAAAAAAGAGAACCTGCAGGCAATGAACAGTTGCCTGGAAAAGATCTACCGCTTTTTAAAACAGGAACCCGGTACAGAATCTATTGAGGAAAGTTTGCAGGAATTTTCCAGAAAGGTTCGTAAACTTCAACAGCAAAGAGATGAAAAACTGAGTGCATACAGGCATCTTCAGGAGAAATTTCATTCGGAAGTCAGAGAACTTAGCTTTCGCCTCAACGGAAATCTGGAAAAGGATGAAGAAAAACTCAGGGAGCTGGCAGCCTCAGGAGAAGAAGCCCTCAAAGAGCTGGAAGGCAAATTAAAAGATATTGATCTTCACCAGCCTGAAGAGGAAAAAAACAGGCTTCGACAAGTGGTGCAGCTGGGAAGACGGGCACAACAGAAATGGCTGAGCATGGAGCAACTTGCTGCAGAATTGCCTAATTGCAAACAGGAAATTCAGGCGCTGCTTCCGGAAGTGGAAAAACTTCCGCAGAAAATCGAACTGGATTCATCCAGAGCGGCGGTGTTGAAGGAGCGTTTAAAAAATCTTCAGCTGCAGCGGGAACTGGAAGTTCTCAAAGCCAGTTTCGAAAAGCAAAGACATCAGCTCATCACCGGAGAGCCCTGTCCGCTTTGCGGAAGTAAAGAACATCCTTATGCTACAGATCTTCCACCCGTAAATAATGAGCTGCAGGTGGAGATCTTGTCTGTTCAGGAAGAGCTGCAGAGCCTGGAGAAGGAAATCACCAAGAAAAAAACCACACTTGCACATCACAATAGCAGGCTTACAGAACTTCAGAAGCAAGTGAAGGAAAAAGAGGATTCCCTGCGGCTTCAAAAAGGGCATTTTCAGAAGGAATTTTCCAACCTCAATCCTTCCGAAGAAAACTGGGAAAGCTTTTGTGAGTCCAGAGAGGAAAAAATGCAAGTCCTGGAGGCTTACGAAAAAGAGAAAAGGAAGCTCCACGCCATACATGCAGGCCTGCCTCTAATTAAGGAATTAAAAGAGGTTACGCTAAAGGGGCGGGAGATCAAGGAAGAGCTGGATGCACATTATTCGGGACAGGACATTGAGACCGACTGCCTGGAGCTGCAGAACTTATGGCGAGGGCTGGAACATAAGAAAATTACGCTTTTACAACAGACTGATGAACTACAAAAAAAGCTTGAGACAAGGTCAACAGATTTAAAGACTGCCGAAGCATCACTTGCACCAAAGATCGCTGCAGTTGACTGTAATGAAATCCACGAAGCACTGCAAAGGCTAATGCCGGAAAGAGTTTATTCTGAAAGACGTAAACAAAGGGAGGAATTTACTTCTCAAAAAGAGCAAATTGAGGCATCGATAAAAACTCTTAATGCACAACTGCAAGTACTCAAGGAGCGGGATGTTGATGAGAATATTGAGCAGCTCTCAACCCGGCTTAAGGAGAAACGGGATCAACTCAAACAGCGATTCGAGGAGTGTGAAGAGCTGAGGCGGAAGCAGAGAAATGACACCGAAAGGAGGTCCAGAATTGCTGCCATTGAGCGTGAACTGGAGGGAGCTAAAACAAAAATTAGACGCTGGGAGTTACTTAACCATCTCATAGGAGATGCTAAGGGAAAAAAATTCAACGATTTCGCACAGGACCTTAGTCTCTCACAACTACTTGTTTTGGCAAACCGAAGATTAAAGGACCTGAGCGACAGGTACAGGATCGATAAACCAGAGGAAGCAGAAGATGACAGCCTTGTAGCTATAGATGAACATATGGGTGGACAACGCCGATCTGTCAAAACCTTATCGGGGGGAGAAACCTTCCTTTTAAGCCTTTCAATGGCCTTAGCTTTGAGTGATCTCGCCTCCCGAAATGTAGAGATCAACAGCTTGTTCATCGATGAAGGTTTTGGAACTCTTGACCCTGAGACACTTGATCAAACTCTGGACACCCTGGAAAGGCTTCAGGCTGAATCATCAAAGACAATAGGCATAATTAGCCACGTGGATTCCCTTAAAGAACGGATTGCCACCCAGATCAAGCTCACCCGAAACGGACAGGGTTACAGTAGCCTGGAAATAACAGGCTGAAAATTATTTTGGAAATGAAACTTGAGGAAAAAATAAAAAATCTGACTCCAGATCTTGAACGAATGCCTGGCGTAGTGGTGATCCATGAAATTGAAGGTTTTAAACCTGTATATATGTCCAGAAATGGATTAGAGCTGCTGGAAATGGAGTTGGAAGCTCTTCTGGCAACAGGGGCCGATTATTCGAAGAAATTTTTGAGCAATGACTTTATGGAAAGTTATTTAGCCCAATTAAAGGAAATGCTCGAACGAGAAGGAAATGATGAAACCTTCACCTTTTTTCATGAAGTAAAAATAAAAGTGGATTTTCGCTGGTATGCAGGTTCCATGAAGATGTTCCATTCCAGGAGCGGAGTTCCAACACATACCATTACTTTCGCCGTGCCATTAGAGGAATATCAATGGACCATAAAAAGAGCTAAAGAGCTTTTAAAGGAAAAACATTTTGCCAGGAAAAATCTCGAAAAGTTCTCGAGCCTTAGTCGGCGTGAAAAAGAGGTACTTTCACTGTCGGCAACCGGGAATAAGGCTGCCCAAATCTCAGATGAATTAAAGGTATCCCAAGACACTGTAAACTCTCATCTTAAATCTCTCAAAAGTAAACTCAACACTTCATCTTCTTATGAAATGCTAAGGTTCGCAAAAGCTTATGATCTTATTTGATCATTTCGTCATTTAATTCCTGTTTTATATAGATTTTCTGCTCAGTATTTTCAGTAAAAGTTGAAGATTTTATAGCTTTAACTGAAAATAGAAGTTCTTTTGGAAAAATCTTTTGAAGAAAAACTAGCAGCATTTTCAATTTGTGCAGAGCTAATGCCGGGGGTGGTCGTGATTCATGAACTTAATCCCGATTCCTTTCAGACTGTATATATGTCTTCCCGGGGCCTTGAACAGTTAGGCGTTACTCTTGAGGCTCTTTCTGAAATGGGCCCGAAATATCACGAGAGATTCTTCAACAATGAAGATATGGAAGACTTTATGGTGAAGTTGAGAAAGTTACTTCAGAATCGGGATCCTTCAGAGACCTTTACATTTTTCCAACAGGTAAAGTTTAAGGACAGAGAAGACTGGGTGTGGCACATTGCCTCAATAAGGATCTTTCATCAAAATCCTGAAGGTGTGCCAACGCACGTAGTTACAGTAGCCTTTCCTGTAAACAGAATGAAGCACATACAGAATAAAGCAGAGCGACTCCTGGCCGAAAATAAATTCTTTAAAGAAAATCTAGGGAAATTCCTTAGCCTGGGAAACAGGGCGAAGGAAGTGTTACGGCTGGTGGCACTGGGAAAAAGCTCAGGAGAGATTGCCCATGAATTGAATATTTCGACCGATACAGTAAATACACATCGAAAGAACATTAAAAAGAAGCTGGGGATCTCCAGTACCTATGAATTTACCGAATACGCACATGCGTATGATCTCATATAGGCAAAAAAAAAATCGGGGCCCCTACACCCCCGATTTTTTACTCCGTTGAAAAAGCTCATTAAAAATGCGACTGTTCCAACTTCATGCTGTAAAAATAGAGGATGCTACTCCGTCAGGCAATACCCACTTTTGGTGATTTTTTAAGATTTCACTGCCTTTTCATGTTAAATTATCCGTTTAAAACCTCATTTTTGCCGCCCATAGGAAATTTTTAATGCACAGACACTTCAAAATTTACAAACCTTACGGTTATTTAAGTCAGTTTATCACCAATCAAAAAACCAGGCGAAATAAGAAGCTGCTTGGCGATCTGGGTGAGTTTCCGCCCGGCACAATGTCCGTAGGTCGACTAGATGAAGACTCAGAAGGACTTTTATTACTCACTACAGATGGAAAGGTAAGTTCAGAAATAACCGGAGGCCGGGTTGAAAAGGAATATTATGTGCAGGTAGATGGGATAATTGGAGAGAAGGAAATCCAGGTGATGCAAACTGGAGTGGAAATAGGCATCAACGGAAAAAAATATATCACCCAACCCTGTGAAGCCCATAAGCTCCATGTTCCGCCCATTTTTCCAGCCCGGTCCAAACCTATACGAGATGAGCGCCACGGCCCAACCAGCTGGATTTCCATCACCCTTACAGAAGGAAAGTTCAGGCAGGTAAAGAAAATGACTGCAGCCGTAGGTTATCCTACGCTTCGGCTTGTTAGGGTGCGTATTGGTAATGAAAAATTAGGCAGGATGACAGCAGGGGAGATCATTGAAACAGTGGGATTCAGCTACTGAAGATCAAGGAGATTCTGCTTTTTAGATCCATTGAATTTTGCCTTCAATTGGAAAGAGCCTGGAAAGTATCACCCAGTGAAAGATCGCCACTGCGATACCCTTTCATAAACCAATCCATTCGTTGTTCTGAGGTTCCATGAGTAAAAGCATCGGGAACCACCCTGCCAGAAGTGCGTTTTTGAATAGCATCGTCACCCACAGCACTTGCTGCGCTTAATGCCTCCTGAATATCCCCTTCTTCCAAATATTCACGATTATAATGCGCCCAGATCCCGGCATAGAAATCGGCTTGCAGTTCCAGGGCCACCGAAAGTTCATTTGATTCTCGTTCATTCAGGTTTTGCTGAAGTTGCCGCACCTTTCCCGAAGTTCCCAGCAGCGTTTGAATATGATGACCCACTTCATGTGCTATAACATAGGCAATAGCAAAATCTCCGCCCTGTGCGCCGAATCTTGTGCGTAGCTCTTCAAAGAAGCTTAGATCCATATATACCTTTTGATCTGCAGGACAGTAAAACGGTCCTGAAGCTGAAGAAGCACTGCCGCAGCCTGTATTTACAGCGTCAGAAAAAAGGACCATTCCGGGTTCCTGGTAATTTGCACCGCTTTGTTGGAAGAGCTGATTCCATATGTCTTCAGTATCGGCCAGTACGGTTGCTGCAAAATCACCTAACTCCTGCTCGGCTGCTGTTAGTTCCCGTTCTTCGGCTGGAGCCCCAACCTGATCCTGGAGCTGATTCAGAATTTCGCCGCTATCGCCACCTACAAAGAATTGCACTGCCAGGACAATAATAGCAATTATTCCTCCTCCGGCGACAAGTTTACCTTTTGAGCTGCCTCTGCGATCTTCAACATTTCCGCTTTTTCTTCTCCCTTTCCATTTCATTGCTTTAAGTTTTTGCTATAGATTAGATCATATTTATTTATTTATTCATTCCTTATTTTCGGAAATAACCCGGATTTATAGAATTACTCTCTTCTGTTGTCTTCTTCCAGTAGCTCTAAAGATCTTCTGCTTGCTTTAATTCATTTAACAGAAGCTCGTAAAGCGGTTGTACATCTTCTTTTTGCAGTAAATCTGTACCTGGAGATTTTATTGTAGCGCTCCCGCAAGCCAACCCGAGCAGGACTGCTTTTTCAATAGAATTGCCATTTGCCAAACTGTAAACCATACCTGCAACCATACTATCTCCTGCACCAATAGAGCTCACATGCTCTACTTTTGGAGCCTGGTAGTGTCTTACCTTTCCATGGCTGGCCACAATGGCACCTTCAGCGCCAAGGGATAGAACTATGATGTGGATGCTATACCTGTTAAGCAGTTCCAGGAGTTGAGCTTTCTGTTCCTCCCTGGTTTCTGCGACCTTACCCGTGAGGTCCTGTAACTCGTTTTTATTTGGTTTCAGTAAATAAACCCCTTCTTCCAGGACACCCCGATAAGATCTACCTGAGGTGTCGAGAATAAATTTAAGACCACATTTATTAGCCCTCGCTGCTGCTCTGGCATAAAAATCATTTGGTGCACCTGGCGGAAGACTTCCACTTGCAACCAAAAAAGAACCACTTTTACATTGATCCACCTTTTCAAGCAGCGCCTCGTATTCATCAGATTCCAGCTCGGCTCCAGGAAAACCAAAGCGATACAGCTCATTACTGGAAGTTTCGGTGATCGAAAAATTCTGTCTTAGATCGTTTTTTACTAGTACAGGATCTTCGTCTATCCCCTCTTTACTCAAAAGGTCTGAAAATAACTTACCTGTGTGGCCTCCTTTTGCGTAAACTGCGGTCGACTTCCCTCCTAACCTTTTTATGACCCGCGATACATTGATCCCTCCACCTCCAGGATTAAGAATTGGCAGCTGACACCTCAGCTTTTCATTAGGCACCAGTTTTGGTGTTGTTGAATAAATATCAAGCGCCGGATTGGCGGTTAAGGTTATGATCATAGCTTAGAGTTAAAATGGTGATCTGCTCCAGTTTCTTTTCGGAAGTCACAAAGTACACATATCAAAAAAGGCTTCCCGTACGGAAGCCTTAAATAGAAAAACATTTTTTTTTATTCGACAATGAATTTACCTCTCATTTGAATATAGTGGCCTGGGAAACTACATATAAAATCGTAGGAACCAGCTTCAGGAGCTGTGAATTCAATCGAGGTTTCCTCTCCTCCACCAATCATCTCTGTATGGACGATAACTTCCTCTGTTCCTTCGGGTATGTAATCTGATCCACTGGCAGTTGCTGCCTTTGTAGCAAAATCCACTACATCTGTTCCCTTCTGTAAAAGGACGAAATTATGACCCATTGCATTTTCAGGAAGTTCTCCAACATGGCGTAAAGTGAGTTTTACGGTTTCCCCCGCTTTTACCCTTATCTCATTCAGATTGAACTGCATCATATCGTTCCCGGTAAGAGTCACTTCAACTCTTCCATTGTTACGCTGAATGGCTTCGGAAGACTGGGCAGTATCCTTAGCAGATTCGTTATTGGAGCGGGTATCGACCCTTTCTAAGGTCCCTTCTTCTCCTATGGTTATTGTTTCCTTGTCTTTTTTGTCATCTCCGCAGCTTACAAGAATTATTGTAAGTAAAGCAGCAAGAACGATTTTTACATTTTTCATATTTATGGTTTTAACTTCCCGAAAGTTCCTAGGTTTTACAAATTGAAAAGAACCGGGAATTCATGAAGAGCTTTTACTATTTCAGAAAAACAACTACAGAATATGTGTCATTTTCCAACGTTTTAGGTTGGGCAAGGTACATATGATCTGCTGGGCTTCTTCAAAGGTAACTCCGTCATTGGTTCTCACCATATTTTGCAGTTTCTTCTCCATATCTACTACTGTGATATGGTGATTTGTGAATGATCCATTCCTATAGCAGTCATAGCAATAGTCGGAACTTAAACTTAGGTCACGGTTCGTACCTCTTATCTTCGAAGAAAAAGGCAGGCCGCAACACTGGCAAATAAGGATTCTCATACTTCATCATTTTTCACGGATCTTACGCGCATCAGTCTAAGCGCCATCCTGTTAGTTGCATTACTTTAAAGGTAAAGAACCGTATTTATAAAGTATATATTTTAGCTCTTAATAATTTCCCAAATTTAATTTTCTACCGTATCTTTAGAAGGCAAGAATTTATTTGATTCGCTAATTCAGCAAATAACTTCAGCGGTTTAACTCCTTTATAAATTTCACATGGAGAGCTCGGTGCTTCTCATTGAAGACGACGTGGTATTGGCAGAAAATACCAGGGAATTACTGGAACTTTCCGGATACAGAACCCTTACATCCCATGACGGCAAAAGCGGATTAAAGAAGGCTTTTCAGGAAAAACCAGACCTCATTATTTCAGATATTATGATGCCCGAACTGGATGGCTATGAAGTCTATAAAGCCCTTCAGCAAAGCCAGGTAACCTGCAATATTCCCTTCATATTTTTATCTGCCAAAGCCGATCCCGGTGATATAAGGAAAGGGATGAACTTAGGAGCAGATGATTATCTCACAAAACCCTTTAATGAAGAAGACCTCATTCTTGCTATTGAAAGACGCCTTGAAAAGAGGTGCCAGCTGCTTCAACAGGAAAGAAAAGAGGTTCAACCTGGAAAAAAAGGACAGGCCTTAGAGGAATTAAAAGAACATTTTAAAAGTTGCGGAGAACAATTAAATGCAGAGAAGCATGAAGATATTTACCTGGAAGGTCGCCTCGCCGGAAATATATTTCTCCTGGAATCTGGCCTGGTCAAGACGTCCCGACTTGATGAATTAGGGAAAGAATTGATCACAGGGATCTTACAAAAAGGCGAATTTTTTGGGTTTTATAGTTTTCAACCTCATTCCTGTTATCCAGAAACTGCCACAACTCTTGAGAAAAGTGTACTGTTTAGAGCTTCCCATGATGAATTTGTACAAATGCTGGAACAGAACCTGGAACTTACTTTGGAGTATGCCGAGCTGATTTCGCAACATCTTGATGTTTTAAAAACACATCTCCTGGAAATGGCCTATGGTTCTGTCCTGAAAAAAACTGCCAGTACCCTCCTGGAGTTTGCTAAAAAAACAGGCTTGGGAAATTCACAGCTCATAAAGGTCTCCAGGAGTGACATGGCAAGTGTGGCAGGAATATCAACCGAAAGTTTCATTAGAAGCCTTTCTTCCCTTAGGGCAGATGGCATAATAGATATTTTGGGAAGGGATATCAAGATCCTTGACCTTCAGAAGCTTCAGAATATTCACTGAAAGATCAACTGCTTAAGCACCAGAAAATGATTAAGGGATGAAAATAATTCCTGCTTTTGGAATGATAATAATCATTGTTTGCTGCCCAAAATTCGCCTAACTTTAGCGTAAAGCATTAAAAATGAGAAAAGTAATCATTCCTGTCGATTTTTCGGAAAACGCAATGAATGCAGTGACTTATGCCTGCGAATTGTTCAGGCATGAAACCTGTAAGCTTTTTATCCTTCACGCCTACGAAGAAGAAGTTTTCGCGGAAGAATCCATATTAAATAAAGAAACTTTAGAGGAAAGAAAAAAAGCTGTTAGGCAACATGCTGAACAAAAACTTCAAGATCTAAAAACGCAGCTCTTAAAGTCTTATGACACCACTAAGCACGAAATTGCTCTCGTTTCTGCCTTTGGTTTACTTATAGATGAAGTCAATGACCTGGCAGAACGAGAAGATGCAGATCTTATCATTACTTCCACCCGCGGAATTACCAACGACAGAAAATTAACTTTTGGCAGTAACACCCTGCAGATCATCAAATATGTGCAATGTCCGGTGTTGAGCATACCAGAACACTATAGATTTTCTACACCCAGACACATTCTTTTTCCATCAAATTTTCTCTTACCGTACCAACAAAGAGAACTGGACCTGATAGGAGGAATTGCAAGGTCTTTCTCATCTCATGTTCACTTACTCTACGCCTCCAGGTCGGCTGCGATGAGTCTTCGTCAAGAAGCTAACAAAAATGCCATTTTAGACCAGCTACAGGAGGTAAAGGTAAAGCTGCATCATGAGGAATTGGAAAAAACAGCGGCCATTGAAAAAATGGCTGAATCCTTAAAGGCAGATCTTTTAGTGCTTGTTAACTCCAGGCACAGTTATCTTGAAAACATCCTCTATACCTCCACCATAGATAAAATAGGACTGCATCCAAAAATGCCCTTTTTGGCACTTCAGAACTTTCATCGCTTCTAATTTTTCCAGGTATGAAAAAGATCCTCTTACCCACAGATTTTTCAGAAAACGCATACAATGCAATAAAATATGCGGTACAGCTTTTCGAAAAGGAGGAATGTTTGTTTTACCTCCTCAACACCTATACGCCTGTACTTTACGATAATGAATATCTTGTTTACAGTGCTTCTCAACCTACCCTGACAGAGATCTACAGTAAAAGGTCAAACGAAGGTCTGGAAAGGGTGTTGCGCAGAGTAAAGAGAAACTTCAGAAATGATAAGCACAGTTTTAAGAAGATCTCTTCCTTTAACCTGCTGGGTGATGAGATCAAGGACCTCGTTGTTGAGAAGGAAATAGATATGGTGATCATGGGCACAAAAGGCGCAACCGGAGCTGAAGAGATCCTTTTTGGTACTCATACTGTTCATGCAATCAAGAAAACGCGCTGCCCTCTTTTGGCAATCCCTTCTTTATACGAATACCGTCCACCTTCACAAATTCTGTTCCCCACCGACTACGAAGCCGATATCCCGGGGATCCTTCAAAGCCTGTTAGAACTTGCAGAGCTACATGCTTCGACAGTACATATACTGCACGTGTACTCTGGTCTTAATCTTTCGGAAGAACAAACCAGTAGAAAAAATGCATTAGGGAACGCCCTGAAAAACAATGGTCATCATTTCTATAGTATTACCGAGAAAAGCGTGGTCAGGGCTATTTATGATTTTCAGGAGGAGAATGAAGTACACCTGCTTGCAATGGTGAACAATAAAAGATCCTTTTTTGAAAACCTGTTATTCATGCCGTTAGTGAATGAAATTGGATTCAACGTAAAGATCCCTTTTCTTGTGATCCCATCTCCTAGGAGATAAGTAGTACAAAGGTTATTGCTGCAAAAAGATAGACACTATAGAAACAAAAAAATCCGTGACGGGGTCACGGATTCTTCATCGGGCATTCTAGAATGCCGGGTTTCTTAAGAACAAAAATTATTCTACAGAAGTAGTATCGGTAATGTCTTCTACTACGGTACCGCCGGTGCTTGTAGTATCAACAACTTCTTCAACCTCAACTTCCTCAACTTCTACTGGAGTCTCTGGAGTTTCGATAACTTCTACTGCACTTTCTTCAGTGGTTTCAGTAGTAGTTTCTTTACAAGAAGTAAAACTAAATACTAATGCGATAGCAGCAAAAGTCAAAAAGGATTTTTTCATTTTAAATGAATTATTAATTGTTTGAGGGGTCAAATGTATATCATTTTTTGATTCGTGAAACAGGTCCATGAAAATATTTTAGTTAATATTTCAAAGGCTCATAATTCTCTTAAATTTTTCCTCATTACGAAGAGAAAAAAATATTTATGATGACATTTGTCATGAGGAAAAAAGAATAATTCGTTATCTTAATAACTTAAAGACAGGAGATTATGAATCGAGATGTGACGAGAAATTTTTCAGCTAATGAAAAGGAGATAGAAAGACTGCTAAAGGAAAATAACGGCTGGAAAAATACCCTCTCCTATATTGCTGAAGAGCTGAATTTTCTAATTCTCTTTCTGAGTGCTGATGTTTTTAGAAGAAATGTCCTGAACATGTACGAACAACTTCAGGTGTACTACGACGAGCTTCAGGAATTTAGGAAAGAAAATCTAGAGCTTATTAGAGAAGTGCATAACCACAGGTATGATATTGAAGGAATATTGGAATGTGAGGATATAGGCTGTGAGGTTTTCTATCATAATGAACATGTGAAATTAGGGCAACGGATCCTGGAGTTTTCAGAAAAATTCAGAAAATTTAAATTAGATGTTTTTGCCTACACAGGAAAGAACCTGAAAAAAACAAGTAAGGAACATTAGATCTTTAAACCTATGGAACTTCCACTCCATCAATACAGGTACATAGATTGGAAAACGCCCGAGGAAATGCATTTCTCCTCCCTGGAATGGAAATCGGAAATAAATTTTGTCAAAGACGAACAAAAATTTCTGGAGCATCTCTTGCACACCTACTGCACAGGTAAGCTGCTGCCATTGATTAATCTACATTGCAGTGAAACAATCCATCAAATAAAGCTGTCACAAAAGGAGCTGAAAAAACTGGAGCTGAAAGTCAATGCTCATATGCAGGCACTGCGAACTTTCCTTGAGCAAGCCGAACGGATTCAGAGTGGCAGAAGTTACAGACAGGAGCACAAGGCAATCCTCAATGATTTTGCACTCTTCTCGAGCCAGTTTAAAAGACTCAAAAAAGGCATTTTTCACACCCTTACAACTTTCATAAAAAGTCAGAAGCAAAAAAACCTCACGGCAGGGACCTGAATTTTAAGCTAGTCTCTTATTTCTGCTGCTGGAGTTATTCCTGATTAACCTCCAGTCTCCTCATTTAAATACTCCCTTAAAGGAAGATATCTTCATTTTTATACATTTATCTTTTGAACTCCCTGAACAATAGTAAATTTGCAATGAACTTGTTGTATTACATTGTATGGGAAAATGGATTTAAGAACCGTAACTGTTTGCAGGTATATTGCCCCTTTAAGGGAAGGAGGTTCACTTCCAGCCCTTGCGGAAGCTGATGACGATTTCAAATATGTACTGAAATTTAGAGGTGCAGGTCACGGGGTCAAAGCTTTAATTGCTGAATTTTTAGGAGGGGAAATTGCCAGGGCATTAGGATTTAAAGTGCCCGAGCTGGTATTTGCTCACCTTGATGAAGCTTTTGGACGCACAGAAGGAGATGAAGAGATCCAGGATCTCTTACAGGGCAGCAAAGGCTTGAATCTTGCCCTACACTTCCTGTCGGGAGCTATTAACTTTGATCCGGGCGTAACCCAGGTAGATAGCAGGCTGGCTTCAGAGATCGTATGGCTGGATGCATTTATTACCAATGTAGATCGTACTTATCGCAATACAAACATGTTGATGTGGAACAGGGAACTCTGGTTGATTGACCATGGTGCGGCCTTTTACTTTCATCATTCCTGGACAAACCTGGAGAAACACGCGAAAAATCCGTTCCCTCTTATTAAAGATCACGTTCTTCTGCCACAGGCAAAAGACCTTTGGGAGACAGATCGAAAATTCAGATCTTTACTTACTACAGAAAAACTACAGGCAATAGTGTCTGCCTTACCAGGAGAATGGCTGGAATGGCAGGAAACTGAAGAAACACCAAAGCAGATCAAAGAGGCATACTTAAATTTTCTTCTGCAACGTCTGGAAAATTCGAATTTGTTTATAAAAGAGGCAGAAAATGCAAGACAAGCACTTATATGAATATGCCGTAATAAGGCTGGTTCCCAGAGTAGAACGAGAAGAATTTCTCAACGTGGGAGTAGTGTTATATTGCAAAAAAGAAAACTACCTACAGGTGCGTTTTCAACTAGACCTGGAAAAGCTGAGTATTCTTTCTCCCGACCTGGACATTGAACAACTGGAGGCTAATTTAATGTCTTTCGAAAAAATATGCATAGGAAGCAAGGAGGGCGGACCTATTGCGCAAATGGATATTCCTTCCCGTTTTAGATGGTTAACGGCAGTGCGAAGTTCGGTGATCCAGACTTCGAGGCCACATCCTGGGCTGTGCAAGGACCTTGAAAAGACACTCGACCGACTCTTCACAGAGTTAGTGTTATAAAAAAAAAGCTGCCCGTGGGCAGCTTTTTTTATCCAGATCCTATAAGATTTAGAACTTTAGATTGACATCAAGAGTAAAGTTGTTATTGATGGTATTATCTCCCAGGTTGCTAAAGAAGCTTCCTGAACCATATCTAATACCGTACTTGGTTCTGTCAATATTTATCTTGGCTGAAGCTGTATTTTCTTTTACAGTCATGTCAAAACTAACAGGTTCTGTTTTGCCTTTGATTGTGAGGTCGCCTGTCACAGTATAAACATCATCAGATTTTTGTTTTGCTTCAGTGATCACGAATTTAGAAGTGGCATAATTGTTTACTCCAAAAAAATCATCGTTATTAAGGTGGCCTTCAAGCTTTTCCTTGTACTCTCCGGTAAGATCTGTTACTTTAATAGTATTCATATCCATTACAAACTCACCGCCTATGAGGTTTCCATCTTCTGTAAGATTGAGATAACCATCTTTTAACTGAATAGTACCGTGGTGAGCACTGCCTGTGATCTTCTTCCCTGTCCATTCAATGGTACTGGCCTCAACATCAACATTCTTTTTGATCGTGTTAAAGGCTACTGTAGTAAATACAAGTACTGGAGCCGCTGCTGTGAAAAATGTTCTTTTCTTCATTTTAATTTAATTTAAGTATTTATTGTTATTACATATTTTGTACATACAAATGTTTAATGAAAATTTTTTACTTTTTGAGTTTTTGGAGCAGAGCGGTTAATGTAGTGAGTTCATTTTTGCTTAAACTCTCCATAGCCTGAGCCTCTGCCGTGTCAATAACTTTGTCCAATTGCTTTAAGAGATCGAGACCCTTTTCTGTTATGGTCAATTCTATCTTTCTCCTGTTTGCAGGACAAGTGATCCTTTCAACCAGCTCCTTTTCCATTAATTTGTCAATAAGCCTGGTAGTATTGCTCATTTTATGGATCATTTTTGCATTGACACAGGCAAGGGACGCCGGCTTTCCTTTCTGGCCCCGCAAGATTCGAAGAACGTTAAACTGAGCGATAGAAATATTGAATGGTTTCAAAGCATCGGCCAACCTTTCCTGTACCCAGTTCCCACTGACCACAAGTTCAATGACCGCTGCCCTGTTAAACAATTCAATATTTTTCTTTTCTTCGATCATATTTTCATTTACAACATTTGTATGTACAAATATACATTACTTTCTCGTATCTCCAAATAAAAATTCGGTTTTATCTAATTACTGCCATTTTTTATCCACTTGGCAAGTTGAAGGGTTCTCTTAACCTGATGCGCAACTGCCTTCTCGATCTTTTCATCCAGGTTAGTCTTTCCTGCTGTTACGCTCACTCCGTAAGGATTACCTCCAGCACTAAAAATGGCATCGTCTGTGTAACCCGGTGCAGCGACAATAGCTCCCCAGTGGAACATGGTTTTGTATAAGGAAAGCAAAGTTGTTTCCTGCCCCCCGTGTACATTACTAGCACTAGTCATTCCGCTTACCACTTTGTTCGCCAATTTTCCGCTAAACCATAATCCGCCAGTAGTATCAAGGAACTGGGTAAATTGAGAAGGAAGATTCCCATACCGGGTGGGTGCACTAAAGATATAAGCGTCTGCCCATTCAAGATCATCAAGGCTTACCTCCTTTACATCTTTTGTGTTTTCGAAATGCTCCTTCCAATCCTTATTGGCCTCAATTGCCGTCATGGGTGCTAATTCCTTTATCTTCCTTAATCGCACCTCAACTCCACGTTCTTTGGCTGCAGCTTCAGCCCATTGAGCTAATTGATAATTAGTACCTGTTGCACTGTAATAGATCACTGCTAATTTTATCTCCTTCATAACTTTACTCCTTTTTTTTAATTTTTTAATTATTAGAATATACCTATCCTTAAAATAAAGATTTGCAGCCTATTAATTATTAAACTAATTGTAAAGTTACCTTACAAAAAGGGCAAAAAAAATCCCCTTTTTAGAAGGGGATCATTTATTCTTTATTTAGAGGTTTACTTTTCCATCGCGGCAGCCACTCCAGCCGATAGTCGGCGGTAAGTACCGTTTTCAAGTCGTTCTCTAATTGCAGAAAATGCAGAAAGAGTTTCTTCAACATCCTCGAGCGTGTGAGTTGCTGTTGGGATCAATCTTAATAAGATCAAGCCTTTCGGAATTACCGGATAAACCACAATTGAACAGAAAATCCCATAATTTTCTCTCAGGTCATTCACTAAAGCCATAGCTTCAGGAATACTTCCCTGCAAATAAACTGGCGTTACACAGCTTTGTGTGGTTCCAATATCAAAACCTCTTTCCTTAAGCCCATTTTGAAGCGCATTAACATTATCCCAAAGCTTTTCTTTCAACTCGGGCATAGTTCTCAACATCTCGAGACGCTTCAAAGCACCTATGACAAGCTGCATCTGCAGAGATTTAGCAAACATTTGCGACCGCAAATTGTATTTTAGATAATCAATTATTTCCTTATCGGCAGCAATAAAAGCTCCTGTACTTGCAAGAGACTTGGCAAAAGTGGCAAAATATACATCTATTCCATCCTGTATCCCCTGCTCCTCTCCGGCTCCCGCTCCGGTCTTACCTAAGGTTCCAAAGCCATGAGCATCATCAACAAGAAATCTGAAATTGTATTTCTCTTTCAGATCAACGATCTCCTTTAATTTTCCCTGCTCTCCTCTCATTCCAAAAACTCCTTCTGAAATGACCAGGATTCCGCCTCCCGTCTGTTCGGCAATTTTTTCAGCACGCTGGATGTTCTTTTCCAGGCTTTCCATGTCATTGTGCTTATAGGTAAAGCGTTGACCAAGATGTAAGCGTACTCCATCAATGATACAGGCATGTGCATCTACATCATAAACTATAACATCTTTCTTTGATACTAAGGCATCAATAGTGGAAACCATACCCTGATATCCAAAATTGAGAAGATAAGCAGCTTCCTTAGAAACAAAAGACGCAAGTTCATCCTGCAATTTTTCATGCAGGTCTGTATGTCCACTCATCATTCTTGCACCCATCGGATAGGCAGAACCCCACTGGGCAGCAGCCTCGGCATCTACCTTTCTTACTTCGGGATGATTTGCAAGACCCAGGTAATCATTTATACTCCAGGTGATCACATCCTGACCTCGGAATTTCATTCGATTGGAAATAGGTCCTTCTAACTTCGGAAATACAAAATATCCCTCTGCCACTTCAGACCATTTCCCTAATGGTCCTTTATCCCTGTATATTTTATCAAATAAATCTGCCATTTTATATATTTTTTGACTTCCGCAAAAGTAGTAAATAAATAGTAACTCCTGTATTTCCTTTCAGCTAAGCCTACTGAAAAACATGAATTTCGCGTTTAATCCCGTACAGCAGGAGGCTTGCCGTAGGTTCGGGAATTAAGATATTCTTTGAAAGATTTTTTTTACTTCAGAAATGGAATTTTCTGAGCTCTTATTTTATGAACTCTATTTGATTCGGCGTCTTTTCGTTCTTGCTGTCAAAGAAGCCTTGCTCATTCATCCAATCGTCACTAAACACCTTGCTCATGTAACGTGAGCCATGATCTGGGAAAATGATCACTACTTTGCTGTCTTTATCAAATTCCCCTTCTTCAGCTAATTGCCGTACTCCCTGTAAGGCGGCTCCACTGGTATACCCTACGAAAAGACCTTCGGTTAGTGCCAGTTGTCGTGCAGCATGGGCGCTATCCTCATCACTTACCTTTACAAATTTATCGATGCTGTCAAAATCTGTGGCTGTGGGAATTAGATTTTTCCCAAGGCCTTCAATACGGTATGGATAAATCTCTGAACTGTCTAATTCCTTGGTTTCGTGATACTTCTTAAGAACCGAACCATAGGCGTCAATCCCTAAGATACGAATATTTGGGTTTTGTTCCTTCAGAAATCGGGAAGTACCAGAAATAGTTCCTCCGGTTCCGCTACAAGCAACGAGATGTGTGATCTTTCCCTCGGTCTGCTTCCATATTTCGGGCCCGGTTGAACGATAATGTGCTTCGATGTTGAGCTCATTAAAGTACTGATTGATATAAACAGATCCTTTGATCTCATCGTGCATCCTCTTAGCCACCTGGTAATACGATCTTGGATCATCTGCAGAAACATTTGCAGGGCACACATAAACCTTAGCCCCCATTGAGCGGAGCATGTCTATTTTATCTTTTGAAGATTTCGAAGAAACTGCTAAAATGCACTCGTACCCTTTAATTACGCTTACCATTGCAATACTGAATCCGGTGTTTCCAGAGGTAGTTTCGATAATGGTGTCGCCGGGCTTAAGAATACCTTTTCTCTCGGCTTCTTCTATTATATGTAATGCTATTCTGTCTTTAGTAGAATGTCCTGGGTTGAAGGCTTCAACCTTTGCAAAGAAGTCTCCTTCAAAATTTTGGGTAATGCGGTTTAGGTGTATTAGCGGAGTATTACCTATGAGTTGTAATACATTGTCGAAAACCTGTAAATCTTCTCTCATAAATTGAAGTTATTTACAATAACCGCATTTAAAAATAGGCTAAATACGATCACGAAACGAGCAAATTTAGTCAAATATTTTAATTATTCGGTGATTCCCTCCAAATCCAGCAGAAAGGCATACTCCTCGGCAACTTCCCTCAAGGCTTCGAAACGGCCAGATGCTCCTCCATGTCCTGCTTCCATATTCGTGTGAAAAAGAAGCTTATTTGAATTGGTCTTGAGCTCTCGTAGTTTGGCCACCCATTTTGCCGGTTCCCAGTACTGCACCTGTGAATCATGAAGCCCCGTAGTAACCAGCATATTAGGATAATTCTGAGCGCTTACATTATCATAAGGCGAATAGGATTTCATGTAGAAATAGAATTCCGGATCATTTGGGTTCCCCCACTCATCATATTCTCCTGTAGTAAGCGGAATGTTTTCATCCAGCATTGTTGTAACTACATCTACAAAAGGAACAGTAGCAATAATACCTTTGTACAGCTGCGGAGCCCAATTGGCTACCACGCCCATCAACAAGCCCCCTGCCGAACCCCCGCTGGCATACATATGCTCCGGCGAGGTGTAGTTTTCATTGATCAAATGAAGCGTGCAGTCAATAAAATCTGAAAAAGTATTTTTCTTTTTTAAAAGCTTTCCATCATCATACCACTGTCTACCAAGGTATTCCCCTCCTCTCACGTGGGCAATGGCAAAAATGAATCCGCGATCCAGCAAACTAAGCCTCACGTTAGAAAAGTAAGGATCTATTGTGGAACCATAAGAGCCATAGGCATATAGCAACACCGGATTAGAACCATCTTTTTCCAGGCCTTTTCTATGCACCAGAGTTATTGGCACCCGAGTACCATCCTGGGCGGTTGCCCAGATCCTGTCAGAAATATAATTCTCCTTCTGGAATTTACCTCCCAAAACTTCAAGCTCCTTTTTTATCTCTTTTTCCCTGGTTCGCATATTGAAATCCACTACCTGCGTGGGAGTGGTAAGGGAATTATACGTGTACCTCAAGATCTCTGTATCGAAATCTGGATTGGCGCCAGTAAATGCAGTATAAGTCTCATTATCAAAAGGCAGGAAATAAGAATCGGTGCCATCCCATCTGCGAATATGGATCTTGTTGAGTCCGTCACTTCTCTCGCTCACCACCAAATAATCTCTGAACAAGTCAATATCTTCCAACAAAACTTCCTTGCGGTGTGGGATCACTTCTTCCCAGTTTTCCATTCCTGGGGAATGAACCGGAGCCTTCATCAACTTAAAATTAGTTGCTCCATCCATATTGGTCATGATATAAAAACAATCCCTGTAATGGGCAATGCTATATTCCACGCCTCTAATTCTTGGCTGGACCAGGTGGATCTCTCCATCTGGATCATCTGCTGCAATGAATCTATATTCAGAAGTTAAAGTACTGTCCGACCCAATGATGATGTACCGTCGCGATTTGGATTTGTACACATAGGTATGGAAAGTATCATCGGTCTCGAAAAAAACAAGCTTATCGTCCTTAGATCTTGTGCCCAGTTTATGCTTATAGATCTTATCACTGCGAAGCGTTTCCTCATCCTTACGGGCATAGAAAAGCGTCTTATTATCGTTAGCCCAGGTGGCACCGCCAGTGGTATTTTTTATTTTTTCGGGATAGATCTCACCTGTCTCCAGGTTTTTGATGTAGATCGTATATTTTCTCCGGCTTACGGTGTCTACTGCATAAGACACAAGTTTATTATCTGGGCTTATGCTCAACCCACTCAACCTGTAATAGTCATGGCCTTTAGCCATCTCATTAACATCAAAAAGAATCTCTTCGGGAGCATCCAGGGATTCCTTTTTTCTGGAATAAATGGGATAATCCTTTCCTTTCTCAAACCTGGTAATATACCAGTAGCCGTTTAGTTTATAAGGAACCGAAGAATCATCTTCCTTGATCCGTGCTTTTACTTCCTGAAATAGATCTTCCTGCAGCTTTTTAGTATGGGCTGTCATTTGATCATTATACATATTCTCCTTGGTGAGGTAGTCCAGAACTTCAGGATTTTCACGCTCTCGCATCCAGAAGTAATTATCTGTACGCACGTCGCCATGCTTTTCTAAATGGACCGGGATCTTTTTGGCCTGAGGGGCAAATATTTCTGTAGCAGCAACTTTCATTTTCTCCTTATTATTTTACCGGCTGCAAAGTTACACTTTCTGATAAAGAAAACTTAAAACTGGAAACATAAGTTATATAATATGACCTTTTTAGGTAGTTTTGCCTTCAACTAAAAAACCGAAATTATGTTTGGAGATATGATGGGTATGATGAATAAGATCAAGGAAACCCAGAAAAAGGTTGAGGAAACCAAAGAAAGGCTCAAAACCGTACTTTTAGACGAGAAATCTGCCGATGATCTACTGAAGGTGACCATTACGGCCAGCAGGGAGATCAAAAATATAGAAATTGCCGATGAGCTACTTGAAGACAAAGAGCAGCTCGAAGATTACCTGGTGCTTACACTTAATAAGGCCATAGCCAGGGCTACTGAAGTAAATGAAGCCGAACTTGCCGCTGTTGCAAAAGAAGGAATGCCCGATATTCCAGGCATGAACGATATGCTCAATGGTTAATTAGAAAAAGAGTTTTCTAAAATAACAGATAATTACCCTCCAAAAAAGGCATTTTTGGAGGGTAATATTTTTAAAGCTTTATTTCTCTTAGCACATTAAGAAACCTGTGATGCATTTCTTCGGAATAATCTAAATGCGTAACAATTCTAAGCTTTCCCTGCCCCATATTGCTTATCCTGATGTTTTGCTTTTGCAATGCTTCCATAAAAGCAGGTTCATCTGTCATTCTTTTAAGGTAGAATATCACAATATTCGTTTCCACCGGCTCTACTTCAGACACATATTCTTGCTCCCCAAGAACATCACCTATTTCTGAAGCTCTTTTGTGATCTTCAGCAAGTCGCTCTACATGATTATCCAGGGCATAGACTCCGGCAGCTGCCATAAACCCTACCTGCCTCATTCCGCCGCCCAGTACTTTTCGCACCCGCATTGCATTTTTCATGACCTTCTTGTTGCCAATCAAAACTGTTCCCAGAGGAGTTCCAAGTCCTTTAGAGAGACAAACCGAAATCGTATCAAAGAGCTTCCCGTATTCTTTCGGATCTTCTTTCTTGGCTACCAGGGCATTAAAAAGCCTTGCTCCGTCGAGATGCAGCCCCAAATTATGTGCATCACATACCTGCCTTATCTTTTTTATTTCTTCAAAATCATAGCAGGCACCACCGCCTTTATTTGTGGTGTTCTCAAGACATACCAGCGTCGTTAGCGGACTGTGGTAAAAGTCGGGCGGATTAATATTTTCTTCTACCTGCGAAGCCGTAATCATTCCGCGGTGACCATCAACCAACTTACAGGACACGCCGCTGTTAAAAGAGGCGCCTCCACCTTCATAGTTATAGACATGAGCCCATTTGTCACATATTAATTGATCTGCCGGTTGTGTGTGCAATTTAATGGCGGCCTGGTTTGCCATACTGCCAGTTGGAAAAAAAAGAGCTTCATCCATGCCGAACATTTTGGCAAGCTTTTCCTCCAGCTCGTTGACTGTAGGGTCCTCTTTATAAACATCATCACCAACCTCGGCATTTACTATTGCATTCATCATGCCCTTGGTAGGCTTAGTAACCGTATCACTTCTTAGATCTATTTCTTTCATTTTTAAGTATATTTTTTTTCGTCACATTCGTTTTTAAAAACTTCCTATAGGTGAGCCATCAGGAATGTTAGGTGTACTATGCTCAAGTTTAAAATTGGAAGGTACTTTTTTAAAAGTCTGTATCTTCCTTAACAGATGAGCTCTTGCGCTATTCGTTCTATTACGTTTTTTCTGAAGCCAATCTTCAAGCGCCTCAAGCTCTGCAAAAGTCACAGCTTTTACCTGCGGAGTAGCTTTTTCATGCACTGCCAGATTCATGAGATGATCTAGAACATTGTAGTTGATCGCATTCTGAACTTCCTGCAGGAAACTGTCAGTTTTAGAAGATCTTATTGTTCTTTCCAAAAGCTCATGCAGAACTTCCTCAAGTCCTATCTGATTTTTATCCACAGCTTTTTGCTGAATTAGTCTTGCGGCCCTTTCAGGATGCAAAAGTAAGGAAAGTGTCAATTGACTGGCAGTGGCGGGTGCACCTAGCGCATCAAACGCTACCCCGGCATTGCTGGCAAAAGATTCCCTACTCCTGCCAAACCCGTATGCCCGGGGCGGAAAAAGATGGAGTTTATCTTCTGGTACAGCAAGGACTTTTGGTTCTAAGGTTTTCAAAACGGCGTGAAGTGCCTCTTCCTGTTGCTCCCGCTCCAGGGTTACCACTGTTTTCTGCCCTCCTCCTTTTACAGCATAATTATAATTTAAGCCCCCAATTGCCTTTACCGCAGCCTCAGTTTGATACCTGTGAAGGAAATACAATGGAACAAAGGCATCTTCGAGTACAGAGAAGGCTTCCCCCGATCGAATATTATCTTCAGAAAAATTTGCGATTCCCAGCTCGCGAATCTTAAGGATCTCCTCCAGTGCCTCTGCAGCGTTCTTCCCATTATCCCAGAGATGAGCATTGACATGAGCGCCACCCGGGGCACGAGCATCGGCATCAGAAATGAATTGCAGCTGCCTGTCATTTGCCTCCGCCAGGACCGAATTAAGAAATTTGTCTTCCGACTCAGCCTCAGGAATATGAGCATAACTGTATTTTACTGTGAACTTATCCCATTCCCCAATGCCTGTCTCATAGGCCTTACTAACTTCGATCTTACCATTTTCCAGCTCAAATTGTGGGTGCGGGTAATCCATAACCGAGGAATTCTCATCGCTACTCCCTGCAAAATTATGTGCAAACCCTAAGGTATGTCCTACTTCGTGAGCAGATAATTGCCTAATTCGGGCGAGGGCCATATCAAGCATTGGCCCGTGATTGAGATCATCTGTTGCGAAAGGTCTGTTCATGAGAGCCTGAGCGATTAGAAGGTCCTGCCTTATTCTTAGACTTCCAAGACTAACATGTCCCTTTATGATTTCCCCAGTTCTTGGATCAACAACACTCGCGCCATAACTCCAGCCCCGGGTGGACCTGTGCACCCATTGTATCACATTGTACCTAACATCAAGAGGATCTGCATCTTCAGGCAGCATTTTCACCTGGAAAGCATCCTTGTACCCTATGGCCTCAAAGGCTTGGTTCCACCATGCTGCACCTTCCAGCAGAGCCGATTTAACGGGTTCGGGAGTGCCTGGATCCAGATAATAAACTATTGGCGCAACAGCTTCGCTAAATGCAGCCTCCGAATCTTTTTTCTCCAGGCGATGCCTTACGACATACCTCTTGGTTATAGGTTCAAAAACAGGAGTGGAATAATCCATATAGGAAATGTAAATTGCTCCGCTTCTGGGGTCAAAATTTCGTTTTTGGTAGCCATCGTCGGGCAGTTTCACAAAAGAATGATGCTGGATGAGGCTAAGATTTGAAGCATTTGGCGCCACACTGCGAATATCTCTGCCTTTTGGCTCCCCTTCGAAAGTGAGCAGAGCTTCAAATTCCACATTTTCGGGGAAAGCTTTGGTCCTTTCCATAGAAAGGGCAGACTTCTCTTTAGCTATGCTGTAGGTTCCAAAATCCCCCTGTTTTAACCTGTGAGCAACACCATGTGCATCCTGCAATAAAAATGGTGTAAGATCTATGATATAACTTCCGTCCTGCTCCTCTTCTATCTTAAATCCATAAAGCACAGAGCGAACAAAGGCCTGTTCCACACTTTGACGTTCCAGTTGGTTTTGTGTTTCGGCTCTAAAATCCTGATTGGGCTGAATAAGAAGGAGCTTATTTCCCGCTTTTTCGAACCTTACTACAGCTGTGCCTCCAAGTTGTCCTCTGTCCAAACCTATATCATTCGAGCCAAGACCTGTAGTTAGGAAATGTACATATAGAAAATCTTCATTAAGTTGATCAACTTTCAGAAATATCCGGTCCTCTTCTTCTGAATAATAGAAATTAAAAAGCCCCTCATGCTTCACAAGGTTCTGTTTGTCTTTGAAAGCCTGCGCATGTATACTAACAATTGTACTGAGGCTAAGAATAATAGGGAGAATTGATTTCATTGACTATTGCATTAAGGGACCTAAAACTATAAAATAATCGTAAATAAGTTTTTGAGAACCTGCTTTAATTCTATTTTTGTTAAAAAAATAAGTATGCTGACAGTAGATACCATTAAGAACTTCAAAGATCGCCTGGTTGCGTTAAGGAGGTATCTTTGACGTTGATGCCAAAAAAATAGAAATATCCAATCTGCAGGAAAAAACTCTTGCACCCGAATTCTGGAATGATCCTAAGAAAGCCGAGCTTCTTCTAAAAGAACTCAATTCTGAAAAGAAATGGGTAGATGATTATGAGGAGGCCGTTAATCTCGTGGATGATCTCGAGGTTATCTTCGAATTCTACAAGGAAGGGGAAGCAACAGCCGAAGATGTTGAGGAACGTCATGTGCAGGCCAAGGCAATCATTGAAGACCTTGAATTCAAGAATATGTTATCTGAAGAAGGTGACAGTCTTAGTGCCGTTTTACAGGTAACAGCCGGTGCCGGTGGTACCGAAAGCTGTGACTGGGCAGAAATGTTAATGCGTATGTATCTGCGCTGGGCGGAAGATCGGAAATTTTCAGTTCGAGAATTAAATTATCAGGCCGGGGAAGTGGCAGGCGTAAAAACAGTTACTCTTGAAATCGAAGGAGATTTCGCCTTCGGATGGCTTAAAGGCGAAAATGGAGTGCACAGGCTAGTTAGAATTTCACCATTTGACAGTAATGCTAAAAGACATACCTCCTTTGCCAGCGTCTATGTTTATCCCCTGGCTGATGAGAGCAT
Organism: Salinimicrobium oceani; assembly: GCF_012037645.1. NCBI lineage: Bacteria > Pseudomonadati > Bacteroidota > Flavobacteriia > Flavobacteriales > Flavobacteriaceae > Salinimicrobium > Salinimicrobium oceani. Next base: position 142,219 of record NZ_JAAVJR010000003.1, read on the forward strand.
TCAGATTGAGATCAATCCTGCTGATATTTCCTGGGAAACCATGAGATCTTCAGGCGCAGGTGGCCAGAATGTAAATAAAGTTGAAACTGCAGTTCGATTGCGTCACGCGCCTTCAGGAATTGTTATAGAAAATTCTGAAACCCGCTCTCAGCTCGACAATAAGACTAAGGCCATGCAGCTGTTAAAAAGTCAGTTGTACGAAATTGAACTTCAGAAGCAACAGGCACAGCGCAGGGAGATCGAAGATTCCAAAATGAAGATCGAATGGGGGTCGCAAATAAGGAATTATGTCATGCACCCGTATAAGCTGGTCAAGGATGTGCGAACAGGGGAAGAAACAGGTAATGTTGATTCGGTAATGGATGGAGACATTGATCAATTTCTTAAGGCATATCTCATGATGATGGGACAAAAGGTCGAAGATTAGTTAAGCAGACAGAAACGATCATAATTCAAAAATTAAATTCAGAAGCATGATTACCATATACCATAATCCACGCTGCACCAAGTCAAGAGAAGGACTCAAGACCCTGGAAAATCTGGGTTGTAAATTTGAGGTAAGAGAGTATCTTAAACAGCCTTTAAGTGAAAAAGAACTAAAAAATCTGCTCGGGAAGCTGAATATGTCTCCTATGGAATTGGTAAGGACAGAGGAAAAGATCTGGAAAGAGAATTACCGCGAAAGGGATCTGACCGATGATGAGCTGATACGGGTAATGACAGAAAATCCGAAGTTGATCCAGCGACCCATTGTGGAAAAAGACGAAAAGGCTGTGGTGGGGAGACCGACCAAGAACATCGAAGATCTTCTGAATTAACAAGTTTTCACAGTGCTCCAGGAGGTTTTAACCCTCACTTAACCTCCTACCCGCCTGATCTTCAGTATTTTTATAAAAACTGAATTATGAAGACCAGAACCTTATTTACATTTATCACCTTTTTCAGCATTGTTTTACTTTTTTCAAGCCCAGCGGTATCCCAAACCATGATGCAGCCTGAACCTTCTCAGGAACTGGAAAAAGCCGCAAAAGAGACTACTCAAAAATGGGAAAATGAGCTCTCCCTTTCTGCCAAGCAAATGAGCCTAATGGAAAAGAAATTCGTAGAATTTGCCATTAAACGCAATAGGATCCTACAGTCTAAAATGAGAGAAGAGGTAAAAACTAAACACTTGTTAGAGCTGGAAGTGCTGGAGAACAGAGAAATGAGAGATATACTTACCAAGCCTCAGTACGACAGGTACATCATGCTTAAGAGGAATTGGGAAAAAGAAAGAAGCGCTCAGCAAAACAAACAGAAGCCGTAAAAAGCATTTGCTGTTATTTTCCATAAAATTCTCTCCAGGTTTTTAAACCTTTCCAAGCATTTGCCGTCCAAGTACAAAAACCAGGTATGATCACAAACATGAGCCGGCACTTAAGGAGCAGTGCCTTAATTTTTTATTTTCTTCTTTTCACCACATTTTCAGCTTTTGCACAAAATCAACATACCGTCACGGGTAAGGTAACCGATGAGCAGGGTACCGCTCTCGAGTATGCGACCATATCTTTTCAAAGTACTACAGATCCAGACAAAATCACAGGAGGTATCACCAATCCGCAGGGAACTTTTTCGATAGAGGTCCCAGCCGGAAATTATGACATCACAGTCGAATTCATCTCTTTTGAACCCAAGAAATTCACAGGTCGACAAATCAATGGAGATGTAAACATGGGAACCATTACACTTGGAATGGCTGCCGGGGAACTGGAAGAAGTAGTCGTAACTGCCGAAACTACACAGGTGGAAGTGCGACTCGATAAAAAGATCTACAACATTGGGAAGGACCTCACTACAGCAGGAGGAACAGTAGCCGATGCCTTAAATAACGTCCCCTCGGTCTCTGTAGATATTGAGGGAGGAATTAGCCTTAGAGGAAACGAGAACGTTCGTATCCTTATCAACGGAAAACCTTCTGCAATGGCTGGATTTGGGAATACAGACGTGTTATCTCAACTTCCTGCAGATGCCATTGAGAGAGTAGAAGTGATAACCTCCCCTTCGGCACGTTACGACGCAGAGGGCACAGCAGGTATTTTGAACATCATCTTAAGAAAGGAAAAGACTCTTGGTTTTAATGGCTCTGTTACTGCCCGCGCAGGACATCCCGACCAGGCAGGGCTTTCGGCTAATGTGAATTTAAGGACCGACAAATTCAACATTTTCAACACCACAGGATTCAGGTATTTTGATGCCCCAGGAAATTCTTATTCAGACACACGCTATTTCGAATATATAGACGAAGAAACAGGAGAACTCGTAGATCCATTAGATGACCGGATAATAGAAGATCGTGAAATTGAGAGGTTAAATCGTAATTTCAACACCAGCCTTGGGTTTGAATATTTCATCACAGACATGTCTTCAATAACGGCTACAGGATTCTACCGTTATGGGGAAGATGTAGATCTCACTTCCAACTTCAGCACTGTGTTCAGGGAAGGGTCTCGTGCTTTGGAAACTACAAGGAGAGAGCGACAAATGGAAGAGGACAACAGCTACCAGATCTCTCTTAATTACATCAATAAATTTGATGATAGCGGACATCAGTTAACAGCCGACCTGCAGTTCGAGAAAGATTCGGAAACTCAGAATGCCAATATTTTTGAGACTATTGATCTCAATCTCACCAACGATTTGCCATTTTACCCACGGGAGCAGACATTTACCGAAGAAAGTCAGAAGGAATACCTGGCCCAGATAGATTATGTACGCCCCATTGGAGAAGATGCTCAATTTGAAGCCGGCTACCGGGGAAATTTCGAGGAAGAAGTTACAGATTATGAACTCCTGCTTCAGAATCGAGATACGCAGCAAATGGATCGCTCTGCCTTGTCGAACGTTTTCACCTATAACGAGAATGTCAACTCCCTCTATTCTCAATATGGGAACCGCTTTGGAGACTTTTCGTTCCTTTTGGGATTGCGGCTTGAAAACACGCAATTAAAAGGTGATATCCAATCCAACCTTTCCGAAGAAGAACTGGAAGAAGAATTCGGCATCCCAATTGAAACCAATTTTGACAACAATTATCTCGGACTTTTCCCTACAGTGAACCTTATCTATGAAATAGGCGAAATGGAAAACATTACCCTGGGATATAACAGAAGAATTAACAGGCCCAGAGGCTGGTTCATCAACCCATTTCCATCACGGGCGAGCCGTACTAATATTTTCCAGGGAAATCCCAATCTTCAGCCTGCATTCTCTAATGCTTTTGACCTGGGATATTTAAAGCGCTGGAAGAAATTAACTTTCACCTCTTCGGTTTACTATCAACATGAGACAGATTCTTTTGAGCGTGTAGAGCAAGGATCAACCTCTCAAGATGGCACTCAGGTGATACGTACTATTCCAATTAACCTGGCAACCAATACCAGGATCGGTGCCGAGGCAGGTTTGCTTTATAATCCTGCACGCTGGCTGCGTCTTAACGGTAGCTTCAATTTCTTTCAGTTTGATACAGATGGAGATTATAACGGGATCGATTACAGCGCAAAAAATACCAGTTACTTCGGAAGGTTTAGCTCCAAGGTAACCTTGCCCTGGAAAATCGACTGGCAAACGAATGCTTTCTATAGAGGAGCTTCTGAAGGTGCCCAGACTGAAACCCAGGGTCTGCTATCTGTAGATATGGCAGTGAGCAAGGAACTATTCAATGAAAAAGCATCATTAACACTTAATGTTCAGGATCTTCTCAATTCCAGAAAAAGAGAATCCTTTACTACAACAGCCTTTTTTGAAAGGGAAAGTGAATTCCAGTGGAGACAAAGAAGTATTATCCTGTCTTTCACTTACAGATTCAATCAACAACGTCGCGAACAGGATAGACAAAGAAGAGGCAATGAAAATAATGACGAGGATATGAATGGCGAAGGAGGAGAATTCTAACAATTATTAGAGTTAGGCCAAAGAAAAAAGCTGTCAGTAGACAGCTTTTTTCATTTTCACCTCTAAAAAAAGGGCATAAAAAAAGGACTTTCAAAGTCCTTAAATTTTTTCTCTTTCCAGGCGTTTCTTTTCCTTCTTTTCCTCGAGCATTTCCTTGACAGCTCCACCAATCCAGTATGGAATGATCGCTGTAAGAAACAACATTACCCAAAAGCCTATAAGAAGTATAGTGATAAAAGCTATAAAGCCAAGATATTGATCAAATTCAAACATGGTTCCTTATTTATTGAATCTGTGCCAAAGATACTAACTCTCTTTTCTTATCGCAAAAGTTTTTATTTTATTTTTCCGCAGTAGCCGTGCAAGCTTTCACCATCAAAATTTATAATTTCCCTTAGAATTTTGTTTCATTTTAAGCTTTTAAAATTTCACGATAATGTAAATTTGTGGTAAATCAATTCCCGTTATGGACTATAGAATAGAAAAAGATACGATGGGGGAAGTAAAAGTCCCTTCAGATAAACTATGGGGTGCGCAGACAGAGCGTTCCAGAAATAACTTTAAGATTGGTGCTCCTGGCAGTATGCCTTTGGAGATCATTTATGGATTTGCTTATCTAAAAAAAGCTGCTGCTTTCACCAATTGCGAACTTGGTGTACTTTCTGTTGACAAGAGAGATTATATAGCCAGGGTTTGTGATGAGATCCTTCAGGGCAAGCATGACGACCAGTTTCCTTTGGTAATTTGGCAAACCGGAAGTGGAACACAAAGTAACATGAATGTCAATGAGGTAATCGCAAACCGTGCGCAACAGCTGGCAGGACGAACCATAGGAGAAGGAGAAAAAGTTCTTTCTCCAAATGATGATGTCAATAAATCCCAATCTTCAAATGATACTTTTCCTACTGGAATGCATATTGCCGTTTACGAGAAGATCGTAAAAGTGACGATTCCTGGGGTTAAACGATTAAGAAATACCCTCAAAAAGAAATCAGAAGAATTTAAGGATGTGGTAAAAATAGGTCGCACCCATTTCATGGATGCCACTCCTCTCACCCTGGGGCAGGAATTTAGCGGTTATGTTTCCCAGCTGGATCATGGATTAAATGCCCTTGAAAACACCTTGCCTCACCTTTCTGAACTTGCATTAGGAGGTACAGCTGTAGGAACCGGATTAAATACCCCTAAGGGTTATTCCAAAAGAGTGGCCGAATTCATTGCCAAATTTACCGAACTGCCTTTTATCTCAGCTCCAAATAAGTTTGAAGCCCTGGCGGCCCACGATGCTTTTGTTGAAACCAGCGGGGCCTTAAAAACCCTGGCTGTTTCTTTAAATAAAATTGCAAATGATGTAAGGATGCTGGCTTCGGGTCCCAGAAGTGGAATTGGAGAGATTCTTATTCCTGCCAATGAACCTGGATCTTCCATCATGCCAGGAAAAGTGAATCCTACCCAGGTAGAAGCCCTCACTATGGTATGCGCACAGGTAATTGGAAATGACGTTACCATTAACGTAGGTGGCATGCAGGGGCAGTTCGAATTGAATGTCTTCAAACCTGTAATGGCAGCTAATATTCTTCAGAGTGCACAGTTATTAGGTGACGCCTGTACTTCTTTTGATGAGCATTGTGCTGTAGGTATTGAACCAAATAAAGAAAGGATACAGGAGTTGCTCAACAACTCCCTCATGCTGGTAACTGCACTTAACACCAAAATTGGGTATTACAAAGCAGCCGAAATTGCGAATACAGCCCACAAAAATGGAACTACTCTTAAAGAAGAAGCAGTGAATCTAGGATATGTTACTGCTGAGGATTTTGATGAATGGGTACAGCCTAAAGATATGGTTGGCGGCTTAAAGTAATAGTCTCCCTTGCCAAAATAACGTCTCAAAAATGTCATTTTTGGGACGTTATTTTTTTATAACCCAGCAGCTCAAACTAATACAGAATTGAAAAAAATAGTCTAAATTCACCCCAATATTCCCTACAAATAATGAACAAGCAGGTTAAACTGGACTGCGGAGTGATCTGGGTACAGGACAAAATGTTGGTCAATGAGATGAACGAAGGTGCACTTCTCGACGTCGAAACCAATAGAATGATATTACAAATAGGAGTTGATCATTTCAAAAATGAACCCTTCGGATATATTTCCAACAGAGTAAATTCTTATGCCGTTAACCCAATGGTGTATCGGGAATCTGCAGAACATCCGCAGTTAAAAGCTATTGCAGTAGTTTCTGAAAATCCAATGGTTAGAGAAAGTGCAAGGCTTGAACAACAGTTTTACACTAATAGAAATTCTTTCCAGATCTTTAGTTCCCTGGAAGAAGCAAAGACCTGGATGAGAGAAGTTCTCAACTCCTATTCAAAAGAAAACTCTTTAAGCGAATAGCTTTCCAGAAAAGCTTTGGCTTTTTGAATGTATGGCGCCATTACGACATCTTCCTTTACCAGCGGTACCTCTTTTCTGAATTCTTCCACTAATTTCTGAAGAATTGGAGAAGTCTTGTGGTTTTTCTGGTAAGAAAGTGCTTGCGAGGCATTATATAATTCAATGGCCAGGATGGTGGAAACGTTCTCAACCACCTTTAAAGCTTTGGTTGCCGCATTCGCCCCCATACTAACATGATCTTCCTGCCCGTTTGAGGATACGATGGAATCCACACTTGCCGGGGTACATAGTTGCTTATTCTGGCTTACGATACTTGCTGCCGTATACTGCGGAATCATAAAGCCGCTGTTGAGGCCGGGAGCATCCACTAAGAACGCGGGCCCCCTTAATCCTGACACCAGCTGATAGATCCTTCTTTCGGAGATATTACCCAGCTCAGCCATTGCAATTGCCAGATAGTCGAGGGCAAGAGCCAGGGATTGCCCGTGAAAATTCCCTCCCGAAATGATCTTATCGGCGTCGACGAAGATGTTCGGGTTATCGGTTACCGAATTGATCTCGGTCTTAAAACATTTGTACACAAAATCCAGTGTGTCTTTGCTTGCGCCATGAACCTGCGGTATGCAACGAAATGAATATGGATCCTGTACGTTCTGCTTGTCTTGCTTTGCGATCTCACTTCCGGCAAGGATCTTTCTAATTCTTTCGGCAGTTTTAACCTGGCCTCTGTGAGGCCTTACCAGGTGTACCAGTTCATCAAATGGAGAAATATTACAATCATAGGCGTCAACAGATAACGCTCCAATAACATCTGCCCACATAGATAGTCGCAAAGATCTCAAAGTAGCTTCTACAGCATGAGCGCTCATGAACTGGGTACCATTCAGCAATGCAAGACCTTCTTTCGATTGTAAGGTAATGGGTTTCCAATCAAATTTCTTCAGCATTTCTTCCGAAGAGATTATTTCGCCTTCTAAAATGACTTCTCCTTTCCCGATTAAAGGCAGGGACAAATGTGCGAGCGGTGCCAAATCTCCCGACGCGCCCAAAGATCCCTGGGAATATACCACCGGAAGAATGTCATTATTATAAAAGTCAATAAGTCGTCTCACAGTATCAAGAGATACGCCAGAGTGCCCATAGCTCAATGACTGTATCTTGAGCAGCAACATTAGCCTCACTACCGACTCTGATACTTTTTCTCCGGTCCCACAGGCGTGTGACATCACCAGGTTTTCCTGTAGCCGTGTAAGATTGTCTGAAGAGATCTTCACATTGCATAAAGAGCCAAAACCTGTATTGATCCCGTAGATAGGAGTTTTGTTCTCCTTCATTTTATTGTCCAGATATTTTCGGGCTTTCTCAATGTTGTAAATTGCCTCTTCGCTCAGGTCCAGGCTCTTCTTATGAACAATGATCTCCCTTACTTCTTCAAGGTCAAGTACAGAAGAACTTATATAGTGACAGTCTCTCATGATGGTTTTTGTTGGGTTTCAAAAAGGTCAAAAATGGCGGCTCCTGTATGACGGGCAATATCGCCGGCTACCACACCTTCGTAACTAAATTTCTCGGCGCACAGATCTCCCGCCTTGCCATGCAGGTATACGCCCAGCACAGCCGCCCGCAGGGGTTCATACCCCTGGCCAATCAATGCTGTAATGACACCGGTGAGGACATCGCCACTACCGGCCGTCGCCATACCGGGATTCCCTGTTGTATTTATATAAAGATCATTTGGAGTTACAATAAAAGTGTAAGTCCCTTTGATAAGGATTATGAGTTTGTACTTTTTACTAAGATCCCGCACCTTTTCCAGCTTCTCGAAATCATTTTCCCAGGGGCCAATAAGACGTTCCAGTTCCTTTGGATGTGGGGTGAGTATAGTTCCTTCTGGTAAAAGCTCAAAGAAATCCTCATTTTTGGAAAGTATGTTGATACCATCGGCATCAATGACCATAGGCTTCTTGGTTTTTTGGAGCAGGTGACGCATAGCCTCTGTTGTTCCCTCTTTCGTACCTACACCTACGCCAAATCCAATGACATCGGGTTCTATATCGAAGTCTATCTGAGTGAGTATTTCCTTATGAGGATCTGTAATGACCATAGCTTCGGGAAGTGAAGTTTGCAGGATCTCGTAACCGCACTTAGGTGCGAAAATGGTGACGAGACCGGCACCGGCCCGTAAAGCGGCAGTTGCCGTAAGACAAACGCTTCCAATCTTACCATAACTACCTCCTATGATGAGGGCATGGCCATAGGTGCCTTTATGTGTAAATCGTTGTCGCGGCCTATAAAGAGCTTTTGCTTCTGGCCTGGAGATCAAATTTGCAACTGCTTTGGCCTCCTTCAGATATCCTGTATCTAAAGCAATATCAATTATTTGCAGGTCGCCCACAAATACGGCAGTCTGGGGCATGTAAAATGCCATTTTAGCCGATTGAAAGGTAATGGTATAACTGGCGCGGATAATACTTTCCCTGTCTGCTACTGGTGCATCGGCCATTAAGCCCGAAGGCATATCAACGGCAAGAATGAAAGCACCTGCAGCATTGATGTGCTGTACCAGTTTGGCCACCCAGGCTACCATGGGCCGATTAAGACCTACTCCAAAAATAGCATCTACAACAAAGTCGCCATAATTGATCTCAGGAAAATCTTCTTCAGATTTTAGAAGCACAGGCCATTTCCTGGTGCGATTCTTTATCCTTTCATAATTGATAAGAAAATCCTGTGATCGCTGGTCGCTGTAATTCACTATAAAAACAGTAACAGCGTATCCCGCTTCTATTAATTTACGTCCAATGACGAGTCCGTCTCCACCATTATTACCTATTCCGCAGAAAATTTTAACGGGGATTGGCGCGCCTTCAAGACGTTTATGGATTTCCTCAAATACCAGCGAAGCAGCTCTTTCCATGAGCTCTGTGGAAGATATTCCCTGCTTTTCAAGCGTAATCTTATCAGCCTCCTTAAGTTGTTTGGCACTAAGGATCTTCATAGGTTGGTGGTTTGGTACAAATATAGAATTTCCTGCCGGCCCATTCTTCAGCAGACTTATTTCTGTTTAAAATTATCATATAAAACCCTCAATCCTTTCTGAAATTAATAAATTTGCCCAAATTTTATTTTACATGAAAAATACAGCCCTTTCCTCTACTCATATAGACCTTGGAGCCAAAATGGTTCCTTTTGCAGGATACAACATGCCTGTTTCCTATGAAGGTGTAAACGCAGAACACGAAACTGTACGAAAAGCAGTAGGCGTTTTTGATGTTTCACACATGGGTGAATTCCTTATCACAGGTGAAAATGCACTGGAGTTAATTCAGAAGATAAGCTCCAACGACGCATCAAAACTAACAGACGGTAAGGCGCAGTACAGCTGTATGCCTAACAATACAGATGGTATAGTTGACGATTTAATCATTTATCGCTTTAATGCAGAGAAGTACCTGCTGGTGGTCAACGCTTCAAATATTGAAAAGGACTGGAACTGGATCTCCCAGCACAATACTATGGATGCTACCATGAGAGATCTTTCAGATGAATATTCCCTTCTGGCCATTCAGGGTCCAAAGGCAGCGGAAGCAATGCAATCTCTAACCGATGTAAATCTTTCAGAAATAAAATTCTACACCTTTGAGGTAGCTCCTTTTGCAGGTGTGGAAAATGTGATCATTTCGGCTACAGGCTATACGGGTAGTGGCGGATTTGAGATCTACTGCAAGAACGATGATGTAAAGCGCATTTGGGACAGAGTTTTTGAAGCCGGTGCGGAGTTTGGTATCAAACCAATTGGATTGGCAGCACGAGATACTTTAAGGCTCGAGATGGGCTTCTGTCTCTACGGAAATGACATCGACGACACCACTTCGCCTATAGAAGCCGGCCTTGGCTGGATCACCAAGTTTACAAAGGATTTCATCAACTCTGAAGCCCTGAAAGAACAAAAGGAACAAGGACCAAAGCGCAGGCTTGTTGGGTTCGAACTCAATGAACGCGGAATTCCCCGCCAGGGTTATGAGATCGTAGATGACAATGGCAAGGTTATTGGCAATGTAACTTCGGGCACCATGTCTCCTTCTCTTGAAAAAGGAATTGGAATGGGATATGTAGCTACAGCCTATGCTACTCCAGGAAGTAAAATAAATATTCAGATAAGAAAAAAAGCACTTCCTGCTACAGTGGTAAAAATGCCATTTTATAAAGGATAGTTTTTGAAAAGAATTTTGATCTTAGGGGGAAGCGGCTTTATCGGGAATGCCCTGTATAAAGAGCTTTGCCCCTATTTTGACACGCATGCCACTTACCTCTCAGAAGATGATTTCTTTGCAAAAAATAAGAAGTTCCACCAATTTGACGTAGAGCGGGAAACCATTAGTATCCTTCTTGAAAATCTTCGACCTAATGTAATCATCTCAGCCCTTCGCGGCAACTTTGACGCGCAGGTGCACGCGCATTTTGAGATCATAGAGTACCTGAAAAAAAATAAGAATACCAGGCTTATTTTTCTTTCATCGGCTAATGTCTTTGATGCTTTTACAAATTACCCATCATACGAATACGACAAAACGCTCTCGCAAAGCATTTACGGAAGATTTAAGATCAAGATCGAAAACGCACTGCTTCGCCTGCCAAACAACAAATATGTGATTGCAAGGCTTCCTATGGTTTACGGCGCAAATTCTCCAAGAGTCCTGGAAATGAAACGACAACTTCGGGAAAAAGAAGCTATTGAAGTCTTTGCCAACGTGGTTGTCAATGCCACTTCTGAAGCCAAACTTACCCAGCAATTGCATTATATCATCAACAGGAACCGACAGGGAGTGTTTCACCTTGGAAGCAATGATCTAATTCATCACAATGATCTAATTTCCGAAATCTGCGAAGCTTTAGGGGAAAAAGATCCTTTGCTGAAGAACGTCTATGATTCAAATTTTGACCGTTTTCTGGCTGTGGTACCAAAAGACAATCTCCTTCCCAAAAATCTGCAGATCTCTATCCAGGAGGTGGTGAACAGCAGCCTGGTATCCTGATTGTTAATCTTCTACTAATTAGATTCTCCTCCTTTAATAGGATGTGTAACTTTAAGAAAACTTAAGGCCATGGAAATATTGGATGATTACGAGATCAACAGGAGACTGGAAGATCTTGAAGGTTGGGAACATAAAGGTGATGCGCTTCACACCTCTTTCCAGTTCGAAAATTTCAAGGAAGCTTTTTCGGTGATGACAAGGATCGCTTTTGAAGCAGAAGCCCAGCAGCATCACCCAGAGTGGACAAATGTTTACAATGAACTTATGATCTCACTTTCCACACATGATGCAGGAGGGGTTACAGAAAAAGATTTTAAACTTGCCCGAAGCATTGAGAATATTATAGATTCCGCCGAATAATCTTTTTTAGGAGCTTGATGATTTTTCCTATTTTTACGCCTCTATTAAAATACCACACTTAGTAAATGGGAAGAGCATTTGAATTCAGGAAAGCGCGTAAAATGAAGCGATGGTCTGCTATGGCCAAAGCCTTTACCCGCATTGGGAAAGATATTGTAATGGCTGTGAAGGAAGGCGGGCCAGATCCCGATACCAATTCCAGGCTACGGGCAGTGATCCAGAATGCCAAGAGTGTAAATATGCCCAAAGACAATATCGAGCGCGCTATAAAAAGAGCGTCCGATAAGAGTCAGGGAGATTACAAGATCGTGCTTTTTGAAGGCTATGCGCCACATGGCATTGCAGTTCTTGTTGAGACCGCTACAGATAATAATAACCGTACTGTTGCCAATGTACGCTCCTACTTTAACAAATGTGACGGCAACCTGGGCACTTCGGGCTCGGTAGAATTCATGTTCGACCATACCTGCAATTTCAGAATAGCAAAAGAAGGCCTGGATGCAGAAGAGCTGGAACTTGAATTAATAGATTTCGGGGCCGAAGAAGTATTCGAAGATGAGGATGGAATAATTATCTATGCGCCATTTGAAGCTTTTGGAGCCTTACAAAAGGAATTGGAGAGCCGTGATATTGAGATCATTTCATCTGGCTTTGAATACATTCCGCAGGTGACAAAGAAACTTACTCCTGAGGAAGCTGCCGATGTTGAAAAACTTCTGGAAAAGCTGGAGGAAGATGATGATGTACAGCATGTATATCACACCATGGAAGAATCACAAGAAGAGGAAGAATAAAACAAGGGCCGGTAAAAAACCGGCCTTTTAACTTCTTAACCCCAATGATACAGGAGTCACATCAAAAGGCTGTAAAAGCAGCATATCTCAGCATTTTTGGAAATGCAGCCCTGGCTGTTATTAAAGGTGTGACCGGGATCTTTGGGAATTCCTACGCCCTCATTGCAGATGCTATAGAATCTACTACAGATGTTTTTGCCAGCCTGCTCGTTCTCTTCGGACTCAAATATTCGGCAAGACCGGCAGATGAGAACCATCCCTACGGCCACGGCCGTGTAGAACCACTTATAACTTTTGCCGTAGTAGGTTTTCTGGTAGTTTCGGCCACTGTCATAGTTTTGGAAAGTATCGAAAACATCCAAACGCCCCATAAAGTTCCTAAATCGTATACGCTTCTCGTACTTGCTGCGATCATTATTACTAAAGAGATCTTTTACAGGTTCATCAACAAAAAAAGTGATGAGACCAATTCCAGTTCCCTCAAAGCAGATGCCTGGCACCATCGCAGTGATGCTATTACTTCCCTAATGGCTTTTATAGGGATATCAATTGCCATTTTTATGGGCAAAGGCTATGAAACTGCCGATGACTGGGCTGCACTCTTTGCTTCCGGATTTATACTTTATAACGCATATCTCATCTTACGTCCGGCTTTAGGAGAGATCATGGATGAGCATCTTTACGATGACATGGTGGAAGACATTAGATCGATTTCTCAAAAGGAAAAAGGTGTGATCGAGACCGAGAAGTGTTACATCCGCAAGACAGGAATGACCTATCACGTAGACCTTCATGTGATAGTGAATGGAGAACTTTCTGTAAATGAAGGCCATCTCATCTCCCATAATCTAAAAGACAGGCTACTTAGGGAAATGCCCGAAATTGCAGATATCCTTATTCACATTGAGCCAGATAATATAGAGCATTCCTAAAATGCCCTTTTTGGCACCTCTTGTCGGGATAAGAATTCCGGTAATCCTAAAAAAATACTAATCCGCATCGCTCACCTGCAGGGTCGCGGCCAATTAACTATCTTTATAGACTAATTAAGAAAATTAAATTAATGGATGTAAGACTAGCGGTATTGATAGACGGCGACAATATTCCCTCTGCCTACGTAAAGGAAATGATGGAAGAGATCGCAAAATACGGCAACCCAACTATAAAAAGAATTTACGGGGACTGGACCAAACCCCACCTCGCGAAATGGAAGGCAGTGCTGCTTGAGAATGCAGTAACTCCAATTCAGCAATACGGATATACCCAGGGAAAAAATGCTACCGACTCGGCCATGATCATTGATGCCATGGATATTCTTTATTCAGAAAAAGTAGACGGTTTTTGTCTGGTTTCCAGTGACAGTGATTTCACCAGGCTTGCAACCCGCCTTCGGGAAGCGGGAATGAATGTGATTGGAATTGGAGAAAAGAAAACGCCCGACCCATTTATTGTTGCCTGCGACCGCTTTATTTACATCGAGATCCTTAAAAATCAAAGCAAGGAATCTGACAAGGAAAAGGAAACCAAAAAGAGCGACTATGACAAGATCACCAATAGGGTGATCAAGTTGATCGCCTCAACAATTTCAGATGTTGCCGACGATGACGGCTGGGCGTTTCTTGGTGATGTGGGCAGCCTGTTACAGAAAAAACAACCTAATTTCGATTCCCGTAATTATGGATTTCAGAAGCTAACGCCAATGATCAATTCCATAGATAAGTTTGAAATTGAATCCAGAGAAAATCAGGGAAGAGGAAAATACAAGCTCATTTACGTAAGGAATAAGGATTAGCGCATTTTTCAATTCTGAACTTTAATTTTGAATTCCAATAGCATGAGAACTGTAAAGCGAACCTACAAAGCAGAGTATCGACCCATCGCCGATCTCATTACTTATTCTCCCATGCCAACCCGGGAGCTAAGGATGATCGATCCATTTTTGTTCCTCAACCATCACGGACCTCAGAATTACCAGCCTGGAAATAATGGATTACCCTTTGGGCCTCACCCTCATCGCGGAATGGAAACTGTAACCTTCATCCTCGAGGGAGATATTGCGCACAAAGATTCCGGAGGAAACAATAGCGTGATTGAAAGTGGTGGAGTGCAATGGATGACTGCAGGCCGCGGACTTACTCATGCTGAAGTCTCTTCAGAAAAATTCAAAAAGGAAGGAGGGCCACTTGAAATCCTTCAGCTGTGGGTCAACTTACCGGCTCGTCTCAAAATGACCTCTCCTAATTACAAAGGGCTTCAAAAAGGAGATATTCCCGTGACATTTTTTGAGGATCGAAAAGTGAAAGCCCAGGTCATTTCGGGAACCTTGAATGATACCAGCGGAGCTTTCGAAACCCTCACAGATATCCACCTTAGCACGCTTTTTTTCGAACCAGAGGGAGTGTTTTCAATAAAGGTGCCTCAAAGCCATAACATCCTATGCTATGTGATTAAAGGGGAAATTAAGATAAATGGTGAGATCATCCAGTCGCTGCACCTGGTGGAATTTAATAACGACAGCGAAGATCTGCGAATAGAAGCCCTGACAGAAAGTACGGTCTTATTTGGGCATGCCAAACCATTTAAAGAACCTGTTGTCGCGCAGGGACCTTTTGTGATGAATACCATAGAAGAGATCGACCAGGCTTATGAAGACTATCAGCAGGGAAAATTTAAATAATTCGGGAGGTTAAGGAATTATCTTCATCATTCCAGTGAAAACATTGATTTCCCCTGCACTTTCTATTTAGCTTCGCAACCCGCTTATATCCACAGCTCTTATTCCCTCTTCCTATCCTTTTTCTTCTTGAGATATTCCGCAGTCAACCTGGAGCGATTTCCTTTTTTATAGTATTTCTTGAAGCGCCAGTATGAAACTGCACCCAAAAGGCCAACTACTGCAACAGAATAATAAACGAAAGTAGGTGTGATCACCTTATCTCCGCTTGCATAGGAATGCAATCCTGAAAGATAGAAATTCACCCCAAAGTAGGTCATCATGATGCTGGCAAATGCTACTATAGCCATAAAGTTAAAAAGCCATCGGCTTCTCATTCCCGGCACCAGTCGCATGTGGATCACAAAAGCATATACCATGATGCTCACCAGCGCCCAGGTCTCTTTAGGATCCCAGCCCCAGTAACGGCCCCAGCTTTCATTTGCCCATTGCCCTCCAAGGAAATTTCCGATAGTTAGCATTACAAGACCAATGGTAAGGGCCATTTCGGTTATAATGGTGATCTCCTTGATAGTGAGATCCATTTTCTTCTTATTCTTCCGGGTAGTAAAGATCATTAGGATAAGTGCCACAGCGCCCAGGATCATTCCCAGCGTAAAAGGTCCATAGCTACCCACAATGACCGAAACGTGGATCATCAACCAATAGGAATCCAGTACCGGTTGCAAATTCGCAATTGAAGGATCCATCCAGTTCCAGTGAGCGATCATAAGGATCATAGCGGTGACAAAAGCAGTAGAAGCTATGGTAAGATCACTTTTTCTCCCAAACAGTAGACCGAAGAGCATAGTAGCCCAGGCCACGTAGATCATAGATTCATAAGCGTCACTCCACGGTGCATGCCCGGAGATGTACCAGCGCGCAATAAGACCCGCGGTATGCAAGGTGAAGAAAATAATGATAGTTACTTTACTCACAGTGATCAATCCTCGAATGGCCCTGCTGTCTTTAAAGATCTGGAAAATGACAAAAAACAACATGAGCACCCCTGCAAGCATATACATCCAGAAGAGATTTCTGAAGATATCATACTTGTTGTACAGGATCTCTGTCTCTATCTTCTTTTCTGAAGGAATAACTTCTTCCCCAAATTTCTTCTGAAATCCCTGAATGCTATTCAGCAGCTCATTCGCCTGACTGTAATCTCCTGTTTCTTTTGCTGTGCGAAGAGCAGAAAAATACATAGGTAGGATCTGCCTGGTGTATACCGAGTCCATACCTTTAAAACCAGCTTCGGCTGCTTCAGGAAAGGACACCCATTTATTGTTCTCATGCCCCGGAATTGGGAAGATCCTAAGGATCTTTCCCTGTAAAGCATTATAAAGTAAACTCACTCGCCTGTCTGTCTCTATGAAATCTTTTTCAAATTGGTTTGGAACAGAAGACATGTAAGCTCTTTCCAGGTAAGGCCCCAGTTTATAGTTTCCTTCCCTGTCAAAAAAGCTGGTAAGCGCCAAATATTTCTGATCTTCGGCTACGCCAACTATATGTCGAATGCTGTCGTTATCCTTTTTTACATTGATCACGGGAACATTATACCAGATCGTCGGATTTTCAGTCATGGAGATAAGTACCTGGTCTGAAGTCAGGCCTTCGTAATCATCACTTTTACTCAACTTCCGAAGCAATTCGGAAGAATAGGTGTTGACCGGCTTCATTCTCCCGCCGGCATCCTGCACAACGAGTCGGCCGAACTGGGCTGCATGCTCTTCAGAAACAACGTTGGCCATGATAATAGAATCAATTCTGGCTTTTGGAATTGCCAGTGGATTCTCATGCTGGTGCCCGTCCTCTTGCGCAAAACCAATTCCTGTAGAAAATAAGACCAGGAAGACGGTCATATATTTTGCCTTTTTCTTTTTCACTTTTTCCAACATCAGTTTTAGTTCCCCAAATCTAGAACCTCTGGCGAAAAGGATCCACATAAGGCCAATGTATAAAAGTGTATAGCCGATATAAGTGATCCAGGTGCCCCAAAAATCATGATTTACAGAAAGTACGGTTCCCTTTTCATCGGGATCAAAGGATGCCTGGAAGAACCTGTAGCCTTTATGGTCGAGCACATGATTCATAAATATTTCATAATCAAAGCTTTCTTCGTCTACTACGGTAACCTTACTCTTAAAAGAAGAATAACTTTTCTCTGTGCCGGGATATTTCTGAGCAATAAAATCATTTAGCTTAATGGAAAATGGTAGTTCGTATTCTTTCGATCCATACTGCACATAAAATTCAAGTCCACCTATATTCAATTTTTTAGGATCATTGATCATTCCTTTTCCACCAAGTAAACTTACAGTCTGGGATTCACCGCCCGTGCTAATTCTCACCACTGCAGCATCCTGTTGCCCTTCGGCCTTTTCTTTTGTGGGGATGATATCATATTTTCCTCTTATAGCAGGATCTGGTAATACGAACTGCATTCCTGCCATATTGTAAAGAGATCTCAGCATTAGAGTTTGTACAGAATCTGCCGCTACCTTCCCTTGTTGCTGGTCGGCCATTCTCATGTAAGAACCTTCAAAGGGAGAAGAGATGGTATATTCTTCTCCTTCCAAACCAATATTGATAGCACCATCTGTAGGTTTATTGAATGCAAAAAGAACATTATGAATACTGGAGACTTCACCTTCCTTAATAAAATGATCATGACGATCACCACCTCCTGCTTCAACGATCTTCAGGTAATTTTCTCCTTCAGGATCTTCAACAAGTCCTTCTTCGGCGCCGTGAATAAAATCTATAATTTCCAGTTTTACTGGCTGGCCGTTATAATCGGTATTGAAAGTAAATTCATTTGAAGCACCTGGCGCAAGCAGCACTTCTTCCTCTACAACCCGGCGTAAGGCTTCACCTTCTATTTCGCCGTCAATAAAGGTGGTCAAAAATGTCTTTTCTGATAGGAATGTATTTTCCGTAGCCCCTTCTCTAATTGGCATCATTCCTTCATAACTAATATAGCGAGTTACAAACGCACCAACCAAAATAAGAATGAATGACAGGTGAAGTAACAGCGATGACCATTTTTCCTTTTTGTGTAAGCCGTACCGGAAGATATTTCCTACGAAGTTAATCACAAAGAAGGCCATGATCACTTCAAACCACAATGCATTATAGATCCAGACTTTCGCAGTTTCTGTGCTGTACCAGTTTTCGATAAAAGTTCCCAACCCAAGAGCTATGGCAAAAACTATAAAGAGAAAGGCCATTAATCGGGTGGAAAATATAATAGAAGCTATTTTTTTCTGCATGAGGAATTTGCTTTATTAAACGCTGCAAAAGTATGGATTTTTGGAGGAATTAAGATTTAATTAACTGTACATTTTCAGGAGAAAAGCCAGGACTAAAGCAGTGAAGAAAATTTTGGTAATTTAGCCGCATGATCGAGATCATAGTCTTAGGTTCAGGGAATGTGGCGACGCACCTTTTCAAAGCTTTTTCGGCTGCGGAAGGAGTCAATGTAAAGCAGGTATACAATCATGCTGAAGCAAGCCTCGATTTCTTTAAAGGCGAGACGAAAACTACTTCAAAAATTTCTGAACTTGCAGAAGCAGATATTTTTCTCCTCGCCCTGAAAGATGATGTGATCCCCCAGATTGCAGAAAAGCTGAGCCAGAAAAACGGCTTGATAGTTCACACTTCAGGCTCTGTGCCTCTTGATGCGCTCTCTACTTGCACCCGAAGAGGTGTTTTTTATCCTCTCCAGACCTTTTCCAAAGAGAAAACGGTAGATTATTCTCAAATTCCGTTTTGCCTGGAAACAAATCGGGTTGAAGATCTTCAACTGCTCAAGGACCTGGCCGGCAAAATTTCGGGAAAGGCCTATGAGATCTCATCACAGCAACGAAAGCAAATACATTTGTCTGCTGTTTTTGTGTGCAATTTTGTAAATCATCTTTATGCTGTTGGAGAACAGCTCTGTCAAAAAGGGGAAATTCCGTTCGAAATTTTGAAACCCTTGATCAGTGAAACAGCAAAAAAGATCGAGCAGGCTTCACCGGCTGCAGTGCAAACGGGTCCTGCAATGAGAAACGATGTTTCAACAATAAATACTCACCTGGAACTCCTGGGATCTTCAGAAAACAGGAAGATCTACGAATTATTAACTTCAGCAATTCAAAGTTTTCATGGAAAAAAGTTATAAAGAATTTTTAGCCCAGATCACCACCTTTATTTTTGATGTAGATGGCGTGCTCACCGATGGTTCCATCCAAATTAGCACCAATGGCGAGCTTTTACGCACCATGAACATTAAGGATGGTTATGCGATGAAATATGCCCGGGAAAAAGGCTATACCATTTGTGTGATCTCTGGTGGGAAGAATGAAGGTGTTCGGCACAGGCTACGCGGCCTTGGAATAACCGACATTTATCTAGGCTGTCCCGATAAAGTGGAGCAGATGGAGGAATTCTTTGACATCTACAATATCAAACATAATGAGGTGCTGTACATGGGTGATGACCTGCCCGACCTTTACCCTATGAAAAAGGTGGGACTTCCCTGTTGCCCACAAGATGCTGTTGCCGAGATCAAGGAAGTTTCCAGATACGTTTCGCATAAGAAAGGTGGAAAAGGTTGTGTGCGTGATGTAATTGAGCAAGTTTTGAAAGTCCAGGGAAA
Organism: Salinimicrobium oceani; assembly: GCF_012037645.1. Classification (NCBI taxonomy): domain Bacteria; kingdom Pseudomonadati; phylum Bacteroidota; class Flavobacteriia; order Flavobacteriales; family Flavobacteriaceae; genus Salinimicrobium; species Salinimicrobium oceani. The sequence continues at coordinate 162,091 of NZ_JAAVJR010000003.1, forward strand.
ATGGAGTGACCACAAATGAACTGGCTCCTCCTTATTATTGCCGGGCTCTTTGAAGTAGGTTTTGCAACCTGCCTTGGTAAGGCAAAAGAAACATCGGGCAGTACTGCTATGTGGTGGATGGCGGGCTTCTTTATTTGCCTAACCCTGAGTATGACCTTGCTCTACAAAGCAACACAGACCTTGCCTATAGGTACAGCCTATGCAGTATGGACTGGAATTGGAGCATTTGGCACTGTACTTATCGGGATCTTTGTATTTAAAGAACCCGTACATTTTTGGCGGTTATTCTTCCTCTTCACCCTCATCACTTCTATTATAGGACTCAAATTTGTCTCTGCCTAAGCTATGCCTGTGATCCCATTTTTGAAACTTATAAGATTACCAAATCTTTTGATGATCCTGCTTACACAGGTCCTGGTTAAGTATTTCCTATTTAAACCTTTTGGAATAGCCACAACATTAGGGCATTTGGATTTTGCACTGTTAGTGGTCTCTATGATCGCACTTGCTGCAGCAGGAAATATCATCAATGACATTCATGACACAGTATCTGACGGGATCAACAAACCTCAGAAAATGGTCATAGGCAAATTCCTTTCAGAAAAGGCGGCATGGAACTGGTTCATCGCTCTAAACCTGGTTGGTGTGGGAATAGGTTTCTACCTGAGCAACCTGGTTGGAAAATCCTCCTTTGTAGCTTTATTCATTCTCCCATCTGCTTTCCTTTATTTTTATGCCACCCAGATAAAAGGAACCATTTTGGTAGGGAACCTGGTGGTGAGTGTAATGGTGGGCATGATCATTTTAATGGTGGGGATCTTTGACTTGGTTCCGGCCATAAATCCTCAAAATCTCGCTACTCAAAAAGTGATGTTTTCGATCCTTATTGATTATGGTATTTTTGCATTTCTCGTCAATTTCTTAAGAGAAATGGTAAAGGACCAGGAAGATATACAGGGAGATTATAAAGCAAAATACAATACTCTACCTGTTCTGCTGGGTAGAAGACGAACCAATTTTATCATTTTTGGAATCGCTGTACTTCCGCTTTCAGGGGTGCTGTATTACATATATAATTATCTTTACGTGAGTAAAGCAGCCATGCTTTACGCTTTATTTCTGGTGGCCGGGCCCCTGCTCTACAGCATGGTAAAGCTTGCTGCTGCCAACTCAAAAAAAGATTATCACCATTTAAGCCTGGTGCTCAAATTTGTTCTTGCAACAGGAATTCTCTCCATTGGGCTTTTTAAATTTGTACTGATATAATTATGCTACAGGAAAAACTAAAGGACTATCATATTATTTTGGCTTCGGCATCGCCACGCAGGCAACAATTCTTTCGGGAGATGGGACTGGATTTCGAGATAAGGCTGAAACCAGTAGAGGAAGTTTATTCCAAAGATCTAAAGGGCGTGGAGATCACGAATTACCTGGCCCAATTAAAGGCTGAGGCCTTCAAGGAAGAACTCAGGACCAATGATATTCTTGTTACCAGCGATACAATAGTTTGGCAGGCAGGAGCAGCTCTCGAAAAACCTGTAGATCCTGCCCAGGCACTGCAAATGCTCAGGGAGCTCTCAGGGAAAACCCATGAGGTGATCACCTCGGTATGTTTTACAACAGCCGAAAAGCAGAAAACTGTTCATGCGGTTACCCGGGTGACCTTCAGCAAGCTGGAAGAAGACGAGATGCAGTTTTACATAGATAATTTTCGTCCTTTTGATAAAGCCGGAGGATATGGAATTCAGGAGTGGATTGGGCTTATTGGCGTTGAACATCTGGAGGGCAGTTACTTTAATGTGGTGGGACTTCCAACGCATCTCGTCTATCAAAGCTTAAAAGAAATGGCAGAATAGAAATCTGCAGCAGGACACCACAGACACTAAAATATTTTATAACCTTTGCAGAATGTCAGATCTCTTTCTTCTTAACCAAAACGAAATTGTCACCACCGCCGCTATTATCCTGGTGTTGTGGATCTTTCAGTTCATTTTAAAGAAAGCAGCCAACCGGGTGGGGCATCGCAGTGGAATTCACGTTACCCGTACGAGGCTCATGTTCAAGTATATCAATGTACTTGTCACCATTCTGGCAATTTTTTTACTCTCTCTTACCTGGGGATACGATGCACAGGAACTTGCGCTCATTTTTTCTTCTTTATTCGCAATAATTGGTGTGGCCATGTTTGCCATCTGGTCCATTCTCAGCAATATTACGGCAGGAATTATTCTATTCTTTTCTTTTCCGTATAAGATTGGAAGTCGCATCAAGATCCACGATAAAGAAATGCCCGTCGAAGCTGTAATTGAGGATATACGTGCCTTTCACCTTCACCTGCGCACTTTAGAAGGGGAATTGATCACCTATCCTAATAACCTTATTCTTCAAAAAGCCGTATCCCTAATCGAAAAAGAATACCATGCAGATGAAGGGAAAGATGCCTTGTGATATGGTCACATAAGGAATCTTACTATATTTGAAAAGTCTCAAAAATGAAATCCATGCGGAAGGTTCTTTTTCTTGCTTTTCTTGTCATCACCTCACTTGCACAGGCCCAGAAACCTGAAAAACCGAATTCCTCTCAAATTTATGCTGAAATAGAGAAGCTCAATTTTCTTGGATCGGTACTATATGTGGCTGCACATCCAGATGATGAGAACACCAGGCTCATCTCCTACTTTAGCAATGAAGTAAATGCCAGGACAGCATATCTTTCCCTAACGCGCGGCGACGGCGGACAAAATCTTATAGGTCCAGAGCTAAGGGAATTACTGGGAGTGATTCGCACCCAGGAGCTGCTGGCAGCAAGAAAAATTGACGGGGGAGAACAATTCTTCACCCGTGCCAATGACTTTGGTTATAGTAAGAATCCGGAAGAAACTCTCGAGATCTGGAATGAAGAGGAGGTGTTAAAAGATGTGGTGCGAGCGATAAGAAGTTTTAAGCCCGATATCATTATAAACCGTTTCAATGCGAATTCGGCGGGAGAGACCCACGGCCATCACACCTCATCGGCAATACTAAGCACTCGCGCCTTTGATCTCGCCGGAAAAGGATCTGTATTTCCGCAACTCACAAAAAGCCTGGGAACATGGCAGCCAAAAAAGCTCTTTTTTAACACCTCTCCCTGGTTTTATAACTCCCAGGAGGAATTTGATGCGGCCGATAAATCGGGATTCGTAACTCTTGATACAGGCGTCTACTTTCCACTCTTGGGAATGTCAAATACAGAGATCGCCTCCCTGAGCCGCAGCCAGCACCAGTCACAGGGATTTGGCAGCACGGGCACCCGCGGCACCGCAGCAGAATATATAGAACTTTTAAATGGCGAACATCCTAAAAATAACAATGATCCATTTGCAGGGATCGATACCAGCTGGAGCCGATTAAAAGGAGGTGAAGAAATTGGCCTGCTTCTCTCAAAAGTGCAACAGAATTTTGATTTCCAGGATCCCGCAGCCAGCGTTCCCGACCTGGTAAAGGCTTATCAATTGATCCAGGAACTCGAGAATGACCACTGGAGAAAACTGAAATCTCAACAGATCACAAATATTATTGCCGCCTGCAGCGGCTTGTATCTTGAGGCGACCGCTACAGAAGCATTGGCAACACCGGGAGAAGAGATCACGATCAATATTGAGGCAATAAACAGAAGTAATGTACGCGCTCAATTGCTTGCAGTACAGCTTCAGCCTGGTGGAAAGATCTCTTCAGTAAATTCCCCTCTCGAAAATAATCAGCCGCTGGTCACAACAACAACTTATAAAATTCCGGAAAACGCCACTTTCACGAGTGCCTACTGGTTAAAGGAGCGAGGAAGCCTTGGCATGTATAATGTTGAGCATGATTCTCTTATTGGTTTGCCGGAAACACCACGGCAAACAGCGGCAAAATTCACAATAAACATAGAGGGAGTGGAACTGCCTTTTACGCGCAGCTTGATCTATAAGTTCAATGATCCCGTAAGTGGCGAAACTTACCGACCATTTGAAGTAGTGCCGAAAATTTCAGTAAAATCAGGAGAAGATGTTCTGGTTTTTGCCAATGGAGCATCAAAGATGATCCCGGTAACGATAAAGGCATTCAAAAATGACATTTCCGGAAGCTTAACTCCGGGAACGCTGAATGGCTGGAAGATTACTCCCGAAAAACACATTTTTGAAGGGCTTCAAAAAGGGGAAGAAAAGACATTCTTTTTTGAAGTACAGCCGCCGCAAGTTCAAAGCCAGGTGGTTTTCCAACCAGTAGCTACTGCGAGTGGTCAGGAATTCAGAAAATCTGTAGTACAAATGGATTATTCTCATATTCCGCTGCAAACTCTTGTGCTGCCAAATGAAACCTCGCTTGTAAAACTCGACCTTCAGAAAAAAGGTAACCTGATTGGCTACATCCAGGGAGCCGGAGATGTGGTGCCACAGGCCCTGGTGCAAATGGGCTATTCCGTAGAAAACATCGCTCCAGCAGAGATCTCTGTCCCAAAACTTAAAAGATTTGATGCGGTTGTAGTCGGGATAAGAGCTTTTAACACTGTAGATGCGTTGCGGTATAAGCAAGCGGCACTTTTTGAATACGTACATATGGGTGGGAATCTCATAATCCAGTACAATACCAGCCGCGGACTAGTAACAAATACTATCGCGCCATTTGATCTACAGCTTTCGCGGGACAGGGTGACAGATGAGAATGCCCGGGTTACTTTACTCGCGAAAGATCATCCTGTTCTTAACACGCCAAACAAAATTACATCAGCAGATTTTGACGGCTGGGTTCAGGAAAGAGGCTTATATTTTCCAGATCAATGGGCTGCCGAATTCACTCCTATTCTTGAAATGAAGGACAAAGGAGAAACTCCAAAAAGAGGAAGTTTGCTGGTCGCCCCCTATGGGAAAGGATACTATATCTATACCGGCCTCAGTTTTTTCAGGGAATTTCCTGCGGGAGTCCCCGGAGCATTTAGATTGTTTGCCAACATGATTTCTTTAGGTAAAGGAGAGGCTTCAACTTCGACGCAATCCCATAACTCAAATTGATGGAACCTCCCAAAAAATATCAGTGGAAGAACAGCTATACGGTAGTATTATTAGCGAATGCTTTATACGTAGCTTTATTTTATGTACTCATGACGCTGTTTTCCTGATATGCAAATAATCGACTGGATCATTTTAGCGGGAACCCTTGCATTTATAGTGGCTTATGGCGTGTACAAAACTCGTGGCAGTAAAAATGTACAAGATTATATTCGGGGAGGGAACGAAGCGCGCTGGTGGACGGTGGGATTATCTGTCATGGCAACCCAGGCAAGCGCGATTACATTCCTTTCCACTCCGGGGCAGGCTTTTCACGATGGAATGGGCTTCGTGCAGTTCTATTTTGGCCTCCCTGTTGCGATGATCATTATTTGTATGGTTTTCATACCTATATATTACCGGCTGGAAGTCTACACCGCATATGAATATTTAGAATCAAGGTTCGACCTTAAGACCAGAACCCTTACTGCATTTCTTTTCTTAATTCAGCGTGGGCTGGCAGCAGGAATTACCATTTTTGCCCCAGCAATAATCCTATCTGCAGTTCTGGGTTGGAACCTTACGACCCTGAATATTCTTATTGGCGTTCTGGTGACCATTTACACCGTTTCTGGCGGTACTAAGGCGGTCAACGTAACTCAAAAACAGCAAATGGCGGTGATATTCTTTGGAATGGTTGTCGCCCTGCTCCTTATCATACAATACCTTCCTGAGGAGATCAGTTTTACAAAAGCCCTTGAGATCGCCGGTGCAAGTGGCAAGCTGGATATACTCGATTTCTCCTTTGATCTAGATAACCGCTATACCTTTTGGAGTGGACTAATAGGCGGAACCTTTCTGGCACTATCTTACTTCGGAACAGATCAAAGTCAGGTGCAGCGGTATCTTTCTGGAAGGTCTGTACACGAGAGTCAACTGGGATTGATCTTCAATGGCCTATTAAAAGTCCCAATGCAATTCTTCATACTTCTTGTAGGGGTCATGGTCTTTGTTTTTTACCAGTTCAACTACTCGCCTTTACATTTTAATCCGGCTGCAACAAAAGCGGTAGAGCAATCGGCTTTTGCTCCAGAATATGAGCAGTTACAGGGAGAATTAAGAACGATCCAGGAGCAGAAACAGGAAATAAGCCTTAAGTACGCCAACGCCGGAAAATTCTCAGACGGCGACCGCCAGACCTTCAAAGCCGAAATGCTGGACCTTAATGCCGCAGAGGTTAAGACGAGACAGCAGGGAACAGCTATAATTTCAAAGGCCAATACTACAGTCGAGACCAATGATAAGGACTATGTCTTCATTCATTTTATTCTCAATAACCTTCCAAGGGGACTAATTGGCCTCCTTCTGGCTGTGATCCTTTCTGCTGCCATGTCTTCTACAGCCTCCGAATTGAATGCTCTGGCCTCGACTACAATGATCGACCTCTACAAAAGAAACGTAGGAGAAAAGAGCGAAACACATTACGTACGCATGTCAAAATGGTTTACCTTAATGTGGGGCGCTATAGCTATAGGTGTAGCGAGCGTGGCTAACCTTTTCGACAATCTCATACAGCTGGTAAATATCATAGGCTCTATCTTTTATGGCAATGTGCTGGGGATTTTTTTGCTTGCATTTTTCGTCAAATATGTGAAAAGTAATGCCGTCTTTGTTGCCGCTTTCATTACTCAGGCGGTAATTCTAGTAGTTTATTTCATGGACCTCCTGCCCTATCTTTGGCTCAATTTGCTGGGATGTGCCCTGGTTATGAGCATTGCAGTAATTCTTCAAAGTTTTTCAACTTCAGGAAATATTGACATTAACCATGAATAAAAAGAGCATCAACTGGGGAATTCTGGGAGCGGGAAAAATTGCAGGAAAATTTGCAATTAGTCTTAAGCAGGTTGAAAATGCCTGTCTTTATGCTGTAGCCAGCCGGTCTCAGGAAAAAGCCACAGCCTTTGCGGAGAAATTTGAGGTTCAAAAGGCTTTTGGATCGTATGAATCCATGCTTCAGAATAAAGAAATTGACATAGTCTATGTAGCGACGCCGCACGTCTTTCATTACGCCCACAGCATGCTTTCCCTTGACTTCGGAAAAGCAGTTCTATGCGAGAAACCATTTGCAATGAACAGAAAGCAGGTGGAAGAGATGATCGCAACTGCCAAAACGAAGAATCTATTGCTTATGGAGGCGATGTGGACGCCATTTCTCCCACATATACAATACCTGAAAGAGCTTCTGGAATCTCAAAAATATGGAAAGATCAAAAAACTTACTGCCGACTTCGGATTTGATGCCCCTTTTGATGAGCAGGGTCGCCTTTTCAAGAAAAGTCTGGGCGGGGGCAGTCTGCTAGATATCGGAATTTATCCTGTTTTCCTGGCCCTTCACACTCTTGGCATTCCTGAAAAAATAGAAGCTAAAGCCACTTTAGGAAAGACTGAGGTCGACGAAGACTGTGAAATCAGGTTCCTTTATAGGGAAAATGTGAAGGCTGATCTGAAAAGCAGTATCATCAAAAGAACTCCAACAGTTGCTGTATTCGAATTGGAGCATGCAGTAATTGAAATTGCATCAAGATGGCATGAACCTTCTACCATCACTATCATTTCCTCGGGTGAAACTGAAATGAAAAACTTTGAAGTGGCCTCTTATGGTTATGAATTTGAAGCCAGGCATGTTCAGGAAATGTTGTTTCAGGGTCGAACAGAAAGCAACGTTATGACCTTTCAAAAAAGCCTTGAACTGATCTCCTTGCTGGATAAGGTAAGAGAATTAATAAAGCTTGAATACTAAAAAAAGGCTGTCTAAAAAGTCAGTTTTTCCTCAAGCTGAACTTAATTCAGTTTCCAATGTATGTTGATTTCAACAGATTGGGATCCTGAAATGAATTCAGGATAAGGTATTACTTGCTTTTCAGACAGCCTCTGCTATTTCTTTTGGTGTTAGGATTATTTAGCTCCCCACTCTTTTAAAGAATCTTCATTAAGTTTTACATAATCCATGTTACCTGCCTTTTGTGCAGCTGCAAGAGATTTCTTTGCTGTTGCAATAGCTTCTTTCTTCATTCCAAGATCGGCTTCGATTAAAGCTTTTCTTCTCACTACCCAGAAGGCATCCTCTCCTCCCATCGATACAGCTTTCTGTATCCATTCATAAGCTTTTTTCAGATCTTTCTTTTCATCATGAAAATAAGTAGCGGCTGCAAAATAATCTCCGGCAGAAGGTCCGTTCATGACCCGATCAATACTTGCCATCGCCTTCTCATCTGTAGGCACATTGAATCTTAAGGTTGCTACTGTTTCCTCCCAAATAAAATTAAGCGCTGCAGAATCACTTTGTAGTTCATCGATCAAAATAGTGAAAGTCTCCATTGGCATAGGCATCTTCTGCACCTGTGCCTTGGCTGTTAGTGCTACCTTACTTTCATCCCATTCCTGTGGCAGGCCCCAGTTCTGGTTGTCTTTATAGAAGATCACATCCCACTCATTTTCTCCTGGAATGGTATAAATAGCATAAGTTCCCTGAGGTAATTCTTTTCCATCTATGGTCACTTTGGTGTCAAAGCTAATGGTGGTGTTATTGTTCGCACCTGTTCTCCATTTTTCTCCATAAGGCACCAGGTCTCCAAAGATCGTTCTCCCTCTCATACCCGGGCGGGAATATTTGAGATCAACATTAGTGAGCCCTACTTGCTGCTCTACAGTTGCCGACGGACTTGGCTGCGGAACCTGGATCTGTGCATTTGAAACAGTAGCCAGTAAACCGGCAAAGAGAAATAAATAAATTTTTTTCATGATCGTTTTAGTTAGTTTCTACCAAAGATAGAGAATTTAGATCTTGGAAATAGAGAAAATAGACCTCTCAAAAAAGGCATTTTTGACAGCTTTATAGGTAAAGCTCTTCAGACGAGAAAAAGATGGTATTTCCTGCAGCAAAAAGTGAAGCTGGCAGATAGCAAGTATAAGGAGTCAGAATATTTTAAGCTGCTATTTCAGCGGCAAAAAATCGACCTGAAAATTGCCATTTTTGATGCCTCTATTCGTCTTCAGAAAGAATTTTTCTGGCTTCCTCCAGGTCTTCAGGTGTATCTATACCTACTCCTTTTACTGTGGTTTCTACCATCTTGATATTTTTTCCATATTCCAGATATCGAATACACTCGATCTTTTCAGTCGCTTCAAGCTTCAGCATAGGTAAACGGTAAAAATCCATGAGCGCCTGCTTTCTAAAGGCATAGATCCCAATATGTTTGAACCAGGTCACGCCGGTATTTTCATCTCGTGGAAATGGAATTGGGGATCTGGAAAAATAAAGAGCGAATTCATTCTTGTTGGTGATCACCTTTACATTATTTGGATTTTCAATGTCTTTCCTGATCTTCAGCGGAGCTTTTAAAGAGGCCAAATCGATCATGGCTGCATCTTTTCCGTGGAAAACATTAAGAAGCAAGGCAAGACTTTCGGTATCGATCATGGGTTCGTCACCCTGAACATTGACTACTATATCAACATCCATATGTTCAACGGCTTCAGCGATACGGTCACTTCCGCATTCATGTTCCTTTGTGCTCATGATCGCATTCCCTCCGTTTGAAGTGATCTCGGAATAGATGATATCGCTATCGGTCACCACATAGACCTCCTGGAAAAGGCCTGTTTTCTTTGCAGCTTCATAAGTTCTCAGAATCACAGATTTGCCATGCAGGTCCTGCATTAATTTCCCCGGAAAGCGGGTTGCGGCATAACGTGCGGGGATCATAGCGATAATTCTAAGCGGAGTCTTTTCCAAAGCTAAGGTTTTAAAGAGGTTGTAAAAATACCATTTTTGACTAGTCTGCAGGGGCAAAGAAATCATCTTTGAAACCAATAAGGTATAACTTTTCCTGGGCACGTGTCACAGCGGTATACAACCAGCGAAGATAATCCTTATCGATCCCGTTGGGGAGATATGGCTGCTCAACAAAAACGGTATTCCATTGTCCACCCTGAGATTTGTGGCAGGTCATGGCGTAGGAGAATTTAATTTGAAGCGCATTGAAATACTTATTGTTTTTCACCTGCATGAATTTCTTGTACTTCGAGCGCTCTTCCTCGTAATCTTTCATCACTTCCTGGTACAACCGGTTGGATTCTTCATAGGTGAGGGAAGGGTTATTGCTTTCAAGGGTGTCCAGCAAAACCACGGTCTCAATGGGCTGCATATTAGGATAATCTACCATTTGCGCCTTCACTTCTGCAAAACGGAAACCATATAATTCCTTGATAGCAAAGATCTCCAGGATCTTGATGATGTCGCCGTTGGCTATAAACCCCGCTTCACTGTTGGGCTTAACCCAAAAATAATTGTTCTTCACCACCATGAGATAGTCGCCGGCCGAGATCTCTTCCTCCTGAAACAGGATCCTGTTCCTTATTTGTTGATTATAAAGATTGGCCCTTTTATTAGACCTAACAATAATCGTAGTATCCTCGTGGCCCAGGTTGCGGTAAGATTCTTCTATGGCTTCCATGATCTCATAACCATCAACCAGCCGAATAACATCTTTTTTACCACTCAATTCAAAATTAAAGGTTTCATAAAATTCTTCCCTAAGCGCCTCTCTTATTAAAGTAGCGTTGTGAAGGATATCGCTCTCCTCACTTTGCCGCACTACTTCATCAAGTTCTATATGCGTCACCTCCTTGAAATAGTTATTCCGAAGCTTTTGTTCTTCCAGGGCCGGACTCACCTCCAGTTTTACAGGGGGCAACTGTGCCGTGTCTCCTATTAAGATGAGTCGGCAATTATGACCAGAATAAACGTATTGCAAGAGATCATCCAAGAGAGAACCATTCTCGAACATTTGAGCATCATTATTGACATCGGGAATCATGGAGGCTTCATCCACAATAAAAATGCTGTTGCGATGCTTGTTTGGCTGCAGTACAAAACTCACTCCTGCTCCCGACTTTTTCTTCGGAAAATAGATCTTTTTATGAATGGTGAAGGCTTCCCTGCCAGAATAATTGGAGATCACCTTCGCAGCACGGCCGGTAGGTGCCAGCAAAATCCCGCTTTTCTTGACCTGCCACAGGTTCTTTACCAGAGCACTTATAATGGTGGTCTTTCCTGTACCTGCAAATCCTTTTAAAAGAAAGAGCGCATCTTTTTTTTCATCAACAACAAAAGAGGCTAATTGCTGCAGTGCTATGTCCTGTTTCACTTTGGCTTCAAAATTCAGGTCCTTGAGTAACAGGTTGTAGAATGTAGCAGCAGTCATTTTATCCATAAGCAGTTTCCTCTGAGCCCAAAGATAACACGGTTTTTTTCGGAAGAATCTTTTGTGAATAAAAAAAAATTGTAGATTTGCGTGGAACACTTAAATAAATCTTAATCTGCACCCACATGAAACTTGTAATTCAGTTAGTTCTTTGGATCGTAATTATCTTCCTTGGATATCTGGTTTTTAATTCAATTTATGAGCCTATTAAATTTAACGAAGTTAAGGAGGCACGATATGCCAAAGTAATTAATAACCTTAAAGACATAAGGGATGCAGAGCTGGCTCATCGCCAGGTGACAGGAAAATTTGTTGGAGACTGGGATAGTTTGGTTCGTTTTATTGATACTGCACAATTCACGCTTACTCAGAGAAGAGATACTACAGTAATGGACGAGGAGTATCGTAAAACTTATGGCGTAGATCGAAGAATTGAGATCGTAGTAATTGATACTTTAGGGTACAAATCCATCAAAGATTCTCTTTTCAAGGGAACAGACAGATATAAAACTATGATGAACATCCCTATTAAAGGAGTTGATCGCAAGTTTGATCTTACTGCCGGAACGGTAGATAAGAACGATACAAAAATTCCTGTTTTTGAAGCCAAAGTTCCTAAAGAAGTTATTCTTTACGACCAGGATCCAGATCTAGTGAACCAGGCTGAGGAAATAGTTGGCGTTGACGAAGTTCCTGGACCATTCATATCTGTAGGTTCTATGGAAGAAGTTAAAACCAGCGGTAACTGGCCACTTAAGTATGGTGACGCCGAGTAAGGTCGCAGAAAATAAAAATATAAAGTTGTCCATTCAGGTTAGCCTGAATGGACTTTCTTTTTGCGGTCTTTCTGTTCCAGAAAGAAGGATCATCTTTTTCAAAGATCTTCTTTTTACCCGAAAACTCAGCCCCGCTCAAGTACTTCAGGAAATTGAGAAACTGTATGAGCAGGAGCCTTTTTTGAGGCAGGAGGATCCTGAAGTTGTAGTGCTTTTTTCCAACGAACTCTACAATCTTGTTCCCCAGGCGTTCTTTAACGAAGAACACGCATCAGAATATTTGAAGTACAACACCAAGATCCTGGAAACAGATTATGTAGCACATGACGAGGTGACAGTAGCAAAAATGGTGAACGTTTACATTCCCTTTACCAACATCAATAACTTCTTTTTTGAAAAGCATGGAGAATTTGAATACCGGCATTGTGTAAGTGTACTCGCCGCAGAATTTCAGATCCAAAACAAATATCAGACTGCCGGAACTCGTGTATATCTCAACTGCTTTCCGGGAGGTTATGACTTACTGGTCTTTCAACAAGGGAAACTTCAGCTCGCTAACACCTTTAAATGTGCAACAAAAGAAGATTTTATCTACTATTTACTCTTTACTGCCGAGCAGCTTGACCTTGATCCCTCCAGGTTTGAATTGATCCTGTTAGGTCGCATTAAAGAGCGATCAGATTATTACGAGATCGCATATAACTATGTCAAGGAAATAAAATTCCTCGACACCTCCTTCGGCTTTATTTTTGCTTCAAAAGAAGAACCTCCAAAAGGTTATATGCATTATCCACTATTTAAAGTACTCGAATGAGGATAGTATCTGGAATACATAAAGGAAAGAAGATCATAGCTCCAAAAAAACTTCCTGTTAGGCCTACTACAGATTTTGCCAAGGAAGCACTTTTTAATATTTTAAATAATCAGTATCATTTCTCTGCCCTAAAGGTTATTGACCTCTTTAGCGGAACCGGAAATATTTCTTTTGAATTTGCCTCACGTGGGGCCATCGAGATTATAGCCGTAGATGCCCATTATGAGTGCGTGAAATTCATCAATAAAATTTCTGAAGAACTGGATCTACCTATTCGTACAGTTAAGAGTGACGCATTTAAGTTCCTTCAGGCAACAGGAGAAAAAGCAAATATCATTTTTGGCGATCCACCATATGATTTTGATGCCGAAGCCTTGTCGAGAATGGTAGACACTACTTTTTCAAGAGGCCTCCTGGAAGAGGGAGGGGTTTTGATCCTTGAACACTCGAAGAAAATGGATCTTTCTACCCTGGAACATTTTTCTGATGCTCGCAAATACGGGAATTCTGTATTTAGTTTTTTTGTTTAACTTAGTGCATGGCCCTACCCTTAAAGATCCTTGAACTGGAGTTTACGGTTCTTGAATTTCATCCCACCTATGTCCTCTCCAAACCCCGGGAAGGCCAGGTTCTGGCTGGAAAACAGGTGGCAGATCTTGTAGAGGTCTGTTCAGATTTCTATGCTGATCAAACCTTTGTTTACTTGTCTTACAGAGTAAACGATTACAATGTTAATCCCACGATTTATCTGCATCTTGAAAATGTGAAAAACCTTGCTGGAATTGGTGTGGTTAGCAAAAAGGTCTCTTCACTGAACATGGCAAATTTCGAGAAAAACTTCTGTAAACTTCCCTATGAGATCTTTATGGAGCTCCCTCCAGCCGTGGAATGGGTAAAAGAGGTAATTGCCGAAAAGAATAAAAAAGCAGACCTGTAAGCCGGATTCTGTTGTGGAATAAATTCCGCCCCTTATCATTTATCTGAGACTTCTGTTGCCAAAAGCCTTTAGCTGCCTACCCTCCGGCATCGGACGGGCAATCCTTAACAGCCGGTATACATGGCATTGCACCGCATAGAGTTTACCTGATTTCACTACAGCATTACCTGTACATCCTTTCTGTTGCACTAGTCCTATTCCATTCATGAAAATTCAGAATGAAATGGTGGGTGTTACCCACTATGCTGCCCTGTGGTGTCCGGACTTTCCTCCATTCCAGATCAAGTCTGAAACAGCGATAAGGCGGTCTGCTTCGGGCAAATATACACCAATAATGCCATTTTTGAGAGGTATAAAAAAGAAGTACCAATGTCACCTATGTCAACAGGTTTTTGTGGATAAAAACATACCTAGAAGCCCCCGCTTCGGTTTGGTATTTTTATATTTGTCCTTCTAAAGCATTTCAATGGAACATTTTGTAGTATCGGCGCGAAAATACCGGCCCCAGACTTTTAAAGACGTTGTGGGCCAGCAGGCTATTACCAATACACTTTTAAATGCCATTGAACATAATCACCTGGCACAGGCCCTGTTGTTCACCGGCCCAAGAGGCGTGGGAAAAACTACCTGCGCACGTATTTTGGCCAAGAAGATAAACCAGGATGGAGAACAGGATCCCAATGAAGATTTTGCATTCAACATTTTTGAGCTCGATGCTGCCTCCAACAACTCTGTAGATGATATTCGGAACCTTATCGACCAGGTTCGCATTCCGCCGCAGGTTGGGAAATACAAGGTATACATCATTGATGAGGTGCACATGCTCTCACAGGCAGCTTTCAATGCTTTTCTGAAAACGCTTGAAGAACCGCCCAAGCATGCGATCTTTATTCTGGCAACTACCGAAAAGCATAAGATCATTCCCACCATCCTCTCCCGGTGTCAAATTTTTGACTTCAAGAGAATAACAGTTAAAGATGCGAAAGAATATCTTGGGTTCATAGCTGGGCAGGAAGGCGTTGAAGCGGAAGATGATGCCCTTCATATCATTGCACAAAAGGCAGATGGCGCTATGCGGGATGCGCTGTCAATCTACGACAGGGTGGTGAGCTTCAGCGGAAAAAACCTAACGCGACAGGCCGTTACAGAAAACCTGAACGTTCTGGATTATGACACCTACATTACCGCGACAGACCTTATTTTGAAGAATGACATTCCGCAGTTGCTCTTATTGTTCAACGAGATCCTGTCTCACGGTTTTGACGGCCATCATTTTATTGCAGGCCTGGCTTCTCATTTCAGAGATCTGTTAGTTTGTAAAGATCCAAAGACCATCAACCTGCTGGAAGTAGGTGATAATACCAAAGCGTTGTATTACAAACAGGCACAGGAAGCTTCCGCTCCATTTTTACTGAAGGGAATAGAACTGGCCAATGAATGTGACCTGCAATACAAGAGCAGCCGAAATCAACGTCTATTGGTAGAGCTGTGTCTTATGCAGCTTGCCTCGGTCACGTTCGGCGAAGAAAAAAAAAAGGATAGGGCATACATAATTCCGCCGAACCACTTCACTGGTACACCCATTCCGGCGCCGGCATTGAAACTCAGTCCGAAGGAAAAGGAGGTCATAGTAAACAATGAGTACGCCACAGGAGATTCGGCTGCTCCAGCTGCAGCGCAAATCCCTAATTTGAGTAAAGAACCTGGAGATTGCGCACCCGAAAATCAGCCACAGGGAGAAATAAAACCTGAAGTACCAACTCCACCCGTTCATGACCCTGGAAATAATTCTCCAGGAGCAGCTACAAATGTTTCTTCGGAAGCAGCTGAACAGGAAGAGATCCAGGTAGATGTGATGCCCGAAGTTAGCCAGAAAGTTTCTGGCCTGTCCTTAAAAAGTATTCGAAAGAAAAAAGAACTGGAAGCTCAGAAGAGAGAAGCCAGGGCTGAAGTTGAGGTGGTAAAAAATGGCAAATTTTCCGAGGAGGAAATGCAGGCCGCCTGGCAGGAATTTAGTGAAGAGCAAAATGAAAAAGGAGAGAAGATCCTTGCTTCTATCATGCAAACCGACACCCCCGCACTTATAGGAAAGAACATATGCGTGGAATTGCCGAATGAAACCATGAAACTGGAACTGGAGAAAGTACAGTACCATTTAATGGGATTTTTAAAGGAAAAACTTCAAAACACCCATATCCAACTAAAAGTAACGGTAAATGAAAAAGCTGAAAAGAAGTTTGCTTTTACTGCTATTGAAAAGTTTGAGAAACTGAAAGAAAAAAATCCGATGATCGAAAAACTGCGTGCAACTTTTGATCTGGATATTTAAGTTATGTTAGGACTAAAATTACCCACAGACCCAAGATGGGTCAATATCGTTGAGAAGAATATCGAGGAAATCCTCACAGATCATGCATACTGCGAGCAAAAAGCTGCATCTACGGCAATTTCGTTGATTGTGACACATCCCGAATATTCGGAATTAGTCACTGCTATGACAGCCCTGGCGCGAGAAGAAATGGGTCACTTCAAAATGGTTCATGACCGAATTTTAGAACGCGGCTACACCCTGGGCCGAGACAGAAAGGATGAATATGTGGCGAAGTTGATGACCTTCTTTCCAAAAGGGGGCAGCCGGTTGACCAGCCTTGTTCATCGCTTACTCTATGCAGCTTTGATTGAAGCCAGAAGCTGCGAACGCTTCAGGTTGCTTTCAGAAAACCTGGAAGACAAGGAGCTGGCAGAATTTTATCGTAGCCTTATGGTAAGTGAAGCTAATCACTATACCATGTTTCTAAATTTTGCGCGAAAATATGGAGATCGTAAGGAGGTGGACCAAAAATGGCAAAATCTGCTTGAATTTGAGGCCGAGATCATGAGAGATCTTGGTAAATCTGAAACTATGCATGGGTAGAGGCTTTCTCCAGGCTCTCCTGGTAAAGCGACTTAATAATACCATCTGAAAGTCCTATTTTTGGCACATATATTCTACGGGCCCTCGTCCACTTCATGGCCGATAAATAGATCTTTGCAGCAGGAACGATAACATCTGCCCTGTCCTGGTTAAGATTCAACTGAGTGATACGCTCTTCATAGGTAAATGACTGCAGCAGCTGGTAGTAGGAACTCAGATACAAAAAGCTGAGGGGCTTTCCATTCGCTTTTCCGCTGCTCTTGAAGATGTTGTTGATGTTTCCTCCGGAACCTATAAGGTCGATCTTGGTATATTTTGCAGTCACTTTTTTGATCCAAACCTCCACCTCTTCCCAAACATCATCGGAAACCATATTTTCCAGCAGTCTCACAGTTCCAAGTTTAAAGGAACGAGACGCTATGGTTTTACCTGCCGAGTATAACGTAAATTCTGTACTTCCTCCTCCAACATCCACATACAGGTAGGTCTTATCACTTTGGATCAAAGCATTAAGATCTGTAGCAGCAATGATGGCTGCTTCATCATTACCATCAATGATGTTGATCTTGATGCCTGTTCTTTCTTCAATAAGCTGGGCTACTTCTTCTCCATTTTTAGATTCTCTCATAGCAGAAGTCGCACAAGCTTTGAACTTTTCGATCTTATGAGATCTCATGAGAAGCTTGAACGCCTCCATGGTGTCGATCATGCGCGTAATGTTCTCTTCAGATATCTTCTGAGAAAGAAAAACGTCGGCGCCAAGCCTTATAGGCACCCGCACTAACGAAGTTTTCTTGAAGAGCGGTTCTCTTCCTTCCTGTTCAGTAATGGTCATGATCAAAAGCCTTACGGCATTCGATCCAATATCAATAGCGGCATATTTTCTTTGGTGGATCAAACTTTTTCTTTTTCTGGTTCAAGCTTTTTCAGGTAGTAGTCATAGAGGGCGAATTGAGATCGAAGTGGCGGCCTGTTATTCCGTCGGTACGCGTTATCCTGTTTGAGAGAGATTACGCGGGCCTTTACATTGTCACTCCAGCAAATTTCAAAAGTTTCCATCAGCTCTCGTTGAATGTTCTCGTCATAGATAGGACAGGTGATCTCCACGCGATAATCCAGGTTTCGCGTCATCCAGTCGGCCGAAGAAATATATACTTTTGGCTGACCTGCATTTTCGAAAATGTAGATTCTTGGATGCTCGAGATATTTGTCGACTATACTAATGACCTGGATGTTTTCACTCATCCCTTCGATACCAGGAACAAGACAACAAATTCCGCGTACAATAAGCTTCATCTTCACTCCCGCCCTGCTCGCTTCATATAATTTGTCAATAAGGGCAAAATCTGACAGGCTGTTGAGTTTTAATCTTATTCCCGAAACCTTGCCTTCTCTCGCATTATCGATCTCGGTTTGTATCAGTTTTACCAGGCTGCTGCGAGTATAATGGGGAGAAACAATAAGATGCTTATAACGACTTACCTTGTAATTCACTTCAAAAAAGTCAAAGACTTTGTTGACTTCCTTCAGAATATTCTGGTCACTAGTAAATAATGTAAGGTCTGAATAGACCCGGGCAGTAGATTCATTGAGATTTCCGGTGCTAATAAATCCATATCGCACCAGTTTTCCGTTCTGCATTCTTTCTATTACACAGGCTTTGGAATGTACTTTTAGGCCTTTCACCCCAAAGATGAGATTTACGCCTTCCCGTTGCATTTGTTCGGCATAATTAATATTTGCGACCTCGTCAAACCTGGCGCGCAATTCAATTTGAACCGTTACTTTTTTTCCGTTTTTGACAGCATTTATAAGGGAACTGGCAATGTGAGATATTTTCGCCAGCCGGTAGATGGTTATTTTGATTGATTTTACTGCTGGATCTAGAGCTGCTTCTCTCAAAAACTTCACGGTATATGAAAAGGACTGGTAAGGAGTATGCAGGAGATAATCCCTTTTCGCAATCTCTTTAAAAAGACTTCCCTGAAGGACCAAACCGGGAACAGGAAGTGGCTCATAGGCCTTATACTGCAGCTCTTCTGAACCCAGACTTGGAAAATTCATGTAATCCCTGCGATTGTGATACCGGCCACCGGGAATAATACTGTCAGTTGCGTCTATGCCCATCTTCCGCATCAAATACTGCAGCGTGTCCTGCTCAATATTCATGTCATAGACGAACCTTACCGGCTCTCCTTCAATTCGTTCCCGTACGCTGGCAGAAATTTTTTCAATAAAAGATTTACTCAGGTCACTGTCAATATCCAGTTCTGCGTCGCGTGTTATTTTTATCATATGAGCCGTAATGTTCTCGTACTCAAAGATGTTGAAAATGGAATGAAGATGATATCTTATGAGGTCATCGAGTAAAATGATGTACTGCTTATCCCCTTCTTTCGGAAGCACAACAAATCTTTCGATACTCCGTGGAATTTCGATGAGCACGTACTTTTTTTCTTTTTGTTGCCCCCTAACAACCTGAGAATTTACCCTTTTTGGCACTGTATCTTTCATGACCATTTTTACGGCCAGGTAAGCTGCACTGTCCTTTAATCTTGGTAATTCGGCAAGGTCATTAAGTACAATGGTCACCAGCGCCGGACTCACTTTTTGTAAAAAGAAGTTCTTGAGATAGGCCTGCTGGGATTTCTTCACCTCCTTTTCATTAATGATGAATATGTTATGATCTTTCAGTTTATTCTGAATGGCATCAAGGATCTTCAGACTTTCAGTTTGCTGATCAATTACGATCTGGGTGATTTCCTCTAGCAGTTTGTTGGCTTTAATACCTCCCAGTACGCTCTTTCCTCCCTTACCTGCGAGATCAATGCGTTTTATGGTTGCATATCTTACCTTAAAGAACTCGTCGAGATTATTTGAAAAAATTCCGAGGAACCTCAATCGCTCAATCAGGGGAACGGTTTTATCTGCCGCCTCCTGTAAGACCCGGGCATTAAACTGCAGCCAGCTGAGCTCCCTGTTTATATACTGGTTGTTCTCCATTTATCTTAAATTCTTCGGGAATAAATATAGTAGCGTTTTGCCATTTTTGACACTGCTCCAGTCATTGGTCTCAAATTGGATCATACACAATCCTGTGGTAGGTATATTGGAAAAATTCTGATCTCCTAAGGTGTTTGCAACACCCGTCATAGCGGGATTATGTCCAAAGATCATTAAATTTTCAACAGCTTGATCGCAACTGCCAATCATCTTAAGGAGTGCATTCCTGTCAAAGGTGTACAGGTCTTTTTTAATTTGAAACCGAGCTTCAGGAATTTCCAATTCTTCCTGAAAGTATCTTGCTGTTGTCGCGGCTCTTACTGCAGGACTGCTCCACAGCTGAATTTCTTCAGGAACAAATTCAGAAAATGCATTTATAACCAGGGTCGCATCTTTGTAAGCGCGTTTTTTTAAGGGCCGTTCAACATCGGGCAAATCATCTACCCATGACGATTTGCCATGCCTTACCAGGATCAATTTCTTCATAGTTTTATGGTGCCAGGCGATCCATTTTCCAGGTCGTATCCTCCTTGCTGAAATAGATACGATCGTGCAGCCTGTTTGGTCTGCCCTGCCAGAATTCAAATTCTGATGGGATCACTTTATATCCTCCCCAATATACGGGTTTTGGAATTTCTTTTCCCGAAAATTCCTGTTCCAGCAATTCGAGTTTTTCCTGCAGGTAAGAACGAGAAGGAATGACCGAGCTTTGTTGAGAGGCCCATGCTCCCAGTTGACTTCCTCTGGGACGGGTCTGGAAATATGCTTGAGATTCCTCGTCTGTAGTCTTTTGGGCTAAGCCTTTGACCATAACCTGTCTTTCAGAACCTGGCCAGAAAAAGCTGAGACAAACCTTTGGGTTTCTTTCTATAGCCTTCCCTTTCTCAGATTCGTAGTTGGTATAGAACACAAAACCTTCACGATCGTATTCTTTTAAAAGGACCACCCTGGTTTTAGGAAAGCCGTCCAGGCCAATGGTAGAGAGGTTCATGGTGTTCACCTCTTCAACTTCCCTGTTTGCTTCTATTTCTTTTAACCAAACCTCAAATAATTCAAAAGGATTATTGGGAATTCCCTCCTCCAGTAACTCGTGTTTCTGGTAAAGCCTGCGGTAATCGTGGAGTTTATTTTTCATACTGCCAATTTACAAAATCTTCATTTTCCGGAAGTAAAAATCGACTGTAGAAAATGGACCTTATTTGTAAGAACAACTCAGTTCTTAATCAGGACATTAAGGTCTGGTTAAAGGCATAATGGAAGGCAAAATTCAGCGTCAAAAATAAGAAAATTTTAGGTCGATTTTTCTCACCTTTTTCACATCCTAAAGAGGGAATGACGGCGAGGATTTCTATGAATTTATGCTCTTTTAATCAGGGATAGTTTGCTGTTTATGTGTCGTTTGTCCGTAAAAACCCACACTACATCTAAAAGATTTGAAATTTCTTTTTTTAACAGATTATCGCGCTAATTTTACTTCAGAATAAGATTGAATAGTGCCCCAAATTGATCTGATTTCCCCCCAACAAGTCAGACAGAATTTGTAAGAAAAAAATTTTCAAGTTGTCCTTCCCTAAGGGATGATATGAACTTAACCGAGACCAACGAACAAAACATAAAAAAAGTAACCTCTTGAGGATTGGTTCTATGAACTAATACAAGAGCAGGTCACCATAATTCAAACATGACGACTATGATTTGGAAAACTACGCTAACCAAAATTTTCCTTCCTTCGAATAAAGTCTCCTCCAGCAGAGAGAACTTGCTATTCGGGAAAATTTTCTCGAACCTGGACTCTACAACCGCTCTATTAACGACATTGTTGTTTGCTTTGTCTTTTGGTGTCGGTGCACAGAACAACAATAATACTCCAAATAGTATTGTTTCTGGAGACAACTGTATTGTTTTTGACAGCTGTCCTGAAGACCAGGAAATATGTGCAACTACCATTCAGGACGGTGTTCTTGGAGCAATGGTGAACTGGACAACTCCAATCGTTTCTCAAACTTGTACTGGAAATGGCAATATTGGAAATTTCCAGATGTTATTTGAACTTAACGAAAATCTTCTAACAGAAGAATGCTGGTACTTTAACTGGATTACCAGGGCAGGTGGAAATGGCGGACACTTGAAGCTTTTCAATAGTGTTGATGCAGACGGTTCTAAAACCTCTATTGTTGCAACTCCTTTTTTAATTTTAAATCCAAATGCTGAGACTTCCTTTGAAATTCAACATGCTAATGGAGAATATTACATACAGTTATTCCTTGAGGATCAAAACGGAAATACTATTGAAAGTGGTGCAAAGCAACAGGTAACAAAGGCATCTGACACTTATACTTTTAATACTTTAAATCCTCAAACAGGGGTTTACCGTCTAAAATATGTTTTCACCTATGTTGGAAGTAAGCCATCAAACGCAAATACTGGAGATACTTTAATAGCAGTTGATGGTATACTTAATGACGACGGTTGTACAGGAGGAATAGACTTTACTGTTTCAGGACCGCAGCAGGGATTTTATCCTGTAGGTTCTCATGACCTTGTATATGTTGCTACCTATACAAGTAATACCGGAACAGTAAAAACGAAAACCTGTTCTTTTAACATAACTGTTACCGCCCCAGATAAACCTGTAGTTACTTCGGTGGTGCAGCCAACTTGTAGCTCTGCCGTAGGATCGATTGAAGTCGATGTGGTAGCGGGTCAGGAGTATAGCATAAATGGTACAGATTACCAACCTGGCGGAATTTTCGCCAATCTTTCTGAAGGAACTTATACAGTAAGTACGCGCAGTAGCAGTGTTTGTTACCCCGTACAATCTGAAGTTATTACGATCAACGCACAACCTGCAACTCCAGCTGCTCCGGTTGTTGCTGAAACTACTCAGCCAACATGTACTGTTGCTACCGGATCTTTCAGCATCACTGCAGTTGGCGGAATGGAATATAGCTTCAACGGAGGAACTTTTGGAACTGCAACTTCCTGGTCTGCTCTTGCTGCCGATACTTATACTGTAACTGCGAGAAACGCCGACGGATGTGTGTCTGAGGCGGTTTCTGTAACGATCAACACGCAGCCTGCAACTCCTGCTGCTCCAGTTGTAGCTGAAACTGTTCAGCCAACATGTACTGTAGCTATCGGATCTTTCAGCATCACTGCTGTTGCCGGAATGGAATATAGCTTCAACGGAGGAACTTTTGCTACTACAACTTCCTGGTCTGGACTTACTGCCGATACTTATACTGTAACTGCAAGAAACGCTGACGGATGTGTGTCTGATGCAGTTTCTGTAACAATAAACGCACAACCTGCAACTCCTGCTACTCCGGTTGTAGCTGAAACTTCTCAGCCAACATGTACTGTTGCTACCGGATCTTTCAGCATCACTGCTGTTACCGGAATGGAATATAGCTTTAACGGAGGAACTTATGGAACTACAACTTCATGGTCTGGTCTTGCTGCCGATACTTACACCGTTACTGCAAGAAACGCGGATGGATGTGTTTCTGATGCGGTTTCTGTAACGATCAATGCACA
The DNA here is from genome assembly GCF_012037645.1 of Salinimicrobium oceani. Taxonomy (NCBI): domain Bacteria; kingdom Pseudomonadati; phylum Bacteroidota; class Flavobacteriia; order Flavobacteriales; family Flavobacteriaceae; genus Salinimicrobium; species Salinimicrobium oceani. The sequence goes on from NZ_JAAVJR010000003.1 coordinate 185,344, forward strand.
GCCTGCAACTCCTGCTACTCCGGTTGTAGCTGAAACTACTCAGCCAACATGTGCTGTAGCTACCGGATCTTTCAGCATCACTGCTGTTAGCGGAATGGAATATAGCTTCAACGGCGGAACTTTTGGAGCTACAACTTCCTGGTCTGCTCTTGCTGCCGATACTTACACCGTTACTGCAAGAAACGCTGACGGATGTGTTTCTGATGCAGTTTCTGTAACTATCAACGCACAACCCGCAACTCCTGCTGCTCCGGTTGTTGCTGAAACTGTTCAGCCAACATGTGCTGTAGCTACCGGATCTTTCAGCATCACTGCTGTCGCCGGAATGGAATATAGCTTTAACGGAGGAACTTATGGAACTACAACTTCATGGTCTGCTCTTGCAGCTGATACTTACACCGTTACTGCAAGAAACGCCGACGGATGTGTGTCTGATGCAGTTTCTGTAACGATCAACGCACAACCTGCAACTCCTGCTACTCCGGTTGTTGCTGAAACTACTCAGCCAACTTGTACTGTAGCTACCGGATCTTTCAGCATTACGGCTGTTAGCGGAATGGAATACAGCTTCAACGGAGGAACATATTCGGAAAATGTCACTTTTGACAACCTATCTGAAGGAACTTATACTGTAACTGCAAGAAACGCAGACGGATGTGTGTCTGATGCAGTTTCTGTAACGATCAACGCGCAACCTGCAACTCCTGCTACTCCGGTTGTTGCTGAAACTGTTCAGCCAACTTGTACTGTAGCTACCGGATCTTTCAGCATCACTGCTGTAAGCGGAATGGAATATAGCTTTAACGGAGGAACTTATGGAACTACAACTTCATGGTCTGGTCTTGCTGCCGATACTTTCACCGTTACTGCAAGAAACGCGGATGGATGTGTTTCTGATGCGGTTTCTGTAACGATCAATGCACAGCCTGCAACTCCTGCTACTCCGGTTGTAGCTGAAACTACTCAGCCAACATGTGCTGTAGCTACCGGATCTTTCAGCATTACAGCTGTTACCGGAATGGAATACAGCTTCAACGGAGGAACTTTTGGAACTGCAACTTCATGGTCTGGTCTGACTGCTGATACTTATACTGTAACTGCAAGAAACGCCGACGGATGTGTGTCTGATGCAGTTTCTGTAACGATCAGCGCACAACCTGCAACTCCTGCTGCTCCGGTTGTAGCTGAAACTACTCAGCCAACATGTGCTGTAGCTACCGGATCTTTCAGCATCACTGCTGTTAGCGGAATGGAATACAGCTTTAACGGCGGAACTTTTGGAACTACAACTTCCTGGTCTGGACTGACTGCTGATACATATACTGTAACTGCAAGAAACGCTGACGGATGTGTTTCTGATGCGGTTTCTGTAACGATCAACGCGCAACCTGCAACTCCTGCTACTCCGGTTGTAGCTGAAACTACTCAACCAACATGTACTGTTGCTACCGGATCTTTCAGCATCACTGCAGTTAGCGGAATGGAATATAGCTTCAACGGCGGAACATACTCTGAAAATGTCACTTTTGACAACCTATCCGAAGGAACATATACTGTAACTGCAAGAAACGCGGACGGATGTATTTCTGATGCAGTTTCTGTAACGATCAACGCGCAGCCTGCAACTCCTGCTACTCCGGTTGTTGCTTCCACTACTCAGCCAACTTGTACCGTCGCCACCGGATCTTTCAGCATCACAGCTGTGGCCGGAATGGAATACAGCTTTAACGGCGGAACTTTTGGAACTACAACTTCCTGGTCCGGACTTACTGCCGATACTTATACTGTAACTGCAAGAAACGCCGACGGATGTATTTCTGATGCGGTTTCTGTAACAATAAACGCACAACCTGAGACTCCTGCTGCTCCAGTTGTTGCTGAAACTGTTCAGCCAACATGTGCTGTTGCTACCGGATCTTTCAGCATCACTGCTGTTAGCGGAGTGGAATATAGCTTCAACGGTGGAACATACTCTGAAAATGTCACTTTTGACAACCTATCTGAGGGAACTTATACTGTAACTGCAAGAAACGCTGAGGGATGTATTTCTGATGCGGTTTCTGTAACGATCAACGCACAGCCTGCAACTCCTGCTGCTCCGGTTGTAGCTGAAACTACTCAGCCAACCTGTACTGTTGCTACCGGATCTTTCAGCATCATTGCTGTAGCCGGAATGGAATACAACTTTAACGGTGGAACTTTTGGAACTACAACTTCCTGGACTGGACTTACTGCCGATACTTATACTGTAACTGCAAGAAACGCCGACGGATGTGTTTCTGATGCAGTTTCTGTAACGATCAACGCACAGCCTGCAACTCCTGCTGCTCCGGTTGTTGCTGAAACTGTTCAGCCAACATGTGCTGTAGCTACCGGATCTTTCAGCATCTCTGCTGTTAGCGGATTGGAATATAGCTTTAACGGCGGAACTTTTGGAACTACAACTTCCTGGTCTGCTCTTGCAGCTGATACTTATACCGTAACTGCAAGAAACGCCGACGGATGTGTTTCCGAAGCGGTTTCTGTAACGATCAACGCACAACCTGCAACTCCTGCTGCTCCGGTTGTTGCTGAAACTACTCAGCCAAGCTGTACTGTAGCTACCGGATCTTTCAGCATCACAGCAGTTAGCGGAATGGAATACAGCTTCAACGGTGGAACTTTTGGAACTACAACTTCATGGTCTGGTCTTGCTGCCGATTCTTATACTGTAACTGCAAGAAACGCTGAGGGATGTGTGTCTGATGCGGTTTCTGTAACAATAAACGCACAACCTGCAACACCAGCTACTCCGGTTGTAGCTGAAACTACTCAGCCAACGTGTGCTGTTGCTACCGGAACTTTCAGCATTACAGCTGTTGCCGGAATGGAATACAGCTTCAACGGAGGAACATACTCGGAAAATGTCACTTTTGACAACCTATCTGAAGGAACTTACACCGTTACTGCAAGAAACGCTGACGGATGTGTTTCTGATGCGGTTTCTGTAACGATCAACGCACAACCTGCAACTCCTGCTACTCCGGTTGTAGCTGAAACTACTCAGCCAACTTGTAATGTAGCTACCGGATCTTTCAGCATCACTGCTGTTGCCGGAATGGAATACAGCTTCAACGGAGGAACTTTTGGAACTACAACTTCATGGTCTGGGCTGACTGCTGATACTTACACCGTTACTGCAAGAAACGCTGACGGATGTGTGTCTGATGCAGTTTCTGTAACAATAAACGCACAACCTGCAACTCCTGCTGCTCCGGTTGTAGCTGAAACTACTCAGCCAACATGTGCTGTAGCCACCGGATCTTTCAGCATCACTGCTGTTAGCGGAATGGAATACAGCTTTAACGGCGGAACTTTTGGAACTACAACTTCCTGGTCTGCTCTTACTGCCGATACTTATACTGTAACTGCAAGAAACGCCGACGGATGTATTTCCGAAGCGGTTTCAGTAACAATAAACGCACAACCTGCAACTCCTGCAACTCCGGTTGTTGCTTCCACTACTCAGCCAACTTGTACTGTTGCTACCGGATCTTTCAGCATTACTGCTGTTAGCGGAATGGAATACAGCTTCAACGGCGGAACTTTTGGAACTACAACTTCCTGGTCTGCTCTTGCTGCCGATACTTATACTGTAACTGCAAGAAACGCTGACGGATGTGTGTCTGATGCAGTTTCTGTAACAATAAACGCACAACCTGCAACTCCTGCTACTCCGGTTGTAGCTGAAACTGTTCAGCCAACTTGTACTGTAGCTACCGGATCTTTCAGCATCACTGCTGTTACCGGAATGGAATACAGCTTTAACGGCGGAACTTTTGGAACTACAACTTCCTGGTCTGGGCTGACTGCTGATACTTACACCGTTACTGCAAGAAACGCTGACGGATGTATTTCTGATGCAGTTTCTGTAACGATCAACACGCAGCCTGCAACTCCTGCTGCTCCGGTTGTTGCTGAAACTGTTCAGCCAAGCTGTACTGTAGCTACCGGATCTTTCAGCATCACTGCTGTTAGCGGAATGGAATACAGCTTTAACGGCGGAACTTTTGGAACTACAACTTCCTGGTCTGGACTTGCTGCTGATACTTACACCGTTACTGGAAGAAACGCCGACGGATGTGTTTCCGAAGCAGTTTCAGTAACTATCAACGCACAGCCTGCAACTCCTGCTGCTCCGGTTGTTGCTGAAACTGTTCAGCCAACCTGTACTGTTGCTACCGGATCTTTCAGCATTACAGCTGTCGCCGGAATGGAATACAGCTTCAACGGAGGAACATACTCGGAAAATGTCACTTTTGACAACCTATCTGAAGGAACTTATACTGTAACTGCAAGAAACGCCGACGGATGTGTGTCTGATGCAGTTTCTGTAACTATCAACGCTCAACCTGCAACTCCTGCTGCTCCAGTTGTAGCTGAAACTGTTCAGCCAACATGTGCTGTAGCTACCGGATCTTTCAGCATCACTGCTGTTAGCGGAATGGAATACAGCTTCAACGGCGGAACTTTTGGAACTACAACTTCCTGGTCTGGACTTACTGCCGATACTTACACTGTAACTGCAAGAAACGCGGACGGATGTATTTCTGATGCGGTTTCTGTAAGCATCAATGCACAACCTGCAACTCCTGCTGCTCCAGTTGTAGCTGAAACTGTTCAGCCAAGCTGTACTGTAGCTACCGGATCTTTCAGCATCACTGCTGTTAGCGGAATGGAATACAGTTTTAACGGCGGAACTTTTGGAACTACAACTTCCTGGTCTGGACTTACTGCCGATACTTATACTGTAACTGCAAGAAACGCCGACGGATGTGTTTCCGAAGCAGTTTCTGTAACGATCAACACGCAACCTGCAACTCCTGCTACTCCGGTTGTAGCTGAAACTGTTCAGCCAACATGTACTGTTGCTACCGGATCTTTCAGCATCACTGCTGTTAGCGGAATGGAATACAGCTTTAACGGGGGAACTTATGGAACTACAACTTCATGGTCTGGTCTTGCTGCCGATACTTACACCGTTACTGCAAGAAACGCCGACGGATGTGTGTCTGATGCAGTTTCTGTAACGATCAACACGCAGGAGTCGATCCCTGCTACTCCAGTAGTTGAGGAGCTCATGCAGCCAACTTGCGAAGATCCAACTGGATTTGTAATGCTTACACTGGTTGACAATATCACATTTATCTTAACAGATGCTAATGGAAATGAATTTGAGGATGAAGATGCTAACGGAATTTTCGAAGACCTTGCTCCTGGAACTTATTCTGTTGTTGCAGTGAACGAAGATGGTTGTGAATCAGAGTCAGCTACTATAACCGTAGAGGAGCCTCAAGGTAATGTTACCGTTAACAACCCAACAAGCCCAATATGTGACGATTCAGAAATGTTTGACCTTGATAGCCTTGTTAGTGGTACTGCGACTGGAACCTGGGTTGATACAGATCAAACGGGAGCACTGTCTGGAAGTAATTTAAACCCAGATATGCCTGCTGGTTTTTACACCTTCACTTATGTTGTTGAAGGGGCATGTTCTTCAAGCACAGATATCACTGTAGAAATAGAGGATTGCGGACAGGTTCTTCCCTGTGAGATCCAGGATATTAGAAACAGCATCTCTAAAGCGGTTACTCCAAATGGAGACCAGATCAACGATGAGTTCGAAGTCGGAATCGGGATCAACTGTGATTTCACCTATACACTTCAGGTATTCAACCGTTGGGGGAATGAAGTCTATAAATCCAACAACTACACAGGTGGTTGGGACGGAACCTCCAGTAGCTCTGTTACCGGGGATCAATTACCATCTGGAACCTACTACTATATAGTTGAAATTAAACAAAGCGGATTTGAACCTATCCAGGGTTACATTTATCTAGGAACAAAATAAATTAATGAACATGAAAAAAATCTACCCAATATTAATCCTTCTGTTTGTTAGTGTATGTGCCAATGCGCAGCAGTTGCCCCAATTCACGCAGTACATGTACAACACTATTTCCATCAATCCGGCGTATGCGGGGAACCGCGATGCTATTTCGGTGGTTGGACTACACAGGAGTCAGTGGGCAGGAATAGACGGAGCTCCCGAAACTCAGACCTTATCCATACATTCCCCCTTGAGAAATGAAAAGATAGGTTTAGGTGTTTCTGTGATTAACGACAACATAGGTTATGAAAATTACACTTATGCCTATGCAGATTTCTCTTATACCATCAACGTTAGTGATAACACTACGCTTTCCATGGGCCTTAAAGGTGGAATGAGCTACTACAACCTCGAAGAGGAACTAATGACCAATGTACCCGATGATCCATTTTTTCGGGGAGATACTTTTAATCGCTGGACGCCAAATTTTGGAGCTGGACTTTACCTCTCTTCTCAGGAATGGTACCTTGGCCTTTCGGCTCCTAAGTTCATCAACAATGACAACAATGACCTGGAGGGAAGCGATTACGTGGCACTGGAACAGGTGCATTATTATTTGACTGGAGGTTATGTCTTTGATCTTAGTGAAAACGTTAAACTTCGCCCTACTTCCCTCTTAAAAATGACAAAAGGAGCTCCTCTTTCAGTAGATGTTTCAGGAACCTTTATCTTCAATGAAAAATTATATCTGGGCGCAAATTACAGGTTTGATGATGCGGTTGGAGCATTCGTAGATTTCCAGATCCTACCAAGTTTTAGAGTGGGTTATGGTTATGAATATTCTGTTTCAGATTTGCAACCCTATACTTCAGGTTCTCATGAGATCCTGTTGATCTATGAATTAAGATTAGGAAATACAAAATACAAATCCCCAAGGTTCTTCTAATTAAAATAAAGGATTATGAACAAAAAATACTTTCTGCTTCTGTTACTCTTCCTTCCTGCTATTCTCTTCGCCCAGGCGTCGAAGCAGAAGAAGGCAGACAGGTACTATGAGAACTTCGCCTACACCAAAGCAATAGAAGAATATAAAGACCTGTTGGAAAAAGAGTATAACCAGGCTTATAACCAGCAGCAACTTGCCAACAGCTACTACAAACTCAGAGACCCTGAAAATGCTGTAAAATATTACGCAATGGTAGTGGAACAACCCAATGTTTCCCCAGAGGTATATTTCAATTACGCCCAAATGTTACGCGGAGTGAGAGAATATGAAGCTTCACGCAGGTGGCTTGAAAAATACCAGGAAGCAGCTCGAAATCCCAAAGGAGTCGAACAATTGCTGAAAAGTGGAGACATTAACGTCTATAAAGGCCTGGAAAGCTTTAGAGTAAGACCGGCTGGTTTTAATTCCCAGTTTAGTGACTTCGGAAGTTTTGAGAACAATGGAACCATTTACTTCACTTCAGCAAGAGGAACTGCCGACACTAAGACTAAGATCTATGATTGGACGGGAGAGCCCTTCCTTGATATTTACAAGGTTACTGCCGGAAGTAATACAGTAAATCCCGTAAGCGGCGACGTTAATACAGTACGCCATGAAGGGCCGGTTACTCTGTCGGCCGATGGAAATACCATGTACTTCACACGTAATAATTATCTTAAGCGCGACGGGAAGAAAGATGATGAAGGGATAAACCATCTTAAAATTTACAAGGCATCCCTGGTAAATGGATCCTGGTCAAATATTGAAGAGCTGCCTTTTAGCAATAATGAATATTCGGTGGGACATCCAAGTCTTTCGGCCGATGGCAGGACCTTATATTTTGTTTCAGAAGCACCCGGCGGCATGGGAGGATCTGACATTTATAAAGTAAGTCTTGAAAATGGCATTTTTGGAACTCCAGAAAATTTGGGAGCTCCTGTAAATACTCCCGGAAATGAGGTTTTCCCTTTTATAGCTGAAAATGGTAATTTCTACTTTTCTTCAGATGGACATAAAGGATATGGTCTGTTAGATGTATTTGTAGTTACTACTGAAGCTCCAGGAAATGTTCAGAATCTGGGCGAACCTGTAAACAGCAGCATGGATGATTTCTCTTTTTCAGTTTCGGGAGCAGAGAACACTAAGGGCTTCATTTCTTCAAACCGCACGGGTGGCCAGGGGAATGATGACATTTATGAACTCAACATTCTCGCACCCCTTGTTCTAAAAGGAAAGGTCACAGATTCTATTAATGATAAACCTATTGCTAATGCTACCCTAAGGCTTCTGGATCAATCAAATCAACAGCTCGCCGTGCTGGAAACAGATTCTGTTGGAAACTATCAGGTGGAGATTGCAAGAGATAAGACTTATCCTTTAGAGTCAAAACACATTAAGTACAACACCAAAATGGAGGAGATCAATACTTCCAGCATGGATGAAAAGACAGAACTAGTTCATAATATCGAATTATCTCCAATTAACGACGTAGAATATCTTGCTGAGATCAATAAGATCTATTTTGACTTTGATAAGGCAAACATCCGTCCAGATGCTGCCACAGAACTGGATAAACTTGTTAACCTGATGAAGAATGAGTATCCAGAGCTGGTGATCGAAATTGGTTCCCATACAGACAGAAGAGGATCTGCCGCATATAACCGCAGACTTGCAGAAAGACGTGCCCAGGCTACTCGTGACTACCTTGTGAAAAACGGTATAGCTGCAGAAAGAATTGTGACCTATAAAGGTTATGGTGAGGAGCAACCAGAAGTTGACTGTACAACTTGTAATGAAGAACAACATCAGCTTAATCGCAGATCGATTTTCAAAGTGGTGAAAATGGAATAAGATCATTTTCTAACCAACCATCGAAGAGGAGGCTTTTATAGCCTCCTTTTCATTTTTGAAATCTTGGGGTCCTTTAAAAGCAGGGAATGTAATTCATGTAATACCAGTTAATCTTGTAGAATATAAACGAGCAGGTAAATTGCGGCGTCAAGTAAAGCTGAAGTATTTGACAGCTTCCCTCCGGCCTGTTTTAAGGAGCTTCATATTTTATGGATGATCCTTATCTCCTTTCAGCAGGTCTCAATAAAAGATCTGGAGAGCAGACTTGATTTATTTATTCCGGCATTTGCGATTGTTTTCTGGCTGCTTATGAAGCGGGGAATTTGTGAGTTAGTGTAGGGATCAGGTCGGCAGTATCTATTCAATTAAGAGCTCCTCTAAGATCATTATTCCCTACCATAGTTAATAGAAATAAAAAAGAGGCTGAAAAGCCTCTTTTTACTAACCTTAAAAAACTATGAAAAGAAAAGTATGCAGCCGTTTCTAAATTATTTTTTGACAAAGATATTGGTAAAGTAAAGCTTCCCATCTTTAGCTTCTTTTACAGAAATTCCGAAATGTGTATGATCGCCTTCTAAGTTTTTACGATGGCCATCACTTTTGATCCAAGCATTTACCACAGCATCTGCGGTACGAAAACCAAATGCAACATTCTCACTCACCGCTTTTGCATTAACGGAATTGACTAAAGCCTGATATCTGTTTCCGAAGAAATCATGACACACCTCATCATTTTCGATCATGTGCTCATTATGTGATGCCGCCTGAACTGAACCTTCAGCAAGGTCTACTAGTTCAGACAATCCTTTTTGGGCCCGGTAGGCATTAACTAAATCCAGTATTTCAGTTTCTATGGAGGAATACTCAACAGGTGCGGGTTTGGTAGTAAGATCGGCAGTTTCCATTTCCTCTACGCTATCCTTGGAGCAGGATGTAAGAGAAAACACACAAATTGCCAGTAACCAAACGGAGTAGGTTAAGTTCTTCATAATAAATTGATCTGTAGGTTTGGGATAGGAAAAGTAAGAATTATTTCCGATAAACAATCAATTTAATCGATGAACTACACAACAAAGTCAAATTTTAACACTAATTTAGCATTTCCCTACAAGATTCAGGGAAATTCCATATAAGATAAAGTGTAAAATAATATCGATAAACGGCAATTAAGAAAAACTGAAGCTTTTACCGTCATCGGCAAGTTCCACATGTTCAAATATCTCCTGCGCCTCTTCCTTAAAAGATGCTATAGAGTCGTAGCGGGTTGAATAGTGACCAAGTACAAGGGTGGATACTTGTGCTGCCCTGGCAATCGCAGCTGCTTCCCTTGCGGTAGAGTGCCCTGTAGGTGCAGCCAGGTAGGCATGTTCTTCTAGAAAAGTAGATTCATGATAAAGCACAGTTACACCTTTTAGCTGCCCGGCAATGCGTGGCTGGTAAGTGGTGTCACTACAAAATGCATAACTTTTGGGGGGCTCGGGGTCTGCAGTGAGCTGTACATTAGGAATGATAGTTCCATCATCCAGTACCGCATCTTTGCCCTTTTTTATACCATTATAATATGCAACGTCAATATCGTATTTCTCAACTTCCTGAAGTAGTAGCTTTCGAGGTTTAGGCTTTTCCCTGAATAAAAATCCATTTGCGTAGATGCGGTGCTTGAGAGGAATGGTCTCAACGGTAACCTTTCTGGTTCTTAAGATCACCTGCGGTTCTTCTCCCTTAAGTTCATGGAAGTATAGAGGATATGAAGTCCAGGAGTTGGAATGCTTGAGCTGTAGAAGTATGATCTCCTTAATTCCCACCGGTCCGTAAATGTGGAGCTCAGTTTTGCGGTTAAGGAGCATAAAGGTGGAGATGAGACCTACCAGGCCATAAAAATGATCCCCATGAAGATGGGAGATGAAAATGTGCTTGATCTTCCCGAATTTTACTTTGTTTCTGCGCAATTCCACCTGGGTCCCTTCCCCACAATCTATCAGGAAAACTTCATTATTCAACTCAAGTACCTGTGAGGTAGGATTGGTAAAGGTTCTAGGGGTTGCAGCATAACAACCTAGTATGGTAAGCTTCATAGCAGGCTTTTTTGGGTACAGGAGCTTAAAATCCGAGATCTCGTTCTATCTCCTCCATTTGAATAACGTCCGCCGCTTCCATAAGGGTGGGAACTACAACCAGCTCTTCTGGTACTGTATCAATGTTGATCGCATCATTAGCAATGACAAATGATCTATTACCTTTTCGATGCTCATTGGAAAGCTCAAGGAAAAGGAGCAGTTCCTCCATCTTCAGTTCTCCGTATTTCAAAATATCTATAACCACATTATCATTCCTGAAGAGATGGTGCTGCGATTTTAAATAAGTAGCATAATCAGAAACATCCTGCTTTTCATCTTCCAGGATCTTATATCCTTCTTTTTGAATCACTTTCATACCTGTTTGATTTTTGAAGCCAGTAAATAGATGACGGCCATTCGTATTGCCACTCCATTTTGCACCTGGTCCAGAATTATCGCCTGCTCAGAATCTGCCACATCACTGGTGATCTCTACCCCCCTGTTGATCGGTCCCGGGTGCATGATCACTATCTTTTTGCTCAAGGAATCCAGCAACTGCCGGTTAAGACCAAAGAGCTGTACATATTCTCTTGTGCTTGGAAAATAGCTAATATCCATTCTTTCATTTTGTACCCGCAGCATATTGGCCACATCGCACCATTCCAGAGCTTCTTTTAGATCTGGCTCAACTTCTACACCAAGGGATCTAATATGTTTTGGGATCAAGGTGTGGGGCCCACAAACTTTTACCTCAGCTCCCAGGAGTTTTAAAGCAAATATATTTGACAAAGCGACGCGACTGTGAAGTATGTCTCCCACAATCACTACTTTTTTTCCTTCTACTTCTCCTAATTTTTCTCTTATGGAATAGGAATCCAGCAATGCCTGGGTGGGATGTTCATGGGCTCCGTCTCCCGCATTGATAATACTGGCACCAACGTGTTTTGACAAAAATATTCCTGCTCCTGGATTAGGATGTCGCATTACAACCATATCCACCTTCATGGAAAGAATGTTGTTTACCGTATCTATAAGCGTCTCCCCTTTCTTCACAGACGAAGATGCGGCAGAAAAGTTGACCACATCTGCGCTCAGCCGCTTTTCGGCCAGCTCAAATGACAATCTCGTTCTGGTACTGTTTTCAAAGAATAGATTAGCAATAGTAATATCTCGCAGGGAAGGAACTTTCTTAATTGGCCTATTGATCACTTCTTTAAAATGATCGGCAGTTTGAAAAATGAGATCTATATCCTCTCTTTTCAGATATTTGATTCCCAGTAAATGATTTACACTTAACTCACTCATGTTGATTGTTTGCTAATAAGATAGACCGCATCTTCTCCTTCATTCTCCTGCCAATTCACTTTAACCTTTTCCTCGTTAATGGCGTCCACCTGCCTTCCATTATAATCAGGCTGAATAGGCAAATGGCGACTAAACCTGCGATCGATAAGGGTGAGCAATTCGATTTCGCTTGGTCTTCCAAAAGATTGCACCGCCGTAAGAGCTGCTCTTATACTGCGACCGGTATACAAGACATCATCTATAAAAATGACGCGCTTATCTTCCACCACGAAATCTATATGTGTCTTATTCGCTTCAAGGGGTTTTTCTCCTCTGCGGAAGTCATCGCGGTAAAAGGTGATATCCAGCTGCCCCATTTTTATTTCCGGAATGTTATATTCTTCCTTGAGAATTTTGTGAATTCTGTTGGCAAGAAAAACTCCACGCGGCTGAATGCCAATAAGAACGGAATCTTTAAAAGAAGTGTGATTTTCAATCAACTGGCAGGCCAAGCGGTGTAAAATGATGTGCATCTCTTTAGACGTAAGCAGCACTTTTTGGCTCATAGTTTCGATGTTAACATAACAAAAGTAAGATTTTTTTCCCGAGCAGGAGAGCAGCATCTCTGTTTTTAAGGCTCGAAAAATGGCTTTTTTTATGGTCAATTTAACCCTCCTGCTCTTTAGAGATAGCTAAATATTAAAGTATCTTGCAGTAAAAAATTTTCATGCTCTACCTTTTACATGAACCTTCGGAAACAGAAACTGTAAAAGAAAATATCCTTCCCCTGCTGAAGAATATTGAGCATGAAATGATCGCGCTTCCCCTGGAAAAAGAATTCGATCTTGACACCTCTTCTTCCCTGATGTGTTACCTTCCAGATGCAGCTCTAAAGGAGATCATTCCAATGGCTGCGCGCAATAAATGGACAGTGACCATACTGCCTCATCCCGAAAATAAGTTCACTTCCCCCGGGCTCGGAGTTTCAGATAATTTAGAAGAAGTGATCACCGAGTATGCCGAATGTCAGGAGCCATTTAAAGTAGACCTGTTGTCCTGTAATGAAGTTCCGGTCTTTAGTTCGGTAAACATTGGAGACATTTTTATTTTTTCAGAAAGGAATGGCAAAAAGAGCTTTTTTCAGGAGGTAGTAAATATTGTTCGCAACATTAGGCGTGCCTCTTCTCTTTCTCATCACTCCTACCAATTAAGTGCCGATGGCGAAAAGCTCATTCACACCTCAGCTCTTGGGATAGTTGTGGTGGAACATGCCTCTAGTTCTCTCGTCTCCCGCCGCCTGCTTAAAGGCAGCTCAATGAGCGATGGCTCCTTTCAGGCTTTTATCCTGGCGCCGCAAAATATTCTGGTGTTGTTCTGGTTCTTTGTAAAAAGCCTTGTTCCCAGAAGTAAGACCTTAACTCGTCTACCATCATTCATTGGCAAGATAAAGACTTCAAATCTCAAGATCGCAGATGAAAAAGCTATGGAATATACCATAGACGGTGAAAAAAAACAGGCCCGTGAATTACATTTTGAAGTGAAGAATCAGGCGGTAATTCTACGGCAGAAGAGCAGTTTCAGTCAGAATGAAAGCAAGGAAGATGGCAGGAAGAGTCTGAAGCTGGAAGGTATGCCAAAAGGAGAAACCCGTAAGGAATTAATAAGAAGAAGTCTTCCCCTCTTGCCCCGGGCCAGTTCAGAACAGTTCCAGGAGCTGTTTAAGGTTTTAAGGTCAAACTCCACCATTAGTCCCGCTTTTATGGTCATGATGATCCTTTCTACCCTTATTGCAACCTTTGGCTTATTTGGGAATTCATCACCCGTGATCATTGGCGCAATGATCCTTGCACCCGTAATATCGCCCATAGTTTCCTTCTCTATGGGAATGGTGCGATACGACGTTCAAATGCTAAAGGCGAGTTTTTTAACCATAACAGCTGGAACGCTCGTCTCCCTAGCCATTGCTGCCGCAGTAAGTCTTATAGTACCCTTGAAAGTTTTAACGCCCGAGATCGAAGCCCGCCTCTCTCCTACGCTTCTCGATATGGGAATAGCGATTTCCTCTGGAATTGCCGCCGCATACGCTCATTCTAATGAAGGCATAGCAAAAAGTTTAGCAGGAGTTGCCATAGCAGTAGCGCTGGTACCACCATTGGCGGTATCGGGAATTGGAATAGGCTGGTGGGATTGGCAGGTATTTTCGGGAGCTATTCTTTTGTATGCGACGAACCTCGCCGGGATCATCCTTTTTGCCGGACTCACCTTTTTACTTCTCGGATTTGCCCCCTTTAAAAGGGCAAAAATGGGATTGGTCTATACGTTGATCATCGTGATCCTCGTTGCAGTTCCTTTATCACTGTCGTTCAACCGAATTATGCAGGAAGCAAATATCACGCGTGCCCTGGAAGGAGCTACTATCGAAAATGTGGTGTTAAGAGATGTAAGGATCAGGTTTGGGCCACAAATGGTCGTTTCCCTGAGGCTCGTTGGTGCCGAAACCATTGAGCCCGAAAGAATTCAGTCGATCAAAGAGGAAATTGAAAACAGGATCGATCAACCCATAGTCCTGGAGGTTGTCTCTGCAATGTCCTTTTAACCTTTGCTCAAGCACCTCGTGCTACCATATTCTCAGCTTTCAAAAAAGGTTTTGCAAGGAAATTTCAGGAATATTGGGTTTAATTTTTTAAATTTTTCCGCGGAACTTATCTGCTTATGAAGAAATTCTTACTTTTTCTTGTCACCTGTCTGCTATTGTTCTTAGGGCTCACCTACTGGTCTCTTGCTATAGGGCCTTCAGAAATAGAAATTTCCCGGGTCATTTCTCCCGAGGTAAATTCCGAAGAAGATTATCGGAATCTGGAACTGGTTGAAGTTGCACCAACCAATCAATATCATCCCAACAGGCTCAAATCCTTCATGCAGGGAGTAAACTATCGCAAAGCATGGGAAACTCCTGTAAAAGCACAAGTCTTTTTCCTCGATTCTTTTGCTATTGTAAAGGAAGGTGGTGGAAATCAAACCCGCTCTCTGGAGATCAAAGGTCCCGATAGCATCGTTTACAGCCTTAGAAGCATTAATAAGGATCCGGCCCCGTTGATCCCCAGGGTTGCAAAAATTTTAGGTCTCGAAAATATCATTATTGACGGTGTATCTGCACAGCACCCTTACGGCGCTCTTTTGGCAGCTTCCCTTTCCGAAGCAGTGGGAATTCTTTATACCCACCCGCGTATCGTCTTTGTTCCAGAACATCCTGCCCTGGGAACTTTTTCAAGAGCCTATGCCAACCGTCTGTATTTGCTGGAATACGAAACTGAAGGAGCAGTGAATTGGACCAGTTATGAGCATGTGCTGAAAATAGTGGAAACCGATGACCTGCAGGAATTAAAAGCCGAATTAGGCGCAAAATTGCAAATTGATGAACAGATGCTCGTCAAGGCTCGTCTTTTTGACATTCTCATTGGAGACTGGGACAGGCATGCAAAACAATGGGGTTGGGTATTACAGCAGCAGGAAAATTCAATTAGGGCTATCCCTTTACCAGGAGACAGGGACAATGCCTTTTTCCGGATTGATGGCGTCCTTCCTACTCTCATCACAAATGAACTCGTGCAACCCATGGTACGTCCTTTTGAAAAGGATATTGATCACATCCCCGGCTATGTCTATCCTTTCGACCGCTATTTTCTGAAATCTGTGCCTGAAGAAGTGTTTGTAGAGGAAGCAATTCGGCTGAAAAATGAACTGACAGATGAGAAGATCCGCAACGCTATTGCGCAATGGCCTGCAGGAGCAGCGAGGCTGAATGGCGATGAAATCTTTAAAAAGCTGAAACACCGGCGTGATGACCTTCCAAAATATGCGCGGGAATTTAGTAAGGAAATAAAGAATTCCAAACGAGACGAGAAGCCCTTAAAGGGCTCTGAAGACCTCCAGCTGCCAGCTCCATTACAAAAGTGCTTTCAATGTAGCTAAAATTTTTGCAGAGACTGCAAATTTTGTTGACCACTTTGTTTCTGAAGGTCAGCTAATTAATGAAATTTATTGGTTGCCATTTCATAAAACTGCAGTCATGAAAAACCAGATCTTTTTTGCGCTTCTTTCTGCGATATGCTTCTCCTGTACTGCTGTGAAATTTGAAGAACCTCAACCGGTTAACAGTCAGTCATTAGAGGAATTTCCGGAAGAAATGCGGGGTATTTTTGTTTCCAGCGAACAGGACACGCTGCAAATTGAAGCACAGGCTTTTCGATATTCGAGTGGGAAAGACGTGAGTGTGAGTACAACTCTATCTGCTTCAGAGGCAGTTTTGAGAAAGATGGATAAAAAGTATGTACTTAGTTTAAAAGAAGAGGATGGCTGGGATGTTTTCCCGCTAAAGATAAGCAGGAACCGCCTGGTTGCACAGTACGTTCAGCTCACCCCAGCTACAGAAAAATTGATCCTCAACATGAAAAGCACTTCGGCAGTAAAAACTATTAAGACCGAAGATGGAAAATTCGATCATTACCTGGTAGCGCCTTCAGAAAAGGATTTTCAGAAGCTTGTAAGGAAAAGATTGTTTTCAAACAAGATGGTCTTCAAAAGGCTGAAGTGATCAAGATTTCATTTTTCGGCTTTCAGTAGCCATTATTCTATCCCAGAAGGTAAAGTACAATCCATAGTTGGTCATATACTCTGTGTGGTGATGGTGGTGATGGGTAGCGCCGATAAACTGCTGTCCAAATTTACTTTTTTGGAACCACGTAGGATAGATCTCAATATCCAGGTGATTTACCACGCTGCTTATGGTCATTATTAAAAGATAAAAGCCAAGAACATAGACGTTGACTGGGAGGACAAGTAGTATTAAAGGTACAATAACAGCTTCGATCACGCTTTCCCATGGATGAAAGGAAAAGGCGGTCCAGGGTGTGGGAATACGGCTGTCGTGATGGACCTTATGAACAATTCTAAAAACCTTTGGATGATGCATCCACCTGTGTACCCAGTAATAATAGGTTTCATGCAAAAGGGAAAGCAGGACGAGGCTAAGCGGTAAATACCAGTAACCAAATTGATCGACCTCGAGATAAATGGCGGTTTTCCCTTCCAGCCACAGCCAGTAAGTAAGGGTTCCAAAAAAGGCAAAAATCACTGAGGATTTTATGCTCCACAGCATCTCCTTTCTCACCTGTTTCTTATCTGCCAGTCTTTTACTTAACCGCTTTTGGTCATATCTGGAAAAATTTTTCACGTAATAGTAGTAGTAAAATACCCCGGCAGCAACAAAATATCTGAAGACTATGGCAAAAAAGAAGATGGCAGTATAAACCAGCAGGAAGATGGGAGAATTCTCTATTGGATCTGAAAGTACTGTCATAGGTCTAAAAATACGATTTACAATCTTAAAACTTTCTCAAAGTGACCCGGGCACTTTATTATACCATGAAAAAAAGGTCAAATTATCAAGGCTGGGGATAAGCTTTCTGCAATAATTTATACCTTTATTTTCAAAATAAAAACATGAAAGAAACTATAGCCCTTATTGCCCACAACAGCCGTAAAACTGATCTTTTGAACTGGGCAAAGGTACACCGCGATGCGCTCCTCAAATACAATCTCATTGGCACCACCAACACTTCCAAACTCTTAAGCGAAATGCTCGATATAGATGTAAAAGGTTTTGGTCATGGCCCCAGCGGTGGTGACATTCTTCTTGCTGCCAAGATCCTTCAGGGAGAGGTGCAAATGATCATCTTTTTTATTGATGCTGAAACGCCGCACGGGCACGAACATGATATCCAGACTTTGATTAGAACTGCGGTCATCAACAACATCCCAATTGCGCTCAACCGCGCATCGGCAGACCTGTTTATTCTGAAGGAAAAAGAACAGGAGCAATCAAAAAATTAGGACAAAAATTCCCCTTTTTGACACCCTAGAATTCAGGATCTTTCCAGGCTCTGTTCCTGTTGCAGCGATTATTTGGGGATAACATTTTAGTATTTCTTACCTTGTTTGACTTCAGCGATCTTTTTTGCTGAAGCGATCACATCTCCGTATAACTAAACTAGAAATCACATGAAGATCCTTCTTACCGGCGCAACGGGATATATCGGCAAAAGATTACTACCTCTTTTAATAAATGAAGGGCATGAAGTGGTGTGCTGTGTAAGGGACAGGAAAAGATTTCCTTCAGAAGGTATTTATTCTCATGCAGCTGTTTCGGTTCTCGAAGTTGATTTTCTGCAGAGTCTGCCGCCATCAGAAGCAATTCAGGATATAGAGGCTGCTTACTATCTCATTCATTCCATGAATGCAGGCAGTGGAAATTTTGCAGCACTGGAGGAACAGTCGGCAGAAAATTTTCTGAAGTTCGTTGAAGGCACTAGAATTCGGCAGATCATTTATCTCACCGGTATTACGAATGAAACCGAGCTTTCAAAACATCTCGCCTCTCGTAAGAATGTCGAAGAAATTTTGAGGAGCGGTGACATTCCTCTCACATCAATAAAAGCAGGCATTATAGTGGGTTCGGGAAGTGCTTCTTTTGAGATCATTCGGGATCTCGTGGAGAAGTTACCAGTAATGATCACTCCAAAATGGCTGAACACCAAAAGCCAGCCGGTGGCTATTCGGGATGTCTTAAAATACCTGGTAGGGGTGTTGCACAGGGAAGACACCTTAAACCGTTCCTTTGATATTGGAGGGCCGGATGTACTTACATACAAGGAAATGTTGTTGCAGTTTGCAGAGGTTCGGGGGTTTAAAAGGCGAATTTTCACGGTCCCTGTCATGACTCCAAAACTTTCTTCGTACTGGCTGTATTTTGTCACCTCTACTTCCTATAAACTGGCCGTTAATCTTGTTGACAGCATGAAGGTAGAAGTAATTGCCGACGCTAACGAGCTGGGAGAAAAATTAAATATTGAACCCACCTCTTACAAGGAAGCAGTAAAGCTGGCTTTCCAAAAAATTGAACAGAACAGTGTCATCTCCAGCTGGAAAGATGCTCTGGCCTCCAGTTATGCAGATAATTCCTTACTTGAACACATCCATGTACCTATAGACGGCTGCCTCATCGATAAAAGAGAAAAAAAGATCACTGGAGAACCCGATCGGGTACTTCAGAATATTTGGTCAATAGGAGGTAAAAAAGGCTGGTATTATGGCAGCTGGCTCTGGAAGGTCCGCGGATTTATGGATAAAATGGTGGGCGGTGTTGGCCTGCGAAGAGGGCGCACTCATCCCTACCAGATCAATACCGGTGATACTCTTGATTTTTGGAGAGTACTTGCAGCCGACAAACAAAACCGCCGACTCCTACTCTACGCCGAAATGAAATTACCCGGGGAAGCCTGGCTTGAATTCCAGATCATTGAGAGGAAAAGTGAATACTTCTTACAGCAAACAGCCACTTTTAGGCCCGAGGGGCTTGCCGGCAGGTTGTACTGGTATACAGTGCTACCTTTTCATTTTTTTGTTTTCGAGGGAATGGCCAGTAACCTGCTGAAACATGGATCTGCCGCACCTGGCACTCCTCTTTCTGATTAGAGTGAATTGCCCTTTTCTAAATAGCTTTTCCCTCTGCTGAAGAAACTTTAAACGATCACTCCTTTAAAATAGCAAATTAGACGGTCACTTAGAAATTCACTTCCTCATCTCCAGAATTTCTCACGATCTTCCAGGATCTGGTAATTACTTTTACTTTAGCAACAGAATAAATTTAATGGCTGTACGAAAAACTATTCTGTCTTTAATAGTGATCTCCCAATTTCTTTGCACCTCCCTCTGGTTTGCAGGAAACGGCGTAATGCGTGATCTTATGCTCAATTTCGAGCTGGAGCCGGCGGCATTGGGGCATCTCACTTCGGCGGTACAGGCAGGTTTTATCTTAGGCACCCTGGGCTTCGCTTTCCTGAACCTGGCCGACAGATTTTCCCCGTCAAAAGTGTTTTTCTATTCTGCCATTTTTGGCGCCCTTTTAAATTTAGGCCTGTTGTGGAATAGTAACACCATGACCTCTTTGTTCCTCCTTAGGCTTGGCACTGGGATCTCCCTTGCGGGAATTTATCCAGTGGGGATGAAGATCGCATCAGATTATTACAGAAAAGGCCTCGGCACCTCCTTAGGTTTTCTAGTAGGAGCGCTGGTCTTAGGTACTGCTGTGCCACACCTGTTGAATTACCTCCTGGGAACAGGAAGTTACTCCTGGAAGCTGGTCCTGCTTCTTACCTCGATCTTTGCGGCAACTGGAGGACTGCTGGTTCGGGTTTTCATCCCCGATGGTCCTTTTCGACAACCAATGGCGCATAGAGATCTCTCTGCAGTGTGGAAAGTTTTTAGAGTAAGGGATTTTAAGATTGCAGCTGCAGGCTATTTTGGGCATATGTGGGAGCTCTATAGTTTTTGGGCCTTTGTGCCATTCCTGCTTAGCTGGTATGCCGCCACAAGGCCTCACCTGGATCTCGATATTTCCCTGCTTTCATTCCTTATTATTGGTGTAGGTGGTCTTGCCTGTGTTGCTGCTGGTTTCATTTCGAAAACTGCAGGAACCAAAAGAACTGCGGCCACAGCCCTCTCCCTCTCCGGACTCTGCTGCCTGGTATCACCGGTTTTCTTCTTGCAAGATTCAATTGGGGTATTGATGATCTTTCTTATTTTCTGGGGGATAGTTGTTGTTGCAGATTCTCCTCTTTTTTCTACGCTCGTCGCCAATCACGCCGCGGAAAATGCCCGAGGTACAGCGCTTACCATTGTCAATTGCATAGGTTTCGCTATAACTGTGGTAAGTCTGCAACTCATCAACTTCCTTTCTCTTGTTATTTCTGAAGCTTACCTCTTCCTGTTCCTCCTGCCCGGCCCTCTGCTAGGTATATTTTTACTGCTGAAAAAATCCAGGGCTGGTTGATATCGTTCCTTCTGAATCCCTTTTAAAATATGACAAACTTCCTCTTGCTGAATTTCAGCTGAAGGTTTCCTGGTCCCCGAAAGAAAGGCGAGATAGCTTCAGAAGATACTTATCAGGTTTTGTAAATTTGCATCCCGGAAAAAGGTGTCAAAAATGACATTTTTGAGAGGTAATTCAGCAGTATTATGATTAAGATCGATATTTGGAGCGACGTGCGCTGTCCTTTTTGCTATATAGGAAAACATAACCTGGAAACAGCGCTGAAAGAATTTGAAGCCAGAGAAGAAGTGAAGGTTGAATGGCACAGTTTTCAGCTTGATCCAAACCTGGAGACTCAGCCAGAGCTCTCCACAATAGATTATTTTAAAAAAACCAAGAACATCAGCGAAGATCAGGCGCGCCAAATGCTGGCCGGAGCTAAGGAAATGGGGGCTAAGGCTGGATTGAACCTGGACCTGGAAAATTCCATTCTGGCAAATTCCTTCAGAGCGCACCAGGTAATTCAGCTGGCCAAGGAAAACGATCTTGCTAATGAGATCGAAGAAGCTCTTTTTAAGGCCCATTTTTCAGAAAGAAAGAATATTGACGAGATCGAAACGCTGGTGAAAATTGGAAAATCCGTTGGTCTTAAAGCTTCCGAAGTTCGTAGCGCTTTAGAGGAAGAAACTTTTGCCTATGCCGTAAAACAAGATGAACTTGAGGCCCGTAACATTGGGGTACGCGGAGTTCCCTTCTTCGTCATTGATAGTAAATATGGAGTTTCTGGGGCTCAACCCAGCGCGACCTTTCTAGAAGTATTGAAAAAAGTAAAAAACGGATAGAATTTATTTAGACTTGGTTTCATTCAGTACAAAGATCCGGAGGTTCATGCTTCCGGATTTTTTTTATCTGTTGATTGTAACAAAAGTTACTTTACAAGAGCGATACACCTACTACTTTTACAACTGAAAAATAAGTAGTTATGACAGTAGAAAAGCTAATTAGTGAAAGAAGTGGAACCATCGTTGATGTTCGTACTGCAGGAGAATTTAGCGGAGGCCATGTAGCTGGCTCCCTTAACATTCCTCTCAACGAATTGCCTAAGCGACTGGACGAAGTGAAGGGACTTGAAATGCCTTTGGTGCTTTGTTGTGCCTCGGGCATGAGAAGCAGCCAGGCCGAAAGTTTTTTAAGTCGGGAAGGTATTGAATGCCTTAATGGCGGTTCCTGGTTAGAGATCAACTTCCTTCAATCTGAAAATCTTTAAGATGCTAAATACGTTAATAAATATTCTTGGAATTGGATCAAAACCTAACTTTTCAGAGCTGTTAAAAGAGGGAGCAATGATCATAGATGTGAGAACCAAACGGGAATTTGAAACTGGGCATATCCCAGGATCCAGAAATATTCCCCTGGATACTTTACCCGTTCACCTCAAAAAGCTTGGCGACAAGCAGGCCGCGATCATTACCTGCTGTGCATCAGGAATGCGAAGTGCATCAGCCAGGAACCTTTTAAAATCGGCAGGATTTGAACGCGTATATAATGGCGGAGGCTGGAAAAATTTGAACAACAAGTTGAAATGAGAGAAAAAATACTCAGCGGCTGGACATGGTCCCGAATTCTTTTCCTGGTAATCGGAATTCTGGTCATGATACAAGGCTTTTCTGCAGATCAATGGTCAGGTACAGCTTTGGGATTGTACGTTGCGGCAATGGGTTTATTTGGGATAGGTTGCGCTGCAGGGAATTGCGGGAGCGGGAATTGTATTTCCAAACATGATCGAGATCAGGAAAAATAGGAATGCGCAGCACTAAATTTGCCTATCAAATTTCACAACATGGAAGAACATATTTATAATGTAGATCTTGAATGGAGATCACAGCGCAAAGGAGAAATTTCTTCTCCAGAACTGGAGAAGCCTATTGAGGTGGCTACCCCGCCCGAATTTCCGAAAGGGATGGCGGGCATCTGGTCACCAGAGCACCTTTATACCGCTGCAGTGAGCAGCTGTTTCATGACCACTTTTCTTGCAATTGCTGAAAATTCCGGACTGGAATTCACCTCCTTAGTGTGCCCTGCAAAAGGAAAATTGAGCAAAAAAGAAGGCAGGTTTGTTATGTCTGAAATCATTCTTGCTCCGTTACTAACAATTCAGGAGGAGAAAGACTTGGAGAAAGCCGAAAAGATCCTGCACAAAGCAGAAAAAGCCTGCCTAATCACCAACTCTATCACCGCCGAAGTTATTTTAAAGCCGCAGGTGGAACTGGCAGAATCTTTGATATATTAAAAACAGTACCCCCCTACACTGGAGATCCCGTACGAAGAACTTTCTTCTGCGGGATTTTCTTTTTATAATATATTAGTTTTCAGCGTCATATATCCGAGGCAGAATGAAAGAGGTATTTACCAGAATTTTCGGGAATTTTTTTTGAATTAGCTGTAACAACTGCATCTCCAAACAGTCTCTAGGAGGAATATACTTTGAAATTCAAATCATAAATTGAAAATTCTTTAACCTTTAATCTTTTATATAGCTATGAAGTTCGTTGTTCTCTTTTTTGCCGTTTTCACCATTTGTCATAGCTCGGCAGCCGGGGAAAGAATTATAACAACATCAGACGGGGTAAACCTGTACGTTAAAGTAAAAGGAACGGGTACACCTCTTCTTTACATCCATGGTGGTCCGGGTTCTGCAAGCTTGTGGTTTGAAAACCTTTCGGGTGAATTTATGGAGAAACATTTCACAATGGTGTATCTTGATCAACGTGGCGTAGGACGTTCGGGTAGCCCGAAGGACCAGAATTATTCCCTGGACCGAATGGCACTCGATTTTGAGGAAGTAAGGCAAGCGCTGGGTTTTGAGCAATGGCTAACACTTGGACACTCCTTTGGAGGCATTTTACAAATGGCCTATGCTGAGCGATATCCAGCTGTTCAAAAAGGAATGATCATGTTGAATTGTACCATTAATCTTACTGAATCGGCTTGTGAAAGCTGGATTCCCAAAGCAGCTGAATTCGTGGGTGAAAAATATTCCTGTGAGGGAGACACGGTGTCTATTCCACAGAGAATGAACGAGTATGGAAGTAAGTTGCGGGACACTGGCTTGTTCTGGAAAATGGGTTCCCGAAATCCGGATACTTTTTCCCGATTAGACGAGGCTTCTGCAGGAATTGAAAATTTCAACTTTGATCTAAGTAATCATGTGCTGGGTCAACAGGAGTATTGGACAAATTTTAAACCTTTAACAGCCTCAATGCAGATGCCCGTGCTTTATTTCTATGGTACATCAGATTTTATGGTGGGCCCGGAACACTATAAAGGATTAAATTTTCCGAAATTAATGCTGTGGAAAAATAATGGTGGCCACGTACCGTTTATTGAAGACAGTACAGATATGGAAAATGCAATTTTAGCATTCAGCGATAAGTTTCAATTGTAAGATAATTGTTTGAGGGAAAGGGTCGTCAAAAATTTATTTTTTGGCGACCTTTCTTTTTACTGAACTTCAACACCTGTAGTATTAGATAATGATCCGGGTTCGGGGTCGACGGAATCAAAATTCCTGGTATCGGTTCTATATTTATCTACATATGTTTTAAGGGTTCCCATTTCTTCGGCTGTCAAAAAGTTGGAATGAGGGCGCGAAGCCAGATCTAGCCATGGCGCCTGCCCCTCAAAATCGTATTCTCCAAAAACCATAAAAAGAGTTCCATTCTTCAAAATCTTCTGCCCCGATGGATCAAGTTTCCATTGTTTAGCCCAGTCATAAATGAATCTGGCATCCTCGTTTTTAAGTCTCACACAAGCATGGCTGGCAGGATATCCCGGCATAGCATATTCATGCACCCCTACCCCATCAAAATTGAGGAAATTGAAGTAGTACGGCAATATCCAGGCCTCATCTACAGTGCTTATTTTTCTAATGGCTTTATAATTTCCGTAAAAGAGCCCGGCGGGAGTAGGTGTCGATTCCTTACCCGAACTAACAGGTCCCCACCTAAGAAGGTTTCCGTTTTCATACAGCCCAAATGCCTGTACGCGCCTTGAGATCAACACCGTCCTGGGAATGGAATCGAGCATTTCAAAACGAATGGGAAAGGGAGAGTAGTCATTGAGATCAGTTGTCAAGGTATCTGGAATCACCAGCCTATCTCCAGGACTTAGTCTGTTTGCATCTATCCTGTTTAATGCAAGAATGAGATCCAGCTCCACTTCCTCATAACTGTTCTTAAAACTATCTATAGCAGCTCTTGTTGGCAGACTGTCGAGATGATAATTGATCATCAATGGGAGTTCCTCGACTTCGAGTGGCTGCGGAGGATCCATCTCTGTTTCGTTAATCTGTTCAGAAACATTTTTGGTTTGCGCAGTTTCCGCAGAAGGTTCACAGGCACAAAGGCAAGAAACCGCTATGAGGAGAACGAAGAAAAGCCGAATAACACGTAGATTTTTTAGCATTAGAAAGTGGGCTTTTACCGAATAATTCGGAATTGCATCCAGGCAAATTTGAACCCAGACCGGTACAGAAAGCATATGTAAAGGCTATTTAAAGTTCAAGATTTTGAGCGACATTTCCAATAAATAGGGACTGAATAACCTGTTTTAAAAAGGTCATTTTTGACACCTGTTATTCAGAAAAATTCCAGGTTCAAAGTACCTGAAAAACCTCGGAAAATTTTTAGCTACTTAACAAATAATTAATACCTTGTGGTCATTATTAAAATCTGCAGAATGAAAGTAATAGCGCTTATTTGTTTCTTGTTTTTTGGCTTTAGTGCGGTGGCACAGGAAACACCAGTTAGCTTTGAAGGGAAAGGAGTATATTTTTCGGGAGATCACAGTGTGACACGGGAAGACAAGCAGATTGTAGAATTTACGGGGAATGTACATTTTACTACTTCCATTGTAGAGATAGAAAAAGCTGAAAAGATCGTTTACGATAAAAAGACTAAAACCTTTACCATAAGCGGTTTCAATGAACTTCTTCTGAATGGAAAAAAACGCCTGGCATCAGATCTTGGAGCTACAACCCTGAAGATCGACCTTGGCGGAAGCATCGCATATCTCGTTGCTGAAACGAAAAACTGTAACGGAAAAGGCTGCTAATTTTCTATGGCAGATCATCTTTACCGAGATCTTGAAATCTTATCTGAAGACTATTCTTTGCAGGCATCTGCCGAAGTGACTTACGAAAACTGCGTTTTCCGGGACTGTAATTTTTCAGAAGCTAACCTCTCAAAAATGTCCTTTTCAGAATGCATTTTTGACACCTGTAACTTTAGTAACACCAGGTTAGGAAGTGCTGCATTCCAGGAAGTGATCTTTAGGAACAGTAAATTGATTGGCCTCAATTTCGAGAACTGCAACAGCTTTTTACTCTCCTTCACCTTTGAAAACTGCCAGCTGAACTTCTCTTCATTTTTCAAACTGACCCTGAAAAATACCATTTTTGATACCTGTGCGGTGATACAAACAGATTTTTCCAATGCCGATCTTTCAGGTGCTCAATTCAGGAACTGTGATCTCAGCGGTAGTACTTTCGCTGGAACTCGGCTTGAGAAAGCTGATTTTTCGACTGCCCAGAACTTAAATATTGATCCTGAAGATAATTTTCTTTCAGGTGCAAGGTTTTCAGCTCAGAATATCCAGGGTCTGCTCAACAAGTACAAGATCATTATTGAATAGCCCGCCAGAAGTCCCAGGCTCAAAAACTTCTGAAAATCAAATAATTACATCCACTTATACTCATCAATGTAATACCGGCAGATAAAAAGTGTATCTTTGTCGCCTTCTTTACATGATAACACGGCAGGTTGTAAGCCGGTTTAGAATGAAAAAACATAGCTGTTTCAAGAAAATGCAACGTCTTTTCCAGCATTTCACATAAAATAATTTAATGTCTTTTAGAAATTTAGAATTAGATGAGACCTTACTAAAGGCGCTCGACACTCAGGGTTATTCAAAACCCACCCCTATTCAGCAGCAGGCTATTCCCATTGTTCTTTCAGGAAAGGATCTTTTGGGTGTTGCTCAAACAGGAACAGGAAAGACAGCCGCCTTTGGCCTACCTATCCTGCAATTATTAAACAATAAAAATCATTCTCGCAGGGGGATCAAGGCGCTTATCCTTACGCCTACTCGTGAACTTGCCATCCAAATCGATGAAAGCCTCGCTGCTTATGGACAACATACTTCATTGCGACATTCAGTCATCTTTGGAGGAGTTTCGCAGCATACACAGGTTCAAAAACTAAAAAGAGGAGTTGACATTCTGGTTGCTACTCCCGGCCGGTTACTTGACCTGATGAACCAGGGATTTATCGACTTGAAAACTCTGGAGATCTTCGTTCTCGATGAAGCAGACAGAATGCTTGACATGGGTTTTATTCATGACGTTAAGAAGGTGATCAAAAGCATTCCAGCCAAAAGACAAACGCTGTTCTTTTCGGCTACCATGCCCGAAGAGATCCAGAATCTTGCCGGAATGATGCTGAAGAATCCGGTGAAAGTAGAAGTTACTCCGCCGTCCTCTACCGTAGATAAGATACAGCAACGAGTCTATTTCACTAACAAACCAGATAAGCGGAAGCTTTTGCTTCACCTGCTGGAAACTAATGGCATCGACAATGCTCTTGTTTTTACCCGCACAAAACACGGAGCCGACAAAGTTGCGCGGTTTTTGGATAAGGCCAAGATAAGATCGGCTGCCATCCATGGGAATAAGAGTCAAAATGCACGTCAGAATGCTTTGAACAATTTCAAGAATGGCAATCTTAATGTACTGGTTGCAACAGATATAGCGGCGCGTGGAATTGATATCGATGAGCTGACACATGTTTTCAACTTTGACCTGCCCAACGTTCCGGAGACCTACGTGCACAGAATTGGCCGTACAGGACGCGCCGGGAATGACGGAGTCGCCATTTCCTTTTGTGCTGCCGAAGAACGGAAAGAACTTAAGGACATAGAAAAACTGGCGGCTATAAAAATTCCGGTGATCGACGAACATCCTTATCCAATGGATCTTAATGCCGAACCGGTTTCTGCTGCACCTGCGCAGAACCGCAGCAGGAATAACAACAGGAACAGAAGGAGACGATAAAATAAGTGCTCGTTGGCAGTGGTCAGTTGGCAGAAATTATAAAGAGTCTATTCCACAGGAATAGACTCTTTTTTTGATCCTAATATCGTATTTCTAATTTCTGCTTTTCTAAATTCATCCGTCATTCAGAGCGCAGCTTTTGCGGAGCGAAGAATCTCTTGGGTTCCGAAGGCTTCCCAATTTGTCCAAATAAAATTTGAAGCTATGTTCGGTATTCCTATCCGTACTTCTGACATAATTCTTCAGAAGAGATTCCTCCTACGTCGGAATGACTATGAGTAAATTCGCCTTCTAACCTACCTGGCGAGGTACCCTCCATCAATAGGATAATAACTTCCGGTTGCAAAAGAAGCTTTATCATTGCCTAACCACAGGATCAATTCAGCTACTTCCTGACTACGGCCAAGTCTGCCAATGGGATGCAGAGATATGAGTTGTTTTTTAATGTCATCATCGATCTGATCCAGGAGTGGCGTATCTATGAAAGCTGGTCCCACGGCATTGATCCTAATGTTCTGAGAAGAATATTCGAGGGCAGCATTTCTAGTCATCCCAACTATAGCATGTTTTGCTGCGACATATCCCACAGAACCTTCAAACCCTACGCTCCCAAGGATGGAGGAAATATTGATGATACTTCCCTGTCCTGTTTTCAACATGGCTTCGATCTGATATTTCATCCCGTAGAAAATACTGTGGAGGTTTACGTCGATGACCCTGTGCCAACCCTCCAGGCTCATATCTACGATCTTGTTAGCCTCTCCTCCTATTCCCGCATTATTCACTGCTATGTCCAATCTGCCATAAGTACTAACTGCAAAATCAACGAGCGACTTATTTTCGGCTGCAGAGGCTACATCGACCTTAAAAAAACTTGCAATTCCTCCGGCCCTCTCAATGCGCTTCACCACCTCCTTGCCGGCTTCGATATCAATATCAGCAACTATGACCTTTGCACCTTCCTTGCCAAAAAGGAGAGCCGTAGCCTCCCCAATTCCAGAGGCGGCACCACTAATAATGACTACTTTATCTTTCATGACCGTAATTTTTATGTGCTGTTAATTTAGTAAATCAGGAAACCAAAAAGAATGATTTAAATCATCAGGATTTAGAACCTGTGAAATTTTATATTTTAGACAGGTATGAAAACAGAGATCTCAGGAGTTACCATCGAGCTGCGACAGGGAGATATCGCCCAACAGGCAGATTGCGAGGCTGTAGTAAACGCAGCTAATGCGAAGTTGGAAACGGGTGGCGGTGTTGCCGGAGCCATTCACCGGGCTGCTGGACCTGGCCTGGCTGATGAAGCCCGGCCTTTAGGACCTTTGAAGCCAGGAGAAGCGGTAATTACTGGTGCTCATCTACTTCCAAACAACTACGTGATCCACTGTCTTGGGCCTGTATACGGTAAAGATAAGCCTGCGGGACCATTGCTCGCCAGTTGCTATTCAAGGGCGCTCGATCTTGCAGAGCAAGAAAAGGTCACTTCTATTGCCTTTCCGGCTATTTCTACAGGGATATTCGGATATCCGGTGGAGGAAGCCGGTATGATTGCCTTTACCACCATATTAGAAGAAATCCCCAGGTTAAAATATGTCACCAGGATCGTTTACGTGCTATACAGTACCGAAGATCTTGAAATGCACAAACACATGTTTGCTCAACTACTTTAAGGCCGGAGTAACTAGCCGGGGAATTAAGCTCAGCAGAAGTCACTTTCTTTTATACTGTACCTGGGCTTCCTTTCAATTTCGCTACACCTTTACGACCATCTTTCCAACGTTGCGTCCTTCGAACAGGCCAAGAAAAGCTTCAGGAAGTTTATCAAAACCTTCTACTATGGTTTCATCATATTCCAGTTTTCCTTCTTCCAGCCATAGACTCAATTGCCGTAGCGCCCTTCCGAAGTCTTTCACATGATCACGCACCAGGAAACCCTGCATTAATGCTGTCTTCTTAATAAGAATTCCTTCAGGACGCGGACCGGTGGGAATTTCTGTTTCGTTGTAGTGTGCAATCGCACCGCAGTTTATAATACGGGCATCCTTGTTGATGACCTGTAGAACAGCATCCAGAATTTCGCCTCCCACGTTATCAAAATAAACGTCTACGCCATCTGTACAGACCTGTCTCAGGACGGTTTCCATATCTTCGGTAGTATTGTAATTGATCCCTTTATCGAAGCCTAGCTTCTCTTCCAGGTATCTCACCTTCTCATCACTTCCAGCAATTCCTACCACCATACAGCCTTTTATTTTTCCAATCTGCCCCACGATACTGCCCACCGCTCCTGCAGCACCGGAAACAACCATAGTATCGCCTGCTCTCAGTTTACCAATCTTGTCTAATGCCAGGAACGCAGTGAGTCCAGTAAGTCCCAGGACTCCTAAAAAGGCAGAAGGAGGAGCAAGCTCTGCATCAACCCTGTTTAAGCCTGTTCCGCCCGAGGTTTGTAATTCTTTCCATTTCAGCATTCCCGAAACAAACTCGCCTTCTTCAAAATTATGGTTCTTAGAAGCAATAACTTCAGCAACGACCATGGATTCCATAGGCTCATCCAACTTAAATGGCGGAATGTATGATTCCTCATCTCGCATTCTACCGCGTAAATAAGGATCGACAGAAATATAATGTGCTTTTAAAAGGACCTCTCCCTCACCGGGCCCCGGAATTTTTTCATTAATGATCTCAAAATCTGACGTTGCTGGTTTCCCTGCCGGACGATTTTTGAAAAGAACGGTTTTACTCATAATCTCTCAATTTCAATTGGTTGGTTAAAGAAGGTAGGGAGCTTCAGATTGTTTTTAGGACCATATGTGGTAAGACATATTTGGTTGTAAAAAGATATAAAAAAACCTCCTTAGTTGCCTAAGGAGGTTTAGAATATTTAGAAAAATTTGCAAATAATACTTTCCCCTGAAACTATTACGTAACTGCTATCTGTTCTAGGTTTGCGCCAGAATTGTTTTGATAAGAAGGAAGTTGTGGTGCAAAAAATATTAGAACGAGTTTTTCCTGATTTGTTAGGTTGGAACTAGTCTTCTTCTGTTGAAATAACAAAACCACTCCAAGGCCTGTTGGAATCTCCCCAGGTGTAGGTGCCGGAAACTTCATTTTCAATAATATCTCCGGTTAGAATGTAATCATCCCTATCATCATCGGGAAGCATATCGTAAGTCAGGAAATTACCTTCCAGGTGCCAAACTCCCCAACTGTCATAAACCCCCGGCGCATCAGGTTCTGTATAAAATGCCGTGCCATCTTCGTAAAACGAAAGGTGCGCCATCCAGGACACATCTTCTTCATGATGAAAAGTAATCTTCCAGGTACTTTCTGCCAGTCCGGGAGTTTCCAGGCTAATCTCATCTCCGTAAGCAGTGCCGGCATCATTGGTAGCAAAGGTGCGGAAGTAATATGTCTCTCCCAGATCAAGATCTGTAATTCGTACTACAAAAGAATCTTCAGCCTGCTTGGTGCTGTACCTGTTACTGGAAGATGTTGCAGCTGCACCAGATTCCGGAAATGCGACATTATCTTCAAGAGTAGGATTTGGTTCTGTTCCCCAGGCTACTCCGTAGGCAGTGATCTCATCAGTTTCCTTGATACTGCCATTGATTTCTACTGAAGTATAGGTTACCGCAGCTTCTGTCTCATCACTTACTGTAACTACTTCCGGAAGTTGTGGTTCCTGTGGATCATCCTCATTATCACAACCAAATAACGAACTAAGGAAGAATACAAACAACAATTTTGGTAAAGCTTTAATTTTCATAAGATCAATTTTTGATGAATTAGAAAATTAGTACAGCTCTGGTTGAAACGCAATACCCACTTTGAGGTATTTTATTCATTATCAGATAAATACAACTCCTTAGTAGGATCCATAAAAAAACCTCCTTAGTTGCCTAAGGAGGTTTAGAATATTTAGAAAAATTTCCGGATTATGACTTTCCTTCCATTTTATCTTTCAACGCTTGAAGTTCTGCGTTCACATCACCAATTGTAGTGTTGTTCTGAGCTTGTTGCGCAGCGGCTTTTTTCTGAGCCTGCTTTACAATTTGCTGCTCTTCTTCCTTGTGGATCGCAGTGTGAGATGCTACCACTCTCTTGAATTCTTTGTTGAACTCAATGATTTGGAATTCTGCAGATTCTCCCTGCTTCAGTTTGCTTCCGTCTTCTTTTTCAAGGTGACGTTGCGGCACAAATGCAGTGATATCTTCGTTAAAGTCGATAGTCGCACCTTTGTCAACGATCTCTGTAATTGCAGCTGTGTGTGTAGTACCTACAGCGAATTCAGTTTCGTATTTATCCCAAGGGTTAGACTCAGTTTGCTTGTGACCAAGGCTTAGTTTACGTCCTTCAACATCAAGTTCAAGAACTACAACTTCAAGTTTATCACCTACGTTAGTGAATTCGCTTGGATGCTTGATCTTCTTAGTCCATGAAAGGTCTGAGATATAGATAAGTCCGTCAATTCCTTCTTCAAGTTCTACGAACACTCCGAAGTTAGTGAAGTTACGAACAATACCAGTATGTCTTGAACCTACAGGGTATTTAGAAGTGATGTCAGTCCATGGGTCTGGAGTCAATTGCTTGATACCAAGGGACATTTTTCTGTCTTCACGATCTAAAGTAAGGATCTGTGCTTCAACCTCATCTCCAACGTTCACGAAATCCTGAGCTGAACGCAGGTGCGTGCTCCATGACATTTCAGAAACGTGGATAAGACCTTCAACACCTTCAGCAACTTCGATAAATGCACCGTAATCTGCGATCACAACTACTTTCCCTTTTACTTTGTCACCAACTTTAAGGTTCTCGTCAAGAGCTTCCCATGGGTGTTTGCTAAGCTGCTTAAGACCTAACTGAATTCTTGTTTTAGCCTCATCAAAGTCAAGGATAACAACGTTCAGTTTTTGATCAAGCTCAACGATCTCATTTGGATGGTTGATTCTTGACCAGCTAAGGTCTGTGATGTGGATAAGTCCATCAACACCTCCAAGGTCAACGAATACACCGTAAGAAGTAATGTTCTTAACAGTACCTTCAAGTACCTGACCTTTTTCAAGCTGCCCGATAATTTCTTTTTTCTGCTCTTCGATATCTGCTTCGATAAGCGCTTTGTGAGAAACAACAACATTCTTGAATTCGTGGTTGATCTTAACCACTTTGAATTCCATTGTTTTTCCAACATATGCATCGTAATCCCTAATTGGTTTCACATCGATCTGTGAACCTGGAAGGAAAGCTTCAATTCCAAATACGTCTACGATCATACCACCTTTTGTGCGGCACTTCACGTATCCATTCACGATAAGGCTTTCATCATGTGCTTTGTTCACACGATCCCATGCTTTGATCACACGAGCCTTACGGTGAGAAAGGATCAACTGTCCTGTAGCATCTTCACGCACGTCGATCAATACTTCTACCTCATCTCCAACTTTAAGATCTGGGTTGTAACGGAACTCGTTAAGAGAGATTACACCTTCACTTTTTGCATTGATGTCGATGATCGCATCACGATCTGTAAGGTTGATCACTTTTCCGGTAACAACTTCATCATGTAAAGTGTCAACGAAATTTTCTGCTACAAGCTTCTCAAATTCTTCCAGCTTTTGATCGTCGATAGGATCAATTCCTTCTTCGTAGTTGTGCCAGTTGAATTCCTTTAAGAATTGCTCAGGATCTTGTTGCTGAACTTCTGCCTCAGGTTGAGATTGTGCATCCATACCTGCTACTGGTTGAATTTCAGCGTTTTCAGAACTCTGAACTTCTTGGTTTT
Source organism: Salinimicrobium oceani (assembly GCF_012037645.1). Taxonomy (NCBI): domain Bacteria; kingdom Pseudomonadati; phylum Bacteroidota; class Flavobacteriia; order Flavobacteriales; family Flavobacteriaceae; genus Salinimicrobium; species Salinimicrobium oceani. The sequence continues at coordinate 219,152 of NZ_JAAVJR010000003.1, forward strand.
TGTTTTCTTCAGCCATTGCTGATAATAAATTTGTATCCTGTATTCCTCCGGAAGATCTCTGCAATAAAGAACACAGAAGTGTTTATAATATTGATTTTCAACCCTTTTTACTCTTCACGAATATTGCTAAAAAGGAGCGCAAAAATACAACTAATATTGACAATTGTCAATATTTAGATATGAGATTTTAGTATTGAATATTGAGAGGTTGAAAAATTGTCTAATGTATATTGGATTAATTCTTTTGAATAACCTTTCAGATCTGTAATTCAGAACCTTGCCCCATAAAAAAAATCTTTGTGCTCTTGAATATTTCCCGAAGTTCACAAGAGTATCGCAGATCTTCAAATCCTCAAATTATCAAATCTTCAAATTGAAGATCTTTGGAATTTGGCCCACCTGCGCTGCAGCTTCGGCGGGTAAATGCTTGTAATTTGGAAATTTCAATGATCATTGTTAATTGCTTCATGGTAAAGCTCCAGGATCCTTTCAAACTGTCCGGCCAGAGTGAGGTGGGAATTGTCAATTTCTTTGGCGTCTTCAGCCTTTACGAGAGGAGAATCTTTTCGGGTGGTATCTAAAAGGTCTCTTCCCTCGACATTTTCCAGCACCTCCTTATAAGTGACCTCTTCACCTCTTTCACTCAATTCCTTATAGCGTCGCTGGGCGCGCTCCTGGGCGCTTGCGGTCATGAAGATCTTAAGTTCGGCGTCAGGGAATACGACGGTTCCAATATCACGACCATCCATTACTATTCCTTTTTCTCTTCCCATTTCCTGTTGTTGAGCCACCAGCATTTCCCTCACCTGGGGCACTGCAGCAACCTTACTTACGTATTGAGATACTTCCATTTGCCTGATCTCCTTTTCTACTTTCTCATCATTCAGATACATCTCTCCAAAGCCAACTTCAGGATTGAAGATAAATTTCAGCTTAATTATGGGCAGGTCATTTATTAATGCAGCGGTGTCAAAATTGATTTCTGAAATATACTTTTTCCGTAGGGCATAAAGTGTCACCGCACGATACATGGCGCCGGTATCCACGTAGACATAACCTAATTCCTTTGCAAGTTGTTTAGCTACCGTGCTTTTGCCGGTTGATGAAAATCCGTCTATCGCAATGGTGATCTTTTTTGTCATAGAATTTGCTTCTTCGGCTTAAGCTGCCGGAAATAAAGGTGTCAAAAATGCCTTTTTTGACACCTCTGCAAAAATAAGCATTTAAAGCAGGTTTAAAAGGGAATACCCCTTAAAGAAAAAGAGGCTGCCTGAAAATTCAATTTTTCAGACAGCCTCTTTAACTATTTAGCTTAGTCTCTTACAGCTTTTTTGGATTCTTTACCTTCTCATCAAGAATAGCAAGTTTGATCACCTCTTCCATTTCCTTTACATAATGAAAGGTAAGGCCATTGAGATATTCTTCTTTGATTTCTTCGATGTCTCTCTTGTTCTCCTCGCAAAGAATGATCTCCTTCACATGAGCTCGTTTTGCAGCGAGGATCTTTTCTTTGATTCCGCCAACAGGAAGCACTTTTCCTCTCAGCGTAATTTCACCGGTCATGGCAATATTTTTCTTCACCTTTTTCTGAGTGAAAAGAGAAACCAGAGATGTGAGCATGGTAATTCCCGCGCTCGGGCCGTCTTTTGGGGTAGCACCTTCAGGCACGTGGATATGAACATTGTATTTATCCATAACCTCTGGATCAATTCCCAGTTCTTCGGCATTACCTTTAATATATTCCAATGCAATGGTGGCAGATTCTTTCATCACCTTACCAAGGTTTCCGGTAATATTTAAGGAGCCCTTACCTTTTGAAAGTATAGACTCTATAAACAAGATGTCCCCACCTACCTGCGTCCATGCCAATCCAGTAACTACACCTGCAGTTTCATTGTCCTCATATTTATTGCGTTCCAGTTTCGGACTCCCAAGAACTTCCAATACATCGGCATCTGTAACCTTAATATTGTACTTCTCTTCCATTGCAATATTTTTAGCAGCATGTCTCACCATTTTGGCAACCTGCTTTTCAAGGCTTCGCACTCCAGATTCCCTGGTGTAGCCTTCTACTATTTTTTCAAGTTGCTTTTTCCCAATTTTGAGGTGTTCCTTGGAAAGACCGTGCTCTTTTAATTGCTTCGGAAGCAGGTGTTGCTTAGCGATCTCCACTTTCTCTTCGATAGTGTATCCAGTAACATTGATGATCTCCATACGATCTCTCAAGGCTGGCTGAATGGGAGAAAGGTTATTGGCGGTCGCAATGAACATCACCTTAGAAAGATCATAAGGCATCTCAAGGAAATTGTCATGGAACTCCCTGTTCTGTTCTGGATCCAAAACCTCCAGCAAGGCAGACGATGGGTCACCACTATGACCAATGCTCAATTTGTCAATCTCATCCAACACAAAAACAGGATTACTTGTACCTGCCTTTTTCAATGACTGCACGATCCTTCCGGGCATTGCCCCGATATAGGTCTTCCTATGGCCGCGAATTTCGGCCTCGTCTCTTAACCCACCAAGGGAAACTCTTACATATTCACGTCCCAAAGCTTCAGCAATTGAGCGTCCTAAACTAGTTTTTCCAACTCCCGGAGGTCCATATAAACATAGAATTGGAGACTTCATATCATTCCTGATCTTTAAAACGGCCAGGTATTCAATGATACGTTCCTTTACATCTTCCAGCCCGTAATGATCTCTGTCAAGAATTCGCTGTGCCCTTTTAAGATCAAATTTGTCTTTACTGAATTCATCCCACGGGAGGTCCAGGAACAGGTCAAGGTAATTCCGCTGAATGGAATATTCGGCCACCTGCGGATTCATACGCTGCATCTTGGAAAGCTCCCGGTTGAAATGCTCCTTTATATCTTCACTCCACCTCTTCTTCTTTGCACGGGCACGCATTTCCTCTACTTCTCCTTCATGTGAGACCCCTCCAAGTTCTTCCTGGATGGTCTTCATTTGCTGATGTAGAAAATACTCCCGCTGCTGCTGGCTCATATCACTCTGCACCTTACTCTGAATATCATTTTTAAGCTCGAGCTTATGATATTCCATATTCATGAACTTCAGCGTTGCTAAAGCACGATCTTTAAGATCATTCGTTTCCAGCAGCTTCTGCTTTTCATCCACGGTGAGGTTCATGTTGGAGGAAACGAAGTTGATAAGGAATGACGGGCTCTCGATATTCTGAATTGCGAAAGAAGCTTCCGAAGGAATGTTTGGGCTGTTTTTAATGATCTGTAAAGCAAGATCCTTTATAGATTCGATGATCGCCCCAAACTCTTCATTATCCTGTGCGGGTCTCGCTTCGGGAACTTCGATGATCTTAGCCTTCAAAAATGGCTTTTCTGAGATCACTTCATCTATTTCAAATCGCTTCTTCCCCTGAATGATCACTGTGGTATTGCCATCGGGCATTTTCAAAACCCTTAAGATCCTTGCTACTACACCAATTTTATTGATATCCTTTGCAGCCGGATTTTCAACTTTCTCGTCCTTTTGTGAAACTACTCCAATTACCTTACTCCCATTATTTGCTTCGTTGATCAATTTAATGGAAGCATCACGGCCGGCAGTTATAGGAATTACTACGCCCGGAAAAAGTACCGTATTTCTAAGTGGCAGGATTGGCAGCACCTCGGGTAGCTCCTCTTTATTTATCTCTTCTTCATCTTCAGGCGTCATTAAAGGTATTAATTCTGCATCTTCATCAATTCCTTGTAATGACAGACTGTCAAGATTTGTAAATTTTGTTCTGGCCATATCTATTTTTAAGTCAAACTGTCACAGCAGTTATTATATCATTAATTTGCAAGTTACTTTATTACCCGTTCTTTCTATGATAAACAGGCTCTTAAAGCACATTTTACGGGCATTAATTCAATTGTTATGCCACGCAAAGAAAAAAAATCAAAAGAAATTTCTCCCAAACTGTAACAATTCCACCTTCAGCTTATCTTTACTATAAAGCGTTCATATTTTGACACTAACCACCACACATATTGAGGAGCTTTTAGAGAAATGCCGTCAGGGTGACGAGCGTGCTCAAATGAAGATCTACAATAAATACGCTAAAGCAATGTACAACGTGGCATTACGTATTGTAAAGGATACTGCAGAAGCTGAAGATATCATGCAGGAGTGCTTTTTGAAAGCTTTTGAAAAACTGGATTCCTTTGAAGGCAATTCTACTTTTGGAGCCTGGCTCAAAAAGATTGTGGTGAATCAAAGTATAAGCGTCTATAATAAGAATACGAAATATAAAGAAGTTCAATTTGATGAGCAGTTCAAACATGCAGCCGATGAAGCCAATGGCGTGATCCTGGACGAAGATGAGCAGAATTCTAAGGTGAGAAAGATCCTTAAGGCGATGGAATCTTTAAAAGAAAATTACAGAATGGCGCTCACCCTGCATTTAATTGAAGGATATGATTATGAAGAAATCTGTGACATTCTGAACATCACCTATGCGAACTGCAGAACAACAATTTCACGGGCCAAAGAAAGCCTGCGCACCAAACTACTAAGCTATGAAAACTGATAATGATCTAAAAAACCTTTTCGACGGGCTGGATTTTGATATTGCAGCACCATCATCGAATCACGAAGCGAGGTTCAGGGAAAAACTTGGAAAGCTGCCGCAAAAGAAAAAAGCGCGCCGCAATGGAGTCATCTCCCTCTGGGGACCTGCAATGGCAATTGCAGCAACATTCCTGGTTGCCTTTCTCCTAATACAGGGTGGTCTTGCCAATCCTTTCAACACCGAGCAGGAATTGGCCAATGTCTCCCCAGAAATGAAACAGACTCAGGATTTCTATGCCTCTGTCATAAGGACTGAACTAGCTGCACTTGAAGATCAAAAAACTCCGGAAACCGAAGCTGTAATTACCGATGCTTTAATACAACTGGAAATTCTCGAAAGCGATTATGATAAGCTCAAGGAAGATCTCGGGAAAAGCGGGCAGGATAAACGTGTGATCTACGCAATGATCTCAAACTTTCAAAAGAGGATCGACCTTTTACAAACCGTACTAGAAAAAGTAAATACTATAAACACCCTAAAAAACACCAATCATGAAGACAACATTATATAAGGCGCTGCTTCTCTTCTTTCTTGTCCCGGCCGTAGCCTGTGCCGAAGGCGATTTTAAAGGAAGACATACCAAGCAAAAACGAATCAAGAAGGAATTCAAAGTATCTGCCAATGACCTGCTCAAGATCAACAACAGCTACGGAAATATAGATATCGTTACCTGGGACCAGAACCGTGTGGAGATCGAAGTGCTGGTTAGGACCAATGGCAATGATGAGGAAAAGGTGGAGCGAAAGCTAAGAGAGATCGACGTGATCTTTAACCAGAGCAACGGACAGGTTTCGGCCAAAACAATCTTTGAAAAGGAATCTGGCGGATCTTTTTTCAGCAGTCTTTTTGGAGGCAGCAGTAACGTGAGCATGGAGATCAACTACAGGATAAAGGCGCCGGTGACGAACCAGGTTGACCTTTCCAATGACTACGGAAGCATTAACCTTGATAAACTGAAAGGCGATGCACGTATCTCCTGTGACTACGGAAGGATACTGGTTGGCGAACTGCACGGCAGTAATAACTACCTTAGCTTTGATTACACCCGAAACAGCAGCATTGGCTACGTAAAGCGGGCGAAGATAAATGCCGATTATTCCGAATTCACCATTGATGATGCAGGAACAATAGACCTGAGTGCAGATTATACCGACTCCAGGTTTGTTAAGGTCGAAAACCTTAGCTTTAGGAACGACTACGGTTCATTAAAGGTGGAGAAACTTCGGAATCTAAAAGGCTCTGGAGATTACCTCGGAATAAAATTAGGTTTCGTTTACAGCAGCCTTGACATTAGTATGGATTATGGCTCCTTAGCAATAGATAAGGTAATGCCGGGCTTGAAGGAATTGAGGATCAACAGCGACTACACTGGAATTAAGATTGGATATGACCGGGACGCTTCCTTTAATTTTGATGTAAAAACGGAGTACGGCGGAGTAAATGGCATAAGCAACAGCAACTTCACTGTAAATAAGCGCAACCAGAGTGGCTCTGAAAATCATTACCAGGGATATTACGGCACCAGCAACTCTGGCGGTAATATTAGTATTAGCTCCAGCTATGGCAGTGTCTCCTTTGTAGATTAAAACAAATTCAACCATTAAAACCTCAATTATGAAAAAGCTATTTACTACAATTTTTGTTCTCTTGATCTTCGTAACCGCCTCTCACGCACAATGGTGGCAGGGCACAAAGAAGGTTGACGGAAATGGAAATATGGTTACAAAAACACGCAATGTCCCCAATTACGAAGCTGTAGCTCTTACGGGATCCATGGATGTGGTGCTTATCAAAGGCAGAGAAGGCAATATCAAAGTTGAAGCCGAAGAAAATCTTCAGGAACACATTGTGACTGAAGTAAGCGGCGGAAGATTAAAAATCTCTGTCGAAAAAGGGTATTCCCTTAATCCTTCCCGCAATCATGATATTAGGATAACGGTTCCTTTTACCGATATTGAGGAAGTAAGCTTAACAGGATCTGGAGACATTTCTTCAACAGACATGGTCAAAGCCGAAAAGTTTGCCATTAGCATAACGGGATCAGGGAATGTCAAATTGCCTCTTGAGGCCAGGAATGCTTCGGCAAGCATCACTGGATCTGGAGACATAGATCTTTCGGGAAGCACGGTGGACTTTGATTGTAAGGTTACAGGATCTGGAGATATCAGCGCATTTGACTTCCGGGCGCAACACGTTTCTGCTATGGTTACAGGCTCGGGAGATATACAGGTTTATGCTTCAGAATCTCTTAAGGCCAGCACTCCGGGTTCAGGAGATATCGAATACCGCGGAAATCCTAAAAAGGAAGATTTCAGAACCATGGGTTCTGGATCGATCAGCAAGAATTAAAAATTCCGAAGAAAATTCAGCGGCTTAAGGTCCCTTTGACTCAGGTTTCAAAAAGGGGATTTTAGGCCGCTCTTTTTTTTGCAAGTTTTCCGGTACGCGGAACCTTCAGCAGTAAAAATACGCCGACCAGGAAAAAGGCGGTAAGGAAAAGTATGGAGAACCTGATACTTCCGAAGATCTGCGTAACTATTCCGTAGAGCAGCATGCCAATCACAATTCCTATTTTTTCTGAAACATCATAAAAACTGAAGTAGCTTGTGGTATCAAGAGTGCCTTCAGGAAGCATTTTTGAATAGGTAGAACGAGAGAGGGTTTGAATTCCTCCCATCACCAGTCCTACAAGGCCGGCAGCTATATAAAATTGCATTGGGGTCTTTACAAAATATGCGTAAATACAGATTCCTATCCAGAAAACGTTTACCAAAATAAGGGTTTGAATATTTCCCATTTTTGAGGAGAGACGGGATGTGATGGTTGCCCCTGCCACTGCGACAAGTTGGATTAAAAGTATGCTCACAATTAGTCCGGTAGTAGCATCCTGTCCCGTCCAGTTCACTTCCTCAATTCCGAAATAGGTTGCGATCAACATTACCGTTTGAACCGCCATACTGTAAACAAAAAAGGCGCGCAAATACTTTTTTAACTGCAGATTGTTCTCAAAAGACTTCCATATCATTTTCAGTTCCCTGAAACCATTAAAAAGCACATCTTTTGTTAGCTTTTCCTTTTTGTTTCCTTTGGGCAAATAGTAATAGGTGATCTGGCTGAAGCCTATCCACCAAACACCGGTAAGTACGAAAGACAGCCGTGTAGGCATCCCTTCGTCCTCAAAACCGAACCATTGATAGTTGAGCACCATCAACAAACAAAGGATCAAAAGAATGACGCTGCCTATATAACCCATCGAAAAACCCTTAGCACTTATTTTATCCTGTTGTTCGGGAAAGGCGATGTCGGGCAGATAGGAATTGTAAAATACGAGGCTGGCCCAGAAACCAACGAGCGCAAGAAAATAACAAAGAAGGCCAAAGAGCAGGTTTTCTACCGAAAACCAATATAACCCAATGCAGGAAGCAGCTCCCAAATAGCAGAAAAATTTCAGGAAATTCTTTTTATTTCCTACATAATCGGCAATTCCTGAAAGAAAAGGACTTATTACGGCTACCACCAGGAAAGCTAAGGCAGTCACATAACTTATAAGAGAATCATTATTGAAATCTAAACCAAAAAGCTGAACCGTATCATGGATCACCGTCCCCTCCTCATCCTTTACTATGGTCAAGGCTGCATAAAAAATGGGGAATATAGTTGAGGCAATTACAAGGCTGTAAACGGAATTGGCCCAATCATAAAAGGCCCAGGCGTTCAGTAATTTTTTACTTCCTTTCGGGAGTTGTCTCATACAGGGGAAAATTAAAAGAGCTGCCAAAATTGGCAGCTCCTAAAATACTGTTTTTTTTCTCAGTCTATTTGAATGAAGTCACTCCGTACTTTCGAGCTTCGGCTTTAGCCTGTGGTGCCCATTGTTCAATATTATTGATCCTGGTTTGTGGATTAGGGTGTGTACTTAAGAATTCTGGCGGGGCCTGCCCTCCACTGTTCTGCTCCATCCTTCTCCAAAGGTTCGCAGCTTCGGCGGGATCATATCCGGCAATTGCCATAAGAGTTAAGCCAATTCTATCGGCTTCACTTTCGTGGCTCCTGCTAAAAGGCAGCATTCCTCCAACGGTTGTACCCAGACCATAAGCCTGCGCGATGATTTGTTGAGTACTCTCACTTCTTCCGCCTACTGCTGCTCCTACTACGGCACCACCAACTTGTTGTAATTGAGCGGCACTCATACGTTGCGCCCCATGATCGGCCACAGCGTGAGCTACCTCATGGGCCATGATCGCGGCAACACCGGTTTCATTCTTTGCAATGGGCATGATACCTGTATAAAAGGCGATCTTACCTCCGGGCATTGCCCAGGCGTTAACCATTTCATCATCTTTGATCAAAGAGAACTCCCATTCGTAACCTTGTAAATATCCCTGATATCCATTGGCATCCAGAAATCTTTCTGCTGCCACGGCAATTTGCCGGCCTACATTCTCAATCATTCGGGCATCTGCAGTACCTCTTTCAACTTTACTCTGTGCCAGTACCTGGTCATACTGCTCAAAAGCAGCAGGAAAGATTTGAGAGTTGGAAACAAAATTCAGGTTTCGCTCTCCGGTAAAAGGGTTGGTCTTACAACCTGCAAAAAGCAGGAAAAAACTAACCACTATTGCTATTTGTCTAATTTTCATAATAAATGGTTTTTGTTAAAGTTAATGAATCAACCCCGCTCCACTTAAAGCTTTAAATTAGGTTTAACAAAATACCTGCCAAAATGAAAAACAGCCGGTAACTAAGGTCCAGTAAGGTCTCAATATTTGTATCTTGCTTCTTTTTTTAAAAATGACGAAACAGAAAAAAGATAAAACCCCTGTCCAGCGATTACTTGTACCTTCTTATATCCTGGCTGCCGGAAAAGCCTTAACAATCCTTTCGCCTTTTCTAGCCAGCAGATTTGCGGCCAGACTTTTTCTAACTCCTTTTAAGTATAAATTGCCGAAGAGAGAAAAAAAGATGGATGCAGGGAGCCGACAAACCCGGCTGCACCTGCCTCATTTTCAAAGGGAGATCATAATTTACGAATATGGCAAATCTTCTAAGAAGATCCTGCTCGCTCATGGATGGAGTGGCCGCGGCACTCAGCTTGCTGTTATGGCCGAAGAACTTTTAAAATCAGGTTATAGCGTGGTAAGTTTCGATGCCCCGGCACATGGCAAGGCACCTGGAAAAAGAAGCATGATGCCCCATTTCATAGAAGCCATTGAGGTTATCGAAAAACAATATGGCCCTTTTGAAGCAGCTATAGGGCATTCACTTGGAGGCATGGCTTCCCTGAAGGCTGTGTCTGACGGACTACCAGTTAAGAAACTCGTCATTATTGGAACCGCAAACAGCGTTACCCGAATTACTAAGGAATTTGCACAGAATATGAAGATGAACGACGAGGTAGCGAAAAAGATGAAGTCTTATTTCGACACGAGATTTGGAGTCGACATGGACACGCTCTCGGGTGCAGTTTCTGCTGAAGGCGTGGAGATCCCTACCCTTGTCATTCATGATAAACAGGATGTGGACGTGAATGTGGCTTCGGCTTATGAGATCAACGACAAATTGAAAAATGGAGAACTTCTCATAACAGAAGGTTTGGGACACCGCCGCATTTTAGGTAATTCGGAGGTAATTAATAAAATCATTGAATTTCTTTCGGTATAGTTCTTGATCTTTCTGAAAAAAAGAATTCCATGAAACGTATTTTAACTGTTATTTTTTCACTGCTCCTCCTTAGTTGCAACAGCAACGCCCAGGACTCTAAAAAACAAAAACAATATCCTGTTTCCAAAACAGAAACAGAATGGAAGGCTGAATTAAGTGCAGCAGAATATCAGGTTTTACGAAAAAAAGGTACCGAAAGAGCATTTTCAAGTAAACTCAATGCTGTAGACCAACCTGGAACTTTTGTGTGTGCCGCCTGTGGAAATGAACTTTACAAAACCAAACATAAATTTGAAAGCGGAACGGGCTGGCCAAGCTTTGACCGTCCTGTTAAAGAGGCTAATGTAGATTACAGGCCAGACAGAACCGGAGGATTCCCGGCTACAGAAGTGCTCTGTGCACAATGTGGAGGACATCTAGGCCACGTTTTCAATGATGGGCCCCAGCATACAACAGGAAAAAGACATTGCATAAATGGAGTAGCCATGAACTTTGTTCCCGAAGCGAAGCAGTAAAAACAGAGAAAAAAGTTTACCAATTGTTTAAGATAAGTTGCCCTTGCTATTCTCTATTTTTAAAAGAAACACAAAAAAATGGTCAAGAAATATCCAATAGAACGTTCGGAAGCAGAGTGGCGCAAGCAGCTCTCTGAGGAGCAATACCGTGTACTCAGGGAAAAAGGAACAGAAGCCCCTCATTCTGGCAAATACAATCTGCATTTTCAGAATGGTGAATATCGTTGCGCCGCATGTCAAACGAAACTTTTCGAAAGCGACCAGAAATTTGAAAGCAACTGCGGCTGGCCTAGCTTTGATGATGCCATTGAAGGTTCCATCGAATATGTACAGGACCGCAGTTTCGGCATGATTCGCACGGAAATCCTTTGTGCTACCTGCGGAAGCCACCTGGGGCACGTGTTTGACGATGGCCCAACCGAAACAGGACAGCGCTATTGTGTCAATTCAGCAAGTATAGAATTTGAATCCAAATCCACATAATTATGAAAAAAATATCCTTTTTATTCGCTTTTATAGCGTTCAGCCTAACCTCCTGCACCTCAGATGAGCCAGGGCCCCAGGGCCCTCCCGGGGAACCCGGCGTAAACATAGTAGGACAGACCTTTGAATTTGAAGATGTTGACTTTGAATATTTTGCCGAAAGCAACTTTTATGCTACGGTCATTGATATTCCGGGAGAAATAGAAGTACTGGAGTCAGATGCCATCCTGGTTTATCGCCGTGAAGTGATTGACGGAACTGAGACCTGGAGCATGATTCCCCAAAATTTTTTCCTTGCAGATGGAAGGATCATCCAGTATGTATTTAACCATACGGCTTCAGACATTGAACTACTGATAGATGGTAATTTCGATCTTTCAGGACTTGATGGCGCCTATACTCAAAATCAGTTCTTCAGATTTATTGTTGTGCCTTCAGATTTTGCTTTTGATCCAAGTGTAGACCTTTCAGATCATGATGCGGTAATGCAGGCATTGGAACTATAGGTTCAAAATTATTGCTGAAAAATTCCTTTTTCCAACCAGGAGAAAGGAATTTTTTTATGTACAGGTGTCAAAAAGGTCTTTTTTTAAAGGATTTACCAAATTCAAATACTTTCGGTTTCAGCTTAATTTCCGTAAATTCGCTGTCTTAAATTCAGTTTCAAAAATTCCGAATAATGAGTAAATACGATGTTATAGTTTTAGGAAGTGGTCCAGGGGGCTACGTGACCGCCATTCGGGCATCACAATTGGGCTTCAAGACCGCAGTTATAGAAAAAGAAAACCTTGGAGGAGTATGCTTGAACTGGGGATGTATTCCCACCAAAGCCCTGCTTAAAAGTGCGCAGGTATTCGAATACCTCAACCACGCCCAGGATTACGGACTTAAAGTCGAGAAGGCCGAAAAGGATTTTGGAGCCGTCATCAAACGAAGTCGTAATGTTGCCGACGGCATGAGTAAGGGAGTACAGTTCCTGATGAAGAAAAACAAGATCGACGTTATTGACGGATTCGGAAAATTGAAATCTGGAAAAAAAGTTGAAGTTACAGACAAGAACGACAAGAAAACAGAATATTCTGCAGAGCATATCATCATTGCTACCGGAGCACGTTCAAGGGAGTTGCCAAACCTGCCACAAGATGGTAAAAAGGTAATAGGATACCGCCAGGCAATGAATCTTGAGAAGCAGCCAAAATCCATGATCGTAGTAGGATCTGGTGCTATTGGGGTGGAATTCGCTCATTTTTATAAAACAATGGGTACAGATGTTACCATTGTAGAATTTCTTCCAAACCTGGTGCCGCTTGAAGACGAAGAGATTTCCAAACAGTTCGAACGCAGCTTCAAAAAAGCAGGCATAAAAGTGATGACAAGTTCTTCAGTTGAGAGCGTTGACACTTCCGGAGATCTTGTAAAAGCAAAGGTGAAGACTAAAAAAGGTGAAGAAACTCTTGAGGCCGAAGTTGTACTTTCAGCTGTTGGGATCAAATCTAACCTTGAAAATATCGGACTTGAAGAGTTAGGAATAAAGACAGATAGAGATAAGATTCTCGTGAGCCAGTTCTACGAGACCAATGTAAAAGGTATTTACGCTATTGGAGATGTGGTTGCAGGACCTGCTCTTGCACACGTTGCCTCTGCGGAAGGTATCACCTGTGTAGAAAAAATTGCCGGCATGCACGTGGAACCAATCGACTACGGAAATATTCCCGGATGTACTTACGCAACTCCTGAAATCGCATCTGTTGGAATGACCGAAAAACAGGCGAAAGAAGCAGGATATGAGCTAAAGGTTGGGAAATTCCCGTTCTCAGCTTCCGGAAAAGCCAAAGCCGCCGGTACTCCCGACGGATTTGTAAAAGTGATCTTTGATGCTAAATACGGGGAATGGCTTGGCTGCCACATGATTGGTGCCGGCGTAACCGATATGATCGCCGAAGCAGTTCTGGGCCGTAAACTCGAAACTACAGGGCATGAAGTGCTAAAAGCAATTCACCCGCACCCAACCATGAGCGAAGCAGTGATGGAAGCTGTGGCAGATGCTTATGGGGAAGTAATACACTTGTAAATTGTATCCTGTATAGTGTATAATGTGTAACTGTTCAATTAGTTTCACGGGATTAAAAAACCTCCGGAAAATTCCGGAGGTTTTTTGTTTTCAATTCTTCCCCACTTTCGGAAGGGTGCCCAAAGGGCGGGGTGGAAATTTTGAGATTGCCGCAGTCACCCACAAAGAGAAATTTGTACTTGTAATCGGAAGCTTTAATTTTAAAATTTTTTTACAGCCTCTGTTCTCGATACTTTTTTATCCGCCTCTAACGTGGCAAATAAAAAAACTCGAACTGACGGCATTTAAATTCTGGGGCTTGGAATTTGGTGCTTAATGCCTGGAATTTTGAATCTCAGTATTAAATATTCAGTATAAAATATTCAATCATTGATCCTTATTCATTCCTAAGTCCTTCAATATAACTTCCGTACATATCCTTGAACTGCATTCCTTCAGCAAATCTGAATTTGTTGAGCTTTTTAAATTCCACAAGACCCCAAAGCAGAAATTCCTTCAGGAAGTACTTGTCACTCTCAGAAACTTTGGACTGATATTTTTTGACCAGCTTCTCTAGCGCCGGAATGGAATCTAAGGCCTTTTTATATTCTTCATCTGAAGTTTCATCCAGGAGTTCGAATCCGCTCTCAGAAAAGAACCATTCCACAACTTCAGCATAAGGATCTGGAGCATCTGGTTTGGTAAGCTTCTCTATCTTCGGAAAAACAGTCGGGAACAACGTCTTTACAGCTTCACCTATCAATTCCTGAGCAACTACAGCACTTCCCTCCTGTTCCCCTTCATATACCAGCTCAATTTTACCTGTGATGGACGGAATCACTCCAAGGAAATCTCCAAACCTGAGGAGTGTCTTCTTTCCGCCATTTTTGATTGTCCTTCTTTCTGCAGTGCTTAATAGATTTTCATAGGCACTTATACTGAGCCGGGCACTGATACCGCTCCTGGCATCTATGAATTCATTGTCGCGAGCTTCAAAACTTATCTGTTCAAGAAGATCCTTTGCCAGCTCTGGTACGTGCACAATTTTCGTTTGATCGGGATCAAGCTTTGCTTCCTGAAGTGTGATCGCCCTGGCTGTTTCCAGGTTTGTAGGATAATGAGTCAGGATCTGAGAACCTATTCTATCCTTTAGTGGAGTGACTATACTCCCACGGTTGGTGTAATCTTCGGGGTTTGCAGTGAATACGAACTGCATATCCAGCGGCAGCCGTAATTTGAATCCGCGGATCTGGATATCTCCTTCCTGAAGAATATTAAATAGCGCCACCTGAATCCTCGCCTGTAGATCGGGAAGTTCATTGATCACAAAAATGCTTCGGTTAGCTCGAGGGATCATTCCGAAGTGAATCACGCGATCATCGGCATAACTCAGTTTAAGATTTGCTGCTTTGATAGGATCTACGTCGCCAATAATATCGGCTACCGTTACATCCGGGGTGGCAAGTTTTTCAAAAAAGCGTTCCCTTCTGTGCATCCAGGAAATAGGAGTAGCATCTCCTTTCTCTTTCAGGAGTTCTTTTGCATATCGGGAAATTGGTTTAAAAGGATCATCGTTGATCTCTGAGCCTTCAACTACCGGCATCCATTCATCCAGCAAATTCACCATCATCCTGGCAAGCCTGGTCTTTGCCTGACCACGAAGTCCCAGCAGGTTTATATTATGTTTTGAGAGAATTGCCCGCTCAAGTTCGGGAATTACAGTATTTTCATATCCGTGGATTCCTTCAAAAGCAGGTTCATTATTCCTGATCTTCTTTAGCAAATTCTGCCTTAATTCATCTTTTATGCTTTTACTTTCATAGCCGGCACTCTTTAATGCGCCGAAGGTGTTTAGCTTTTGTACATCCATCTTCAGAAAATTATATGTTCCAAAAAGGGCATTTTTGACCCTCTTTCTTTTTTATCCTTTGATCCTTTTTTTCCGGTTGGTCTCGTAATCCTCAAAGATCATTTCTCCCAGGCCTTTGAGACCTGTAAAGAAAGCTTTCCCCTGATTCGCCTGCGTAAATTCCCTTACAAATCTTTCCAAATAAGGATCTTGTGCGATCATAAATGTAGTAATGGGGATGTGCAGCTTTCGTGCCTGGCTAGCAGCATTATAGCACTTTTCCACGATATATGGATCCAGCCCCACGCTGTTTTGATAGTAGTTCCCATCTCGCTCTCTAATACAACTGGGTTTCCCATCGGTGATCATAAAGATCTGTTTATTGGTGTTTCGCTTGCGCCTAAGAAGGTCCATGGCCAGCTCGAGTCCTGCAACAGTATTGGTGTGATATGGGCCTACCTGGAGATAAGGCAGATCACCTATAGAAATACGCCAGGCATCATTCCCAAATACAAGAATGTCGAGAGTATCTTTGGGGTAGCGGGTGGTAATGAGCTCGGCTAGGGCCATGGCCACCTTTTTGGCTGGAGTTATCCTGTCTTCGCCATACAGGATCATACTGTGGCTTATATCAATCATGAGCACCGTACTCATCTGGCTCTTGTGATGCGTTTCCTCTATAACAAGATCATCCTCGGTCATCCGAAAATCATCGGCGCCGTGATGTATCTGCGCATTTCGTAGTGATTCGGTCATAGAGATCTTATCAAGAGAATCTCCATAATGGTAGTCCCGGAATTCTCCTGTATGCTCATCCCCTGTGCCTATTCTTTTTGTATTGTGATTTCCCGAACCGCTCTTCCGCAGTCTTCCAAAGATCTGGTTGAGCGCCTGCTGTCTTATCGCTCTTTCAGTCTTAGCCGTAATGGCCATTCCGCCGTTACCATCGGGATCTATTTCTTCCCTGATAAACCCTTTTTTCTTGAGGTCTTCAATAAAATCATCAATGCTGTATTCTTCGTTGGTAAGCTTGTATTCCTTGTCTAATTGACGCAGCCAATCTATGGCTTCATCAAAGTCACCCGAAGTATGGGTGATCAATTCCTTGAAGATCTCGAAAAGTTTGTCAAAAGGAGGAATGTTCTCTTCCTCAAAACGCTTAAAAACAAACCCCTTCCTTACATGTTGCCTATCCATGCCCTAATTTAAATCTTCACATGAAATTCTCACAGGAGATGAGGATAAAATTGTGTTAATTGGGGGATTTGGTTATTGGTTATTAGGAAATGGTTAATTGAATTTTAAGAGGATATTACCTGAATGCACCAGTCCTAATGCAATCCCCATCTCATAATAACAACTTTTCAAATAACTATTAACTTAGCAAATCACGATAATAAAAACGTGTGTCCCAACTTTCCTGTTCTTCTTTAAAACAATTATCCTCTTTGGTTTTAGCAGGAGCAAAAGATCGTTCCACAATTTCCCCTTTTTGAAAGGTCACCGGTTTAGAAAAGATAGGTCCGTCAAAAACAAAACTGTGAAACTCCCCATTTTCGCCGGCAGGATCTATACCTTCAGGTAAATCTGACAAAAATTTCTGGTCGATGATCCTTCCGCAGAAAGAAGCATCCAGTAATTGCGCGTTTACACTTACCGTTATTGCCTTGAAACCTGCCGCGAGGAATTCTTTCATAAGGTATGCTGTATTTTTTTTCCAGAGCGGGAATACGGCTGTAATTCCCACTTTTTGAAGCTGCTGTTCTCGATAGGCTCTAAGGTCTTCAAGAAATACATCGCCAAAAATGCTGTGGGTGAAGCCTTCTGCCTTGAGCTGACAAGTCTCCTTTTCCATGATCTCGTTGTAGCGCGCCAAAGGAACATCTCCCGGAAGCGTAATGATTTGAAGGGGAATCTGCAGTTGTTCCACCTGTTTTAGTAACAGCTCCTTTCGCAGGCCATGCATCGAAACCCGGTCGAATTCAGAATTGATAGTGGTCACAAGCTTTTGAACAGGGATTTCCTGCTGCTGAAAAAGATAAAGTGCGTATGCAGCATCTTTTCCTGAACTCCAGTTAAGGTAGGCTTTTTTCATGCTGCAAGTTATTTAAAAAGCATAAAAAAAGCGGTAACTCAGTTACCGCTTAGAATCTTTACTTCGTGGTTTTAAAACATAAAACCTACCGAGAGTTGAATCACATTGTTTTTCTGACTAAAATCGTCTTCATCTTCATAATCCCAAATATTAGAAAGTCCAAGATTATACCTTGCCTCGAAGAACAGGCCCATTTCCAATTTGTATCCAAGACCTGCAGCAAGAGCGAAATCCACACCTTTTGTATCGTCTTTTAAATCTTCTGTTTCTGTTTCGGATTCACCCATAAAGGAATATTCAGCTTCCCCTTCAGATTTGACTAGAAATCCTAATTGTGGTCCTACGTGAATATTGAAATTTGGAGAAATATAATATTTAGCCAAAAGCGGAATGTTCACATAATCCAGTTTTAATTTTGCTTCATAAGAAGCTGTGATCCCTTCAAAAGTCTCAGTTCCTTCTGCTTTTGCTCCCTGTGAGGAATATAATATTTCAGGTTGAAAAGCAAATTTCTCACTTAAAAGAATTTCAGAAATAAGACCTAAATGGAAACCTGTTTTGCCATCCCACTCCTCTGTTTCATCACCTCCTATGGAAGCGAAATTCACTCCAGCTTTAGCTCCAAAATTAACCTGCTGTGCAGTGATGGTACACGCAAATAAAGCTACAAATGCAAATAATAATACTTTTTTCATATCATAATTGGTTAGAATTTAATATGAAGATCCTAAAAAAAGTTATTCGTAGTTGAAAAAATCCGTTTTTTGGATAAAAGCATCCCTTTTAACGTCAGGATACAGCAATATGAGAGAAAAGGTGATGTGAGTGGAAGATATTAGCCAATCTCAGATAAGAAACTTTCCACTGCAAGTTCGTAACTCATTAATCCAAATCCCAGGATCACTCCTTTTGCATTGGGGGCAATGTAAGAATGATGGCGAAACTCTTCCCTGGCATAAGTATTGGAAATATGCACTTCAACAACCGGAGTTGAAATAGCTTTCACCGCATCGCCAATGCCTACAGAGGTATGCGTATATGCAGCGGCATTAAGGATGATCCCGTCAAATTCCCTATCGGAAGTTTGGATTTTTCCAATGATCTCCCCCTCAATATTGGACTGAAAATATTCCAGTGCTACCTGGGGAAAATTCTGTTCTAATTTCAGAAAATAAGATTCAAAGGTTTCAATCCCGTATGTTCCGGGTTCCCGGCTACCCAAAAGATTTAGGTTAGGTCCATTGATGATGATGAGTTTCATGAAGTAAATGTAAAAAATAAAAAACGGAAACCTGAGTTTCCGTTTTTGCAATTTCACGTAAGAATTCTAGAGTCGGAACTCCAAACCGAGATTGACGGTGGAGAATGTGCCGCCGTCTACACTTATTCCTGTATAAGATGCGATGAGCCCAAGCCCGAAGAGACTGAATCCCACCTTGGGCTTGTAATAGAAACCTCCATCATTCCCATCACTTATTCCCAATGCATAACCCAAATCTGCACCCAATTCCAGTCCTGCAAGACCAAACCTTGCTGTAGCAGCAATTGGAAGGAACTGGATGTCATCCATTTCAAAACTTCCCATTCCCTCTCCAAGGTCTACATCTTCCCCAAAAAAGTGAGTATA
This sequence comes from Salinimicrobium oceani, assembly GCF_012037645.1. NCBI lineage: Bacteria > Pseudomonadati > Bacteroidota > Flavobacteriia > Flavobacteriales > Flavobacteriaceae > Salinimicrobium > Salinimicrobium oceani. Next base: position 238,023 of record NZ_JAAVJR010000003.1, read on the forward strand.
CCCCACCATTGGTCCCAGCTGAAAAGTGTCACCAAATCCCATGAGGTAGGCGACATCTCCTCCAATATTAAAATTTGAAATATCTCCTGCATCACCTACAGGGATCCCTGCATTGATTCCCAGCCTAATGTCTCCCTGTCCATAAGAAGAAGTAAACCCCAGAGCCAGAAAGATAATTGAACATAAAAATTTTTTCATAATTATTAATTTTTTTGGTTATCTATTACTAAATTAAGCAATTACATCTCCACTTGATCGAGATGTTAAAATTAATATGTAGTCGAAATCCTACTTTAATAGGTGCTCATCGCATCGTCGTGCATCTTCAAACAAAAAAAAGGGCAGTAAAAACTGCCCTTTTTCATACCTTATCAATGGACTAGAACAATAGTCCGATCCCTGCCTGTATAACAGAATTCTTGGCATCCACCTCTACTCCGTCAATATCATAAATATCGGTCATCCCAGCATTATAGCGGCCATAAAGAAAGAAGTTACTAAACTTGTATGATGCACCTAATCCTACACTAAAGTCAAAACTATTGAAATTGTCATCATCCATTTCTACACTTCCACTAGCACTATCCACTTCATTTTGAACCAAAAATCCGAACTGAGGACCTGCCTCGAGACTTAGTCCCTTAAAGACATAAAGCTTTGCAAGAACTGGAACTGTTACATAATCAAGCTGAAATTCCACATCCTGTTCGTCTTCAATCTCCTGTATGTCATATCCTTGTGCAGAATACAATACCTCGGGTTGGATAGAGAACCGGTCGCTAACAGGCACTTCGGCCAGTAAACCTAGGTGATATGCAGTACGTGATTTAGACTCTTCATCAAATCCTGAAAATCCGTCTCCAGAGAAAGTTGAGAAATTCACCCCTCCTTTTGCTCCGAAATAAACGAATTCCTGGGCAGCTACAAACGTGGTACTAAAAACCATTGCTGCAATAAATAAAAGTGACTTTTTCATAATTGTCTGTTTTAAAGTTCATGGCAAATGTAGGAGCGATAGTGTTAAGAAAATTAAAGCATCTATTAAAATAATGGTAATTCAGTTGAGGAATCCTGTTATCTTTAGCCTATGAAGTGGGAACATGCCTTAAAAGATTACCAGCATTACCTAAAGATCGAGCGAGGGCTCTCTGCCAATACCATCACAAATTATTCGTTTGATGTAGAAAAATTAGTTCTCTGGCTCGAAGAACATGAAGTTACTGCAAATCCAATTTCCATTTCTGAGGAACAGGTGCAGCAGTTTATCTACGCTATTGCAAAAAAGGTCAATGGTAGATCGCAGGCGAGGATCATTTCCGGACTACGCGGATTTTTCAATTATCTGGTGTTTGAAGATTACAGGAAAACTAATCCGCTGGAGTTAATTGAAGCTCCAAAGACTGGTAGAAAATTACCCGATACGCTTTCTACTTCAGAAATTGATGCCCTCATTGCTGCCATTGATCTGAGTAAACCCGAAGGAGAACGCAACAGAGCTATCCTGGAAACTCTCTATGGATGCGGCTTGCGAGTTTCGGAAGTGATCAATCTGCGTCTTTCTGATCTCTTTTTTGAAGAAGGCTTTATCAAGGTTACCGGGAAAGGCAACAAATCCAGGTTTGTCCCTATTGCCGGGATCACTCAGAAATACATCGGGATCTATCGCGATCAAATAAGATCTCACCTGGATATTAAAAAAGGGCATGAAGACACGCTTTTTCTCAATCGCCGCGGCAGGCAATTAACACGAGCCATGATCTTTACGATCATCAAGCAGCTTTCAGAAATATGCGGAATTTCGAAAAAAATTAGTCCGCACACCTTCAGACATTCTTTTGCCACGCACCTGCTCGAGAATGGTGCCGATCTACGCGCGATCCAGCAAATGCTGGGACATGAAAGCATTACCACGACCGAGATCTACGTCCACCTTGACCGATCTCACCTTCGGAAGGTAGTAGAAGAATTTCATCCCAGAAGAAGATAATTCAGATGAATACTCATTCTTTATGGCCTTTGCTTCAGAAATAAGGAAAAGGAAACTAAAGTTTTGCTAAAGCGGCTTAAATCCTTTGCCAGGCGTCTTTTCCTACTTAATTTCAGCTTATATTATAGTAACATGGAAACACTTAAATTCAGTAATGGTGACGAGATGCCGGCAATTGGCCTTGGCACCTGGAAATCGGAAAAAGGGAAAGTAGGAGAAGCCGTAAAAATTGCGCTCACCAATGGGTACCGACATATTGATTGTGCTGCGACCTATGGCAATGAAGCCGAAATTGGGGAAGCGCTGCATCAACTTTTATCAAACAAGGAAATTAAGCGAGAGGATCTCTGGGTAACTAGTAAACTGTGGAATGATTCACACAGAAAGGAAGAGGTGATCCCTGCGCTAAAGCAGACGCTGCAGGACCTGCAACTGGATTACCTTGACCTCTATTTAATTCACTGGCCGGTAGCTTTTAAACACGGAGTATCTTTTCCTTCAAAAGACGAAGATTACCTGTCTCTTGAAGAAGTTCCAATTCTGGAGACCTGGAATGCGATGATCGAAGCAAAGAAGCAGGGACTTGTGCGGCATATTGGCGTTTCTAACTTCAGTTCAAAAAAGCTTGCAGACCTTATGAAGGAAACGGAGGAGATTCCCGAAATGAATCAGGTAGAACTGCATCCATTCCTTCAGCAGCATGAGCTTCTGGAATTCTGTAAAGAGAATAATATTCACTGCACAGCCTATTCTCCTCTGGGCAGCGGCGATCGCAGTGAGCAAATGAAAGCAAAAGATGAGCCTTCTCTTTTAAAGGAACCGGCCATTGTAGAGATCGCCGAAAAACACGATGCTTCCCCGGCACAGGTGCTCATCAAATGGGCTGTTGCTCGTGGTACAGCAGTGATCCCTAAGTCTACTACCAAAAAACATATCATTTCAAATCTTGAGAGTGAGAAATTAGCCTTAGATGAGCAGGATATGGAGAAGATCGCCGAAATTGAACGGGAGTTCCGCTATGTGACCGGCGAATTCTTTGTTACTCCTGGAAATCCTTATAATAACATTTATGACCTTTAGAAAAACCTTTCCAAAAATTGCATTTTTGACACTTCTTTTTGCAACACTTGTAAGCTGCAAAAACGATGACAGGAAAATGGAAGATCATACTTCTGCTCTCGATTCTCTTTCAACAGAACTTGCTTTGCAACAGGAGATCAACGATTCACTTCAATATCTCATGGAAAAAAGTGAAATGGCCGCCGCATATCCTATTTACTTCGGAAGGGATTTCGACAGTATCGCAAATCCGGAGCAATACATTTCCGAAGCTTTAAAGCAGCAAAAGCAGATCATTCCCATGGAAGCCGTGCTGGGAGGGCAAATGGAGTTTCGACAGGTACAGGTACTAACAGAAGATTGGGTGTTAGCCATTTATGATGACGGGCACGTACAGGGGAAAACCATTTTTGAATATGAACTTCAGAAAGATGGAAAATTGCGTTTCCAAGAGGTGGCTTCAAAACTTCCGAACGGGAAATAAAGACCTACCAAAAATGGCATTTTTGGAACGTTATATTTTTTATAAACTCAATCCAGTTCGACCCAAAATTGGTATCTTAAGGTGATATAAATCAAGAAACAAAAAAGGAGATTATGAAGACCAACATTCAATTTGTACACACAGACACTAAGCTTTCAGCTGAACAACTGGTTCAGAGAAAATTGGATAAACTTGAAAACAAATATGACTGGGTTATTTCTGCCGATGTAATGTTCAAGGAAGAAAAATCCACGAATGGAGAAGGAAAGATTTGCGCAATTGAAGTAAGCCTGCCTGGCCCAAAGATTCACGCATCCTCTAATGCTGATAGTTTTGAAGCCGCAGCTGCCGAAACTGTGAAAGACATAGAAAAACAATTAAAGAAACGCAAGGCCGAGATGCAAAGCCACTAGTAATTGCATAATGTATATTGTATAATGTATAATTAAAAGGCTGCCGAAAATGATATTTTCGGCAGCCTTTTTTTTGTAATACTTTGTCTTGTCTCTTGACTCTTAACTCTTGGTTCTTTAGAATTAAGCTACTCTCTTGATCTTCGCTCCAATAGCCTGAAGGCGCTCTTCAATATTCTCATACCCTCTATCGATCTGTTCGATATTGTGGATGATAGAAGTTCCTTTGGCAGACAAGGCTGCGATTAAAAGAGAGATCCCCGCCCTAATATCTGGAGAAACCATAGTAGTGGCTTTCAGCTGCGATTCAAAGTTGTGTCCAATAACAGTTGCACGGTGTGGATCACATAGAATGATCTTTGCACCCATATCGATCAGCTTATCAACAAAGAAAAGCCTGCTTTCAAACATCTTCTGGTGAATGAGCACATCTCCTTTCGCCTGGGTAGCTACCACCAGCATAATGCTAAGCAGATCTGGCGTAAAACCCGGCCAGGGAGCATCGCTTATGCTCATAATGGATCCATCTATAAAGCTTTGTACTTCGTATCCATTTTCATGCGCCGGAATATAGATATCCTCTCCCCTCTTTTCCAGGTTGATCCCAAGTTTTCTAAAGGTTGTAGGGATAAGTCCAAGGTGCTCCCAGCCTACATTTTTAATAGTGATCTCGCTCTTGGTCATTGCCGCCAGGCCAATCCACGAGCCAATCTCGATCATATCGGGCAGGATGGTGTGCGTGCAGCCTCCTAAAGATGCTACTCCCTCAATTTCAAGAAGGTTTGACCCTACTCCTGTGATCTTTGCACCCATGCTGTTAAGCATCTTACACAGTTGTTGCAGGTACGGCTCACAGGCTGCATTGTAGATGGTTGTCTTGCCTTTTGCAAGCACAGCGGCCATAACAATATTGGCCGTTCCGGTCACCGATGCCTCTTCCAGAAGCATATATGTTCCTTTAAGACCGTCTTTGGGTGCCTCAACACCATAAAACCGTTCCTCTTTATTATAGCGAAAATCGGCTCCAAGCTTAATGAAGCCTTCGAAATGCGTATCCAGCCTTCGGCGGCCAATCTTATCGCCCCCGGGACGAGGTATGTAGCCGTGACCAAATCTTCCAAGCATTGGCCCCACAATCATGATGGAACCTCTTAAGCCACTGCCCTCTTCCTTGAATTTTTCACCTTTCATGTAATCCAGGTCAAGATCATTTGCCTGGAAAGCATAAGAACCTTTCTTCAGTTTTTCAACCTTAACTCCTAATTGCTTAAGCAGGTGGATCAATTTATTGACATCCAGGATGTCGGGAATATTATTAATAACTACTTTTTCAGAAGTAAGCAGTACGGCGCAAAGAATTTGCAGGGCTTCGTTCTTTGCTCCCTGGGGTTGAATTTCCCCTTTTAAAGCATGCCCTCCCTCAATTTGAAAAGTTCCCATAAAGAATCGAAAATATTTTAATGACGCTTGCGGCTTCGCGGTCTGTGTGTTTTTTTAACGGGTTTTTTGGTGGCGAATTTTTTATTGCTTCTCAATAAATCTGAAGCTTCGCTTAAATCCTCGTCGGTGTGTTTTAAGTTGATCCTTCCGTCACTTAGTTCCCTCAAGTGCTCAAATATCACCTTATCATCTACAGAATCCTTGTTCCAGCTTAGGTAAGATTTTTTCATATGATTGGCGATAGTGTAGATAAGACCATCTTTCTCGGGCCCATCTTCAAATTTATTCGCCTCATCGATCATACGTTTGATGTTGTTTCCATAGAAACGGTACTTCGGAAAATTCTGAGGATAGGACATTCTTTCGGGTCTTTCCTCAAGCATTTCTTTTGAAGGTTTGGGAAAAGGACTCTCTACATCCAGCTTAAAGTCACTAATGATGAATAACTGGTCCCAAAGCTTATGCTGAAAATCTGGCACGTCCCGTAAATGCGGATTAAGGTTCCCCATCACAGAAATGATGGCTTTCGCCACCTTGTTTCGTTCGCCCTCTTCCTCAATCTCAACGGCGTGTTCAACCATTTTCTGAATATGTCTTCCGTATTCAGGAATAATGAGTTTACTCCTTTCGGAGTTATATTCTAATTCGTTTGTCAAAATGAATAATATTAGGTGATAATATACTGCAGAAGTTTATCGACTGCAAATTAAAAAAATAATTCAGGAAATGAGGTGCCTCTACTAAATTATGCGACAATAATTTACAGAGAGATGACTCCCTCAACTTTTTGGCCCACTTCCTTGTATTTTTCAATTACTGCATCTGGATCCTTCATTCTCACATTGACAGAAACACTGGTGTAACTGCCTTTTTTGGATTGCTTGGTATGGATCACCGCTCCAAGGTTGTCAAAAATGTCTTCTACACTCTTAATTTTATGTGCATCTGTAGGCACTATAAATTTGAAAAGATAGATAGAAGGCCAGGTAGAGGTATCAAGTAACTGGGATTTTAATTTTCGGTAAAACTCTTCAGGATCTTGTGCTTCACTCATAATTTCTAACTTCAGAATTCGTGCAAAGATACATTTTAGAATCCATTTTTTAAATTGGATGCAAATCCCGAAATTTGCCGCGTGAAAACCAGAAAGATCGTAATCACCGGTGGCCCCGGTACCGGCAAGACCTCTGTAATTGAAGCTTTGGAAACCCATGGCTATATGTGTCTCCACGAAGTCTCGCGGGAAATAATAAGAGAGGCTCAGAAAAAAGGGATCGATCAGCTTTTTTTAGAAGATCCGCTGCTCTTTAGTGAGCTACTGCTGGAAGGCCGCATCAAACAGTTCAAGGATGCCGACAACATTAAGGCAGAACTGGTCTTTCTTGATCGCGGAGTAACCGATGTCGTGGCGTACATGAATTACTTCGGAAATGATTATCCTCCTGTTTTTAATCGTGTATGCCAGGAATATATTTATGACCTTGTTTTTATTCTTCCACCCTGGAAACAGATCTATACAGAGGACAATGAGCGATATGAGACCTATGAACAGGCGGTTGAAATTCATGATGAACTCGCCCGCAGCTATATAAATCACGGCTATCAGCCTGTGGAAGTGCCGCAGGGATCTATCGACGACCGTGCTTCCTTTATATTAGACCATCTTGTCTAGTCCTGAAGCAATATTAAAAGAGTATTGGGGCTTCGACTCTTTTCGCCCATTGCAGAAAGAGATCATTACCCAGATTCTGCACAAAAAAGATGTGCTTGCTCTCCTGCCAACTGGAGGAGGTAAATCTCTATGCTTCCAAATCCCCGCCCTGCTCCAACCGGGAATATGTATCGTAGTCTCTCCATTGGTAGCACTCATGGAAGACCAGGTGAAGGCATTGCAGGCGAAGCACATAAAAGCCATGGCCTTGACCGGAGGTATTCCCTTTAAGGAAGTGGATACCATGCTGGATAACTGTATTTATGCTAATTATAAGTTTCTCTATCTTTCTCCAGAGCGACTTCAGCAGGAACTTGTACAGGAGCGCATCAAACAGATGCAGGTGAATCTCATAGCTGTAGACGAGGCTCACTGCATCTCTCAATGGGGCCATGATTTTCGGCCGGCATACCTTAATATCGCTTTGCTGCGTGAACTAAAACCCGAAGTGAATTTCGTGGGCCTTACTGCTACCGCCACTTTGCCGGTGATCACTGATATTGCGAAGCAGCTGGAGCTAAAGGAGCTAAAGGTGCTTCAGAAGTCATTTTCACGGGAACATCTTGCATATATGGTACGCGAAGCTGAAGATAAAAACTACTATCTGGAGCAATTACTGAAAGAACACCAAGAATCGGGCATTGTTTACGTACGCACTCGTAAGGCTACCATTGAGCTGGAACAATATCTCCTCAAAAAAGGCATTTTTGCCACCTCTTTCCATGGCGGACTCACAAAAGCTGAAAAGTCAAAACGGCTGGACCAGTGGCTAAAGGAGGAAAAGCGAATTATGGTTGCAACCAGCGCCTTTGGGATGGGAATAGACAAACCTAATGTGCGCAGCGTAGTGCACATGAACCTGCCCGAAAGCCTGGAGAGCTATTTCCAGGAAGCCGGAAGAGCCGGCAGGGACGGTAAGCCCGCCAAAGCAGTGATCCTCACTAACAAAAGCGATATCCCGCTGCTTAAAAATCAGTTTCTGGCAACGCTTCCAGGCGTGGAGATGGTACGGCTGGTCTACAGAAAATTGAATACTTTTTTTAGAATAGCTTATGGTGAAGGCGAGAGTGAAGATTTCTATCTCAATTTTTACCAGTTTTGCCAGAAGTATGAATTGAACACCCTTCTTGCATACAACGCCATGCTCCTCCTGGACCGGGCAAGCGTGCTGAGCTTTTCTGAACAGTTTCAGAAGAAAACCAGGATCCAGTTCCTGGCTTCAGGCAAACAAATAGGATTTTACCTGGAAGCGAATCCGCAGTTCGATGCAGTGGTAAAGGCTGTTTTACGCACCTACGGCGGCACCTTTGATGCTCCGGTAGAGATCAATCTACAGGTAATTTCAGGTAAGGCAGGAACAACGGTGCAGGAAGCCACTAAATTACTTCAGCAATTGACAAAAGAAGGCATAGCCGATTTTGAACATGATCAACATGACACAAAAATAACATTTCTTGTACCCAGGGAAGATGATGTTACGATCAATCCTCTTGTACCTTATATTAAACTTCAGGAAAAGACGAAAACGGAAAAGATTCGACAAGTGCTGGCATATGTTGAGAATGACCGCGTTTGCAAGAGTGAACAACTGCTGCAGTATTTTGGAGAAAAGAATACTTCTCCCTGCGGAATTTGTTCGGTGTGCCAGCCATTGAATACAAAACTGGACAGGGAAGGAATGAAAAAGATCTATTTTGCGATTGTAGAATTATTACAGGAAGGCGCATACTCGTCAAGAGAGATCACAGAAAAATTGTCATTTCCGGAACCTCATGTTATAAAGGTGCTGCAACTTCTGGTTGAGAAGGATGCCCTTACCATCACCACAAATAAAAAATATAAACTGAAGCATTTATGAAAGAGCTGAGAATAGTCTTTATGGGGACACCAGATTTTGCTGTACATACATTAAAAACTATAGTCGAGGCAGGTTATAAGGTAGTAGGTGTGATCACCGCACCAGATAAACCTGCAGGCCGGGGAAGAAAACTTCAGGAATCGGCAGTAAAGAAGTACGCCTCAGCACAAGGTCTAAAGGTGCTGCAGCCTACCAACCTTAAAGCAAAAGAATTTCTAGAGGAGCTAAAATCTTTGCATGCAAATCTCCAGGTGGTCGTGGCCTTTAGAATGCTACCAGAGATGGTCTGGAAAATGCCAGAATTAGGGACTTTTAATCTTCATGCTTCCTTACTTCCGCAATATCGTGGTGCTGCGCCCATCAACTGGGCAATTATTAACGGGGAGCAGGAAACAGGCGTTTCCACCTTTTTTATTGATGAGAAAATAGATACAGGAGAAATGATCATGCAGGAAAAGGTGGCGATCGCTCCAGCCGAAACTGCCGGAACGCTCCACGATAAACTTATGGTCACGGGCGGCGATCTTGTTATAAAGACTCTGGAAGCAATAAAAAAAGGAGAGGTAACCACTACCTCCCAAAAAAATTCCGGAGACCTTAAATCGGCTTATAAATTCACAAAGGAGAATACCCGAATTGACTGGGAGCAACCTTTAGATTCAATATACAACCTTGTTCGGGGTTTAAACCCTTATCCTACGGCATGGACAATGCTAAAGAACGGCAATGACGAGCTCATGATGAAAATTTACGCTGTTGAAGCCGAACCTGAAGTTCATGATATGGAGCACGGAAAGATTATACAGCACGGAAAAAAAATAAAGGTATCGGTGAAAAACGGCTTTTTGGAGCTAAAGGAAATTCAGCTTCCTGGAAAAAGAAAAATGACGATTAAGGATCTTTTGAATGGCTATGATTTCCATCCCAATGCTAAAGTGTGGTAAACCCTTATGAATGCTGATGTAGGCGCATTTTCCAAAAAATCAACAAAGGTTATTAACAATTTATCGAAGTTATTAACAATAATCGGCTTTTCCCTTGATATTACTTGCGTGGGAAAGTTTTCCATATAAATTTGTAGAGCAAATTAATAAAAGTTTAACCAACAACTATTTAAAACTCGAATTATGAACAAAACAGATTTAATCGATGCAATGGCTGAAAATGCTGGAATTTCAAAAGCAGCAGCAAAAAAAGCTTTAGAGTCTTTTCTTGAAAATGTAGAGAAATCTCTTAAAAAAGGAGATCGCGTATCTTTAGTAGGTTTCGGATCATGGTCAGTATCTAAAAGAGCGGCTAGAGAAGGAAGAAACCCACAGACTGGAAAAACTATCAAAATCGGCGCTAAGAATGTTGTGAAATTCAAAGCTGGTGCAGACTTACAAAAAGCGGTGAACTAATCTCTTCACAAAAGCTAACAAAATATTAAACTCTCCCAATTGGGAGAGTTTTTTTGTTAAATATTCTCAAGGTCTGTTCCAAAGTGCCTATAATTTTTTTAGATTTAATAGAAAGATCGAAGAAACTATTGAAACATGACTACATTAAAACCTGCCAAAGGACTTCTTTTAATTGCCGAACCTACTATTACCGGAGATCTTTCTTTTAACCGGTCTGTCGTATTGATCGCCGATCATACCAAAAGTGGCTCAATTGGCTTTATATTAAACAAGGAGCTGGATTTTACACTTAGGGATCTACTTCCCGATATACAGGGGAATTTCAAAGTGTACAACGGTGGCCCCGTTGAGCAGGACAATCTTTATTTTATTCATAAAGTACCAGATCTAATTCCAGACAGCATTGAAATTGCCAGCGGAATATATTGGGGTGGAAATTTCGAAGTAGTCAAAGGTCTTATCAATGAAAATCTCATAAGTGAAAATGAGATCAAATTCTTCCTTGGATATTCGGGATGGGAGCATGAACAGCTCAATGAAGAGCTTAGCGCTCACTCGTGGATAGTAGCAGAAAATCCCGATCACAAGGACATCTTAAACAAAAAACCTCGCACCTTCTGGAAAGATAAGATGATGCAGCTGGGAGGCAACTATGTCATTTGGTCTAATGCGCCCGAAAATCCTTCTTATAACTAATTAGAAGTAATTAACTCAGCCGGGCAAGCGTATTTAATCTTCCCAGCAGTAACTTTGCAACCTCTTCCCCATATTCCTTTTTCCGGTATTTGTGAACTGGCTGTATTCCCACGGCAACGTTTGTAATAAACATTTCATCTGCCTTCTGAAGTTCAAACGGAGAGATAGACGTTTCCTGAAGCTCATATTCCGGAAGTTTTTTTAGGATTTCCAGGATCTTGGTGCGCGTGATGCCTTTAAGGCAGCCATCGCTTAATGGTGGTGTTTTGATCACCTTGCCAGTTACGAGAAACAGGTTCCCGTTGAGAGCCTCCACCACGTTTTTCTGTTCATTAAGCAATAGGCAATTATCATAATCATTTTCACGGGCATAAATACTTCCCAGCACGTTGATGGCCCTGTTATTGGTTTTTAAGGTGGAAAGGAGGCCGGCAGTTACGAAATGATCTTTGTACAGCTCAACTTCATAAAAACTAGTGTTAAGAAGGTAAAAAGCCTCCTCAAGAGGTACAGAGGTAATAAGATATTCAATGTCGTTGGTGGCAGGGGTATATAGTCCGCCCTCACTTCTTGTTACTGATAACTTAACGCGCGCCTGACCTTCTAGAAGCTCATTTTCACGAAGCAGTTGTAGAATTTCGGCTTCCAGAAATTCGGGAGAAAAGTTATGCGGAATTTCCATCCTCATAATGCGCATGGAAGCCATTAACCTGAAGTAGTGTTCTTCCCAGAAGATAATCCTTCCATTGATCACTCTTATAGTTTCAAAAACCGAATCACCATATGCGAAACCGCGATTTCGAATTGATAAGGATGCCTGTTCTTCTAATACTAATTCCCCGTTAATATTTACCATAAAAAAAGCCCGTTTTTAAACGGGCGAAGGTACTATAAATTGAATAAATTCTAAACAGATCCCAGGACTTGTTTCAAATCGGAAATCATGTTTTCCCATAACATTTTTCCTTCATCCACCTCATCTTCTTCAGCAAAATCTGTCACCATGATAGAAACATCTTTAGTGATTTCATCAACCTGGATCCTAAGTTCAAAGAAGTATGGCGTGTCCTCATCGGCAACCCATCTGAATTTAACTCTTTCACCAGATTTTTTACTCAGCAATTTTGCTTTTTCCTCACTGCCATCCCAGATGAAAGTGAACATCTCTCCACGCGAGTTAACATTATTCGCATACCACTCGCTTAGGCCGGAGGGAGTTGCAATATAGTTGTATAATAAAGATGGGGAAGCCTGGATTGGAAATTCCATTTCATACTTAATCTTGTCGTCCATTCTTCGGTTTTGATAGTTTCGGGCAATATAATTATTAATTGTAAACCTAAAAAGAAATCAAAATAAATAATTCCCAAAAGATAGTTTGCGACAAGACAAATTGTTTTTATATTTGCACCCGCTAAAAGAAAGCAGCAAGCTATAATTGCCTTTCCAAGGCGCAAATGGCGAGGTAGCTCAGTTGGTTAGAGCGTCGGATTCATAACCCGGAGGTCACGAGTTCAAATCTCGTTCTCGCTACCAGTAAAATTAAGGCTTTCGAGAAATCGAGAGCCTTTTTTATTTTGCTCTAGTACAGAATAAGTACAGAAATTCAAAATTTTCAATATTTACATTTCAATTGTTCTTTTTTGATCTCTTTTCTAGGCAAATTTTACATTGAAGATTTAACTAATTTTGAAAAATCATATGTTTCGGACTTCACAATGAATCAGAGAAACACCTGGTTTGCCACCTTTTGTATAAATAAGTAGTTTAGAAATTGGGCGACTCAGACTTCTATGAACACTGAAGATGTGAGAAAAGCCCCAATTAAAGTCGATTGTTCACTAAATCTTAAATCACAAAATTCTTTAAAGTTACTATCACAAACCGAAGGACCTTTCACCTAAACATTCATACTAAATTATTTAACAGGTCGTGTATTAAACAGAAAGTTAAATTGCGCTAAAAAAGTCATAAAAACATGATAACTAATGTTTTACCTTAAAAATCGCAGATATTTTACACCATAAAACCGTAATTTCGGAATAAACTTAAAAAAATATAACGATGAGAAATGAAGAATTAGTTAAAGGGATGTCGAACTGTGTGAATCACTGCAACTGGTGCGCTGACGCTTGTTTAAATGAAGAAAACCTAAAGGATATGGTTGAGTGCATAAGACTAGACAAAGCTTGTGCAGCAGTATGCAGGGCATTAAATGACATTCTTGTTACAGAATACAAAGATATTCAAAAATTGGTGGATTACTGTATTGAAATGTGCGAAAAATGTGCGGAAGAGTGCGAAAAATTTGATTCCAAGCACTGTAAAGACTGCGCAGAAGTCTGCAGGGAATGTGCTAAAAATCTCCGAAATTTCACAGCTTAATGCTTGTAAACTCAGACTATTGAAAGGCTGCTAAAAAAAGTAGCCTTTCTCCTCTACCATTGTTTCTGCTACAGAAACTTTTTTTGAACTGGATTACTTCGACAATTTGAAATCCTTGTTTGATCCCGGTACACAGCTACAATTCAATTTAGGATACTCAGTCCCAGCCTTAGGATTCAAAAATTTAGCTTTCACCACTTTTTTATGTATCGCAATGTTGCCTTCCTTCCGACAACTATTCCCGAAACTCCGATTCTGTGTATCCCACCTCTTGAATGTTTTTACATTCTATTTATAACTATAAAAAAAATTAACAAATAATATTCTTTTTTCCTAAAACATTCATAAAACCTTAAAATCTAATGAATTATACATAAAATGAAAGCCTTCCTAACTGTATATTATGTTAATTTTAATTTGGAAGTTGATCTAATTGCTAGGTTCATAGCAGCCAATTTGATATAAAAGTAAGATAAAAACAGTACTAAATTAGATTGTGTGTTAACTTAAGAGTTCCATTTAGCCGGGTCAAAAAGGGAAAATAGAAGTCTGGTTGAATGTCTTTTTTAGGTCTCGGCAAATGGCCTCAAGTTATAAAGAGTAAAAGTGATTAAATAAAAAGATTCATAAACAAAACCGACACATTAAGAAGCATGAGCTTCAGTGGAATCAAATATCAACCAGAAATTTCCTTTGAAATGAAATATTTATACTTCTACTATTTCTTTATTTTTTTTACGGTTATCTCGTGTAAAGATGCTGAAAAAACCCGGGGAGACGAAGACAACGCTACTCCTGAAGAGGTTGTAAACCAACCTTCGCAGCGAGTAATAAACGTAGCAGACATTGTTGTCCCTGATGGCTTCACTATAGAAGCTGTCAATACCGGCCTCTCTTACCCTGTAGATGTCACCTTTGACGAGGAAAAAAATTATTATATAGCTGAAGCTGGCGGCCATACCTACGGCACTAAACCAGCTCGAGCACCGGAGGCACGTATTCTTAAAGTATTCCCCAATGGGCAGGTAGAAGTACTTTATGATAAGGTGGTTCCCATGACTGAAATAAAGGAATCAGCCTCTTCCGAGGATATGGAAGAAGGGCTAATTCCTCCTGTGACAGGAGTAACTTATTACAAAGGCAACCTCTATATCTCCCACCGTAGCCGATATTCTGTTTACAATCTGGAATCGAAAGAGTTTGAAACCATCATCAACGGCCTTCCTTCCTGGGGGGAATTCTTAAACGCTAAACCGATTTTTAAGGACGACAAAATGTATTGGTTCCTTTCTACTCAAGGGAACAGTGGTGTTATTGAAGAACATTGGGCCATGGTAATTGATGAATTTAATAAGCCCGAAGCCCGGGAAATTCCCGGGGAAGATGTTACCCTTACCGGACAAAATTTTTGGGTTCCAACTTCAAAAATTACTATGACAGAAGCAGACTCTGTCAAAACAGGGGCCTATGCTGCTTTAGGAGAGACTACTACTGCTGGACAAGTGGTGTCGGGCGAAAAAATAGCCAATGGAGCTTTTTTTGTAAGCGATTTGGACGGATCCAATATTAAAAGGATTGCCTGGGGATTCCGAAGTAGCTTTGGCTATCGCTTTAGTCCCGACGGAAGACTTATAACTACAATGAACAGTGCAAATCCAATGCCCCCCCGCGGATTAATGTTTGACTGGGAACCTATTTACGAAGTGATAGAAGGGGAATGGTATGGTTGGCCTGATTTCTATAGTGGACTTCCGATTACAGAAGAACGTTTTGGGGTCAAAAAAGAAGAACGGAATTTTGTCCTTACTCCTGAAACTCACCGCAAACTTTTAAAAGGTAAAAATAGACCTATACAACCTCTTGCAAAATTGTCGTCTCATGCAGCAACTCAGGGTATGGTATTCGGTCGTGGAACAATGGATGTGCCCGAAAATGAAATTTTGGTCGCTGAATTTGGAGCTATTGTACCGGTTTTTAAAGGAGAGAAATATCATCCCCACCGCCCGCCTGGTGTGCCGCCGGAATCTGAAGCTCCCGAAGGTGTAAAGTATAATTGGCCGGGTTTTAAGGTACAGCAGGTAAATTTGACTTCAGGAAAATCTACAGATTTCATTTACAACAAATCCGGACTTCCAGCCTCGGCTGACCAGGGGGGTGGTTTGGAGCGCCCTATTCAGTTAGAGTGGGACTCCCAAGGAAATTTGTATATCGTGGATTTTGGAGTAGTCGAATTTGACGATACGGGAATGAACGCCCATCCTTTTACGGGTGTAATTTGGAAAATAAGCAAACAATAAAAAATACCGGGAATGGAAATTACAGCTACAGTTTTACTTTTTGTAGGAGCGGTTTTAGGTTTTATGGCCTTTACCCACTTAAGCATGAACATGCCGGTGCCTAAAGGGATCTGGTTAAGCCACGTTGTTCTGGTAGCATTAGGTCTAATAGCTTTGATCATTAATGCTTTTACAACTGACAGTATGGAAAAACATTATAATTTGATGGTAATTTTCGCAATTGCACTTATTCCCGCACTAATGATGTTTGGAAAAAAAGACATCAATACCAGGAAAGCATTGGCCATTGTTTATGGTCTCACTGGATTTTTTGGTCTTTTCTGGTTAATTACTTATGTATTACCTTAAATAAAAATTATGAAGTGGACATATCCAATAGTGGCTTTTATTGTATTCTTTGCTCTTGGTTTTGGTCTTGTAAACCTTATTAAAGAAGACCTTGAAGTAGCCCCTTGGGCCGGATCAACTGCTGAAGAAGGCCGCCTTATATCTCATACAAAAAACTTTACCCGACTGGTGAATGCAGGACCTGCAGATCTTCATTCTTATTTAAAGACTGCCATTCCGTATGAAGAAGCACAAACTACAAATATGGCTCCTTCAGAAGAAAACTGGCAAGAATTTTTTCTGAATTCCCTAAAAGTCAATCCTGAAGCCAGGCACGTTATCATTGTGCCCGGAGGTGACAAAAAAGCTTTAGCCTGGTCTTTACCAGGACTCTACTACGCCTATTTTTATGGTTCTCCGGTGATTTTTTATAACAACGGGGAACTTACAGGTAGAGAAAATGTCACCACTGCAATGCAAGCCTATGTACTGGGAACAGAAGAGATGGTTCCTGACGAAATTTTGAGCGACTTCAAGGATGTAGAAAGAATTTCCGCAAACTCACCCCAGCAACTGGCATTGAAACTTGCTGAATACCGGGACGAACAGACCGAATTTGGATGGGGTCGTGAAGTGGACCGGGACAATGGATATTTTCATTATGTGCTTACTACACCGGACGATGTGCTTTTAGGTTTAGCTGCCCTACCCTACGCCAAAAGTAATAACGCCACCTTATTGTATGTAGAAGAGGATGGTGGAATTTCAGGGGAATTGGATAGATATGCCTTTGCACAACGCTCAGACTGGTTTGTAACTCCTTCAGAAGGTCCTTTCAGGCATTTTTGGGTTGTGAGCAACAGGATAAGCTATGCAGCCCAGGCGCGACTTGACTTTGCTGTGGAAAAAGCAGAGTACGCCAGTATGGGACCAATTGCTTTGGGGGATATGGAAGCCTTAATGTCCATTTTCCTGATTTGGGGAATTGCTTCCGCCCTGTTCGTGTGGATCCATTCCCTTTATTTCCTGCCCATGGTAAAGATGCCCATAAAAATCGGCTGGACGCTGGCTTCGCTCTTGCTGCCGGTGCTGGGACCTGTGCTGTATATAAATTCCTATAGAAGGCCTGCAAAAGAAGTTGATGATGGTGACTGGAGATGGATACGCTCCCATAACCAGCAAAGTGCTACCGCTACTATTATGGGCTTTGGATATGGTGCTCCTTTAATGATAGTGGTGGGTTTCATTTTAGTCTGGTTCGGATTTCCCATTTTCTTTGGGGAAGGAATGGAAGGGCCTTTCTTTTGGCTGGGAGCGGGTATGCCTATTATGATGATTGCCATGTATATTTTGGCAGTGCTCATTGCCTGGGCAATGGTCCAATACCCTATGAAAAAATCAATGATGCCGGGAATGTCTGATAAAAAGATTTCTAAAATGGCATTTATCACCACAGCATTAAGTATGCTGGCAGTAAGCCTTGGAATGATGTCGGTTTCCTGGTATATGCTTATGGACAAGATTCCTATGATGCCAAAGGAGGACGATATTTTATGGTTTGCGAGTATGTGGCTGGCCTCCTTTATAGGTTTTTTGGTCGCCTGGCCTTTAAACTGGATTTTCATCCGTAAACATTTAAAACCCGGAAACGTATGATTAGATATTTATATACTATAGCATTAGGTTTACTTCTTACCGCTTGCGGAAAAACCGAAGGAGGACCAGGAGGAGGAAGTCATCCCCTTCAACAGGAGGCTTTGGCTACAGCTTACACTGTGAGGCTGCCTGGAAGAAACCCTGAAGAACAGGCAATCCTCTTAACCCAGACAGTTTATCCCGCCACAAGGGAGGATAATGCAGTTGGCGCTATCATTCTTGTTCCACAGGATGAGAAAATTGCTTTTACTGCTATGAATCGCATCACACATATGCCGGTAAACGCACCCTTACTTTACCTGACAAGAGACAACAAGATTTCTGAACAAACCCTTCGAGAAATGAAACGGCTTCGACCAGATGGGGTGCTACAGGATAAACGAACAGATGTTTATGCAGTAAACGTTCCGAAGGACCAGGTAAATAAAATTCGAGAGGTGTTGGGATATCGTGTTCGAACTTTTTACGAAGAAGATCCGGTAAAATTAGCCTCGGTGCTGGATATGTGGCAAGCGGCTATGAAAGCAGATCATCCCGATGAAGTCATCATCTCGGCAGTAGATCATCCTGATGGCATAAAACACGGTATAGGTCCTATGGGGTGGAACGCACATATGGGCAAAGGATTCGCCTGGGTTTATCAGGATTCCATTCCCCAGGCGACCCGGGATATTCTCAAAAGGAGATATGGAGATCATGGCTCATTTATGTACCTCACCGGTGGGCCAGATGTAATCTCAAATAAAGTTGCACAGGAACTAGGACAGTATGGGCTGGTCCGAAGAATTTATGGACCAAACGTTTTCGCTACTAACACAGTTAACGCCGGATATAAAGATTTTGGCAGAAACTGGGGATGGTGGTGGGACTGGGAACCCAGATCTTTTGGCTGGGGAATTGCACAGGCAGGCCACAACTATATAATTGGAAATCCGGACGATATGTTATCAATGATCCCGGCAGCAGTTTTGGGCCATATGGGAAAACACGGCCCTATTTTACTGGTCAAACCAGATAGTGTTCCTAAAGCCACAGCAGATTACCTAAAAATGGTTAAACCATTTAAAACAGGCCCCCAGGAAACCATCTTAAACTTCGCCTGGATCATTGGGGATACCACCTCTGTTAGCCTGGCGACCCAGCAAAAGTTGGATCGATTGTTATCACCTTTTGACATTCCGGCCGATACTTCGGCTTATTTAACTGAGGCGCCAACATTACAGGAAAAAAAAGATTAAAATGGAAAAACAAAACGAGAAGCAGAAAATGAAAAAACCAGAACCTGATCTAATGCTGGAGAGGACAAACAGAGATCCACATGGACAGCTCTTTTATCATCCATCGATGCTCTCCATGGCGATTACAGGCGCTATTATAGGTGGTATTTTACTTGGATTCATTGCCTGGATGGTGGCCGATGGTGCATGGTCTGTGGTAGGTTTAGGGCAAATGTCGGCAGGAAATCGAGGACCGGGAGCTTTTTTCGGCTTTGTAGTAGGAAGCGGGATTGGAGGTCTGTTTGGTGGTCTTTTGGGCATACATTCTACTCTTCGGGAAAACAGAAGAGTATCAGAAGAAAAAAGTAGAAAGTAATCCTATCTACACAAAGATAACTGAAGCAGGAATATTTTAAATCAATTTATTAAAATCACAGAGTCATGGAAACAGAAAGAGAACGAAAAAGAAAGAATATGTGGTATTGGATCATAGGAATTTTAATAGTCATTGCACTAATTTGGTGGTGGGCGGAAGCTGCCTAAAGAGTACGAAATCCTTATTCAATAAAATTCTAATCAATTAAATTTTTTAAACTATGGAAACAGAAAGAGAACGGAAAAGAAAGAATATGTGGTACTGGATCATAGGGACGATAATAGTCATTGTACTGATATGGTGGTGGTGGGCAGAAGCTGCCTAAAAAGCAATACAATTTTATACTTCAGTGGCTGCAGGCCTGGAAAAAGATATTTTTTTAGATTATGATGATCATAGTTATAAGCCGGCCGGCAGTCATTTTATAGTTTTACATGATCCCCTCTACAACAAATTTAAGAAACTGCCCCCACTACAGTAAAAATTAAAAAGATGAAGGAAAAATTTAGAATTATAATTCTCTTTGCTATTCTGGTGGGATTCCAAAGTTGCTATCGTATAATGCCTTCCAAAGGCGGCGGCCAGCTAAATGATGTTCCTGAAAAGCGAAATATAGAGCCCACTGATGTTCTTTTACCTGATGGGTATAAAATAGAGGTAGTGGCAAGAAATCTTACATTTCCAACTGCTGTTACTTTCGATGAGGCCGGCAATTTATATGCCATAGAAGCAGGTTATTCTTATGGAGAAGTTTTTTTAGAACCCAAACTGCTTCAAATACTGCCTGATGGTTCCACTACTCCTATATATACCGGACATAAAAATGGACCCTGGAATGGTATTACCTATAGCGACGGTTTCTTTTACATATCTGAAGGAGGGCAGCTCGAGGGAGGAAAAATACTCAAGGTGAGTAAAGAAGGTACTGCACAGGCACTGGTTGAGGGCTTACCAAGTCTTGGGGACCACCATACGAATGGTCCGGTCATAAAAGATGGGTATCTGTATTTTGGACAAGGCACGGCAACCAATTCCGGAATAGTGGGTAATGATAATGCCTCTTTTGGGTGGCTCCACCGCTTTCCCGATCTTCACGATATCCCATGTAAGGATATTACTATAAATGCAATAAACAGTGAGACAAAAAATGTTCTGAGCGAAGATCCCGATGATAAAGCAGTTACAGGCCCCTTCCATTCTTATAATAAAAAAGCTGAAACAAATGAGGTGATAAAGGGAGCAATTCCCTGTACGGGTGCTGTAATGCGGGTGCCAATCAACGGTGGCGATCTTGAGGTGGTAGCCTGGGGGTTCAGAAATCCTTACGGCCTCGCATTAGCCCCAGATGGACAGATCTACGTTACCAATAACTCTTATGATGTTCGGGGCAGCCGTCCCGTTTGGGGAACAGGAGATTTGCTTTTTAAACTAGAGCAGGATGCGTGGTATGGATGGCCAGACTACAATGGAAGTATGTCCATAACCCACCTGGAGGTGCCTGGAGAAGAAGACCCAAAAAAAATACTGGTGAATGATCCCGGTACGCCGCCACAGCCCGTGGCAAGTTTGGGGGTTCACTCCTCCTCCAACGGAATAAGTTTTTCCACAAATGAAGACTTTGGCTTTGAAGGCCAGGCTTTCATAGCCCAGTTTGGCGATATGGCACCCGGAGTAGGTAAAGTACTTTCCCCTGTGGGTTACCGCGTGGTTCGCGCAGATGTAGAAACAGGGATCGTGGAGGATTTTGCCACTAATAAAGCGAAAAAGAACGGACCGGCATCCTGGTTGGAAACAGGAGGTTTGGAAAGACCGGTGTCAGTGCAGTTCAGTCCCGATGGTACTGCATTGTATATTACAGATTTTGGAATCCTTGCAACGAGCAAGGAAGGTGCTAACCCTGTTAAAAATTCTGGTGTGGTATGGAAAATTACAAGACAAGATTAAAAGGAAGAAATTACAGGTTTATAGCTATAGCGCTTCTATCAGGCATTGCCATTATTAGCTGCTCTGCCCCAAAGACAAAACCTTATGCTGAAGTGGTCACGCTGCCAACAGAGCAGCTTCAAAATGGGAGGATACTGTTCAACAATTACTGTGCCTCCTGTCATCCTGGAGCAATGTCGGGTGTGGGGCTGGCTATTATAAATAAACCTTTGCCAAAGGCTCTTATTAAATTTCAGATAAGAAACGGAATTGGTGTTATGCCCGCATTTAATGAAAAACAACTCTCAGATGAACAGGTAGACAATATCGCAGAATACCTGCGCTACTTGCGTACAAACAGGAACAAAGACTAAATTCTGAGAAGTGAAATTACCAACACTGCATTTATTCTTTTGATTTTGTTCTCTGCCAACCTGCAGTTAAATGATCCGGACCCTCTGTTATGGTTTTTCATCCATTTATCTGGTGCAATATTATGCGCTTTTCCGTTTTTTAAAATAAGCTTTGCTGCCTTGTATTGGGTGGCCATGATTTTCTATACTGGTTATGCTGTTTACCTGTTATTCATTTCAGATGGGGTCCTTACCTGGTACAGTGACTATGGTGCCGGGAACATTACCCAAACTATGAAGGCAGAAAAACAGTACTAGTAATAATAAAGTAGTTGAAGTAAAATTAAATGCTCAGCTACTAAAGAAAAACAATAAAAATTGATTGATAGATATGAGAAAGAATGAAAAAGAAGTATTGGACGGGTACGTAGTGGATATTATTTGTCTTCGGCGTATTTCACCCTCGCAATATACTAAACAAGCAAGTGAGCATTCTACCGCCTGCGCTTTGATGGGCCACTGCGTAGAAAGCGGTTATGGATTGATAGGGGAGAATAACGAGCTAAAACTGCTTGATCCCAAAGCTACCCCTCGCATTGTTGCCCTCTTAAAACAAACCGACAAAGACAAAGGTGTACGCCTTCGAGTGGAGCGGGAACAAAATGACCAAGAAATGACGACCACAAAGGTCTCGTTTGCTTAACCCCGAAACAGTTAATCTATATGAAAGAAAAAAAGCCTTATCAGACAGAGTACAGGGAGGCAGAGGAGCGTAAACCTCCTTCCGCCAAAGTCATACATGATGCTATTTTTAAAGAAGCAATCTCAGAACTTTCCCGTTCATCCTCGGCATTATTCTGGTCAGGACTTGCAGCCGGATTATCTATGGGATTTTCTATGATTTCAGAAGGCTTGTTAAAGGCATATTTACCTGATGCCGATTGGAGCTTCCTGGTTTCTAACCTCGGCTATAGCGTAGGCTTTGTTATTGTGATTATGGGAAGGCAGCAGTTGTTCACAGAAAATACGCTAACACCAATATTACCTCTTCTGGAAAAAAAAAGCTATAGGACGCTTTTAAACGTCCTACGCCTATGGGGAATTGTTCTTGTTGCTAATTTAGTAGGAGCTGCTATTGTAGCTTACGTGGCTGCCCGTACAGAGGTTTTTGACCCGCACGTACAAAAGGCCTTTGCAGAAATTGGAAGTACTGCAATGGACCCTGGGTTTGAAACGACCTTGCTACGGGGTATATTTGCCGGATGGCTCATCGCATTGATTGTTTGGCTTATACCATACGAGAAAACTACAGGTTTTTGGGTAATAGTGATTTTGTCATATATTATTGGAATCGGACATTTTAGTCATGTAATAGCAGGCTCTGTGGAAACTTTTACTCTGGCTTTTATGAACAAGGTAGGATGGTGGTCCGTCCTCGGCAACTATACACTACCTGCCCTTATCGGAAACATTATAGGGGGCGTAATGATTGTGGCAGGAATTAATCACGCTCAGGTAAAATCAGATAATTAAAAAAAACTCCTGGCCAACTAAAAGGCTACAGTTCTTTAAAGTTAATGGTAAAGAAGTCATTCTAAAAAATCACTCCCAAAACCGAAAATAGATTTAACACAATTTTTATATAATTAAATTTTCAAGCTTTTTATTTTGCAAAATCGTTAAATACCTAATCAAATTAGGTTTAAATCAAAATATATCTTAACCAAGTAATCTTTAAATGGAAAATAATCAAAATAACAAAAAGCCTTATCTAAAATTCTTTTTAATGATAGCAACATCAATGTTGGCTATGTTCTTTCTAATGTATACACATTCTTTTCAAATTATAGATCATTTTTGGTATAGTGAAACAAGATTGTTTATGACAATGATTATGGGAGGGGCAATGATCATTATCATGTTATTGTATATGCTCAACATGTACAAAAACAGGAAAGCTAATATGCTCACTCTTGCTTTCGGAGTCATTTTAATTAGTGGGGCACTATGGCTGGTACGAAGCCAGGTAACCGTTTCGGGTACAGATTATATGGAAGGCATGATACCTCACCATTCCATTGCTATCTTAACCAGTGAGCGTTCTCAAATAGAAGATGTAAGAGTAAGGGAACTCGCAGATAAGATCATTAAAGCGCAGCGTAGGGAGATTATGGAAATGCAATGGCTGATAAATGACATAAGAGAAAACGGTATAGTAGAAACAGAGGAAGAAAAAAAGGAACGCCCGGTTCCAGATTTTGAAGGTTGGATCGAGAAAGAGACCATAGATCTGGAGGAATAAAAAAAACTGGTGTTATATCGGCGATTCTTCCTAAACCACGATTGTAACTTTAGATGAGAATCTCCAGCTCCTTGTGGGGCGAAGAGGTGACTAATTTTTAAAACTAACTTTTTGTGAAAATAGCCAATTCATTTTTTGCAGTTATTTTTTTTGTTTCTGCCTTTGTACAACACAACGATCCGGACCCATTTTTCTGGATGTCAATATATGGCTACGGGGCACTGGTCTGTATTCTGGCTATTTTCCGGAAGGATAGTAAAATTTTACATTATGCAGGTCTGGCCGTTTTCGTTTCTTACGCTATTTACTTATTCTTTGCTCCCAATGGCGTCTACACCTGGTTCAGCTTGCATTCCGCGGAAAATATCACCGGTTCCATGTCTGATGATAAGCCCTGGATAGAAGCCACCAGGGAATTTTTCGGATTGCTCATCCTAAGTTTTGCACATATTCTCAACCTGCTTTTTCGAAAGTCACTTAGAAATAAAAGAACACAAATTGTTGACCAATGAATAAAGAAATATACTTAGGGATTCTTTTCAGCCTTTTTACCTTCCTTTTAAGCGCACAGGAATCTGGCACCTTACAAGGAAAAGTGGTTTCAGATTCTTTTGAACCCTTGGCAAATGTTGAAGTAAGATTATTGAACACTTCTTTTCAAACCCGTACTGGAGTCGATGGAAATTTTTCTCTTCAGGAAATACCCTATGGCTCATATATTATGAGTATTCGAAAATCAGGGTTTTCAGAAACTATACGAGAAATTACCGTCGATTCAGCAATAATTGAACTTGAGGTGGTTTTAGGTTCTGAAGGAGAACGCCTCGGGGAAGTAGTTGTAACTGCTCAAAAAAGGGAAGAAATGATCCAGGAGATCCCCCTTAGCATAACCAGTCTTTCTTCCGACAACATAAAGCAAAGTCAGATCCAAAATACAAATGATTTAACTGCTATAGCACCAAACCTTTACGCAAGTGATCCCGGTGACCGTAGGACTATAACCTCAATAAGAGGTGTTGTATCTACTTCTTATGATCCGGCAGTTGCAACTTATATTGACGGTGTTAACCAGTATAACCTCGATACCTATATCACTCAGTTTTTCGACATTGAAAGGATAGAAGTTTTACGGGGACCACAAGGAACTCTGTACGGAAGAAATGCTATGGGCGGGGTTATCAATATTATAACTAAAAAACCCGAAGATGAAACGACTGTTTTTGGAGAGGCCACAGTGGGCAATTATAATCAACAGCGCTATATGGCAGGATTCAGGACTCCTTTAGGAGAGAAATTTTATTTTGGAGCGGCCGGGCTTTATGAGGAAAGAGATGGATTCTATACCAATGAGTTCACCGGTTCGAGTTATGATGATCAATATAATTTCTCAGGAAATTACTACCTAAAGTACCTCTTTAGCGCCACCTGGGATGCAACTTTAAACATTAAACATTTTAACGCTGAAAATAAAGGAGCTTTTCCATTGAACATGGGAATTGAGGCTGCTTTTGAAGATCCCTATACATTAAATCAAAATGAGATTTCCACTATGAAGGACAATACTTTTAATACTTCTTTGGTAATTGATCATAAAGGAAAAAACCTCAATTTTAGTTCTCAAACTGCTTATCAACAGAATTACAGGTATTATGAAAGCCCAATTGATGCGGACTTCTCTCCCCTGGATGCTCTGTCGATCATTAATGACTATGGAAAAGACTGGAATACAGTAAAAGTGGCGACACAGGAATTTAGATTCTCTTCTTCCAATAGCCCCGGCAGAGGCCTTGAATGGACGGCAGGAACTTATATGTTCTACCAGGAAAGTCCGGTAAAGCAAGCAACCCATTTTGGGGAAGATGCTGCACTCATAGGATCTGAACAAACAAACTTTTCTCTTATCAATACCACCGAATCAACAGGTAAAGGGATTGCCTTTTTTGGGCAGCTAAATTACCAGGTGACAGATGATCTGGGCGTTATAGCAGGCATAAGATATGATAATGAATACAAGAAGCAATCGGTTTTGGGAGAATACCAGCTGGATTCTGATACCGAACCACAATTTGAGTATCAACCTGACTCTACTGCCACAGCAAATTTCAATGCTTTTTCACCTAAAATCGGCTTAACTTATGACCTTTCAGAAGAAAACCTCATCTTCCTTACCTACAGTCGTGGGTTCCGGGCCGGCGGACTTACTCCTCTGAGTTCCGACCCTTCCCAGCCACCTTTATTTGAATATCAACCAGAGTTCAGTAACAATTACGAATTAGGAACAAAAAATTCATTTTTGGAAAATAAGCTGCTTGTAAATGCAACTCTGTTTTATACGGAAGTGACAGACGTCCAGGTGCCCACCTTAATATTGCCAGATGCAGTCATTGTTACCCGCAACACCGGAAGCCTTACCAGCAAAGGTTTTGAAGTAGAACTTCGTGCTTTGCTTACCCGTGGCCTTGAATTTAGTTATAACCTTGGTTTTACTGATGCCAGTTATGAATCGCTTCTTATAGCACAGGATGGAAATGAGGTAAACCTGCAGGAAAATAAACAAATCTATACCCCCGAGGTAACTTCTATGTTCGCCCTCCAATATAATTCAAATCTCGGATTTGGTAGTAACTGGAATTTTAGCGCCCGTGCAGAATGGAAATATCTTGGAGAACAATATTTTGATCTTGCTAATAATCTAAGGCAGGAGCCATATAACTTATACAATGGAAACTTGGGACTCTCATATAAAAATGTTGAACTAATGATATGGGGACGTAACATTTTTGACACCCGGTACATCAGTTATGGGTATAATTTTGGTGCAGTTCACCTCGGAAATCCTGCTACTATGGGAGTGACTATTTTTTTAGAGATGTAATTGAAGAAGAACACTTAAAATCATCACTATTGCCCTGCTATAGATTCAAGACTGCTTCGCTACAAGAAATAATTAAAATACGAATAGCTAAAATCTCAAGTTATAAAGCGGGAAATCCATTAAGGAGATCCCGCTTTTAAAGAAGTTCACCGGACACTAATGATTCAAATTATAGGATACATCTTAACCCATTTTCCTATACTCATGAAAAAAGCGATGAGAATTTTGAAAATGCTTCTTTCAGCGACACCCTTTCCTTTTTAGAACCAGGGGAAAAAAATTATTTTGGGTTTCTTGAAGAGGAATGCATTTTAATTATTTTCCAATTACCGTCTATCTTTTTAAGAACAGAGGTCGCTACACCTTTTTTCTTTATGGTTTTTGATTCGCTGTTTTCGCTTGGTTTGGTGACAATTGTATAAATATAAGTTTCGGTGGTAAATGCATACGGTGCATCTACCTGCACGTCAATTTCATAATCTGAATATTCAAATTTACTGAAATGCCCCAATTCCGGACCTATATGATGTTCTATATAGTTTGCATACGAACCTTCGACACCGCCGGATTCAAAAATATTAGAGTCCTTGGCAAATAATTCAAATGTACCTTCGGTAGTTAGATTCTGCATAGCGTTCTTGTAATTTTTCATTACGTTTTTTACAGCCTCCTTTTCTGTATCCATATTTTGGCTGTAGATTCGTCCGGTTGAAAAAAGCACCAGAATTAGAATTGTTGATAGTTTAAATATTTTCATTAATTAGATTTTTAAAGGTTTTTAATAGTTAAAATCATTCCATACCTTCATCGGGGTTATTTAATATTGTTTACAAATAAACAATTATTTTTAAAATTAGAAATTGCAAGGAGGTAATTTTCAAAATCTCTTTCACACCTTTATTTAATTTGTTTAAGATTTTAACAAAGACAGAATCAAAACATAACCGGCGTAGCTTTTTCGATTGTTACCAAATTATGTTCTCGCAAATTCATTTCCCAGAAACCATCTTAAACACTTTGCCGGTGTTACCTACAGGTCCTTCCTCATCGGTTGTAAGAACGAACATTTCTCCTTCTTTATTCTGGCCAAAAGACAGCAAATAATGGCCGATTGAAGTAGAGTTGGTCTGAGCAATTTTCAGCTCTTGAAAATCCCACATGCCGGTTTCTTTTGGAGTTGAAACAAACACTGCACCTGCAGGTTTTCCATGATGCTGCGTCCATGTACCAAATATGTATTTCCCGGCCATATTTTTAAGGTCTTCACCCCTATAAACATAGCCTCCTATTACAACCAGACCTTTTCCGCCGTCATCGACTCCGCCTTGTTTAAATTCAATTACCGGATCAATTAATGGATTACCCATTTTATCTTCCTTTGGACAATCTTTTCTTTCCTTATCATTATTGTAGGCATTAAAACAATGCGTTCCTTCCTTTACATTCCAGCCATAGTTCCCGCCTTTTGTAATCACACTTACTTCTTCCCAAAGTACCTGTCCCGCATCTCCCGCGATGAGATCATTGTTCCCCTTAATGTCAAAGGAAAACCGGTATGGGTTTCTAAGCCCATAGGCATAGATCTCGTCCATTCCCTCTTTATCTACAAAAGGATTGTCATCAGGAATGGCATAAGGACCATTGCCATTCACGTCAATTCTCAGAATACTGCCCAGCAGATTCTGCTCCACATCCTGTCCATTTCCACCGGCATTTTCTTTATACCAATCGGGTACATGCCCCATATCGATATCGTTTGCTCCTCCTCCATCACCTAGGGCAATGTAGAGGTAATTGTCAGGTCCGAAGGCCAAAGTCCCTGCATTGTGATTATCCTGTGGCTGATCGACCTTCATAATGATCTTTTCTGAAGCTTTGTCAGCCATATTAGGGTTATCCGGAGAGACCCTGAATTCTGAAATGTGGCTGGTATGATCCCAGTTCTCGGGACCATCTTGACTAAGGGGTGCACTATAATAGACAAAGAACCTGCCGTTTTCCCTGTAATCGGGATGAAAAGCAAGTCCTAACAAACCCCGTTCTTCATGGGCATCTTTTAGTTCAACTATCTCGTTTTTCAGATTTAAAAATGGCTCTTCCAAAAGCCCTTTTTCGGGGGTATGAATTCGAATCACCCCTACCTGATCAACGATGAAATATCTTCCAGATTCATCGGGAGATTCAACAAATGCCACAGGGGAAACCAGATTATCTGCTATAACCTCCAGTCCTACCGATTCCTGTGAAAAAGTTGCGAAGGAAATAGTTAATAAGCAGGTTAAGGAGAGAAAGAATCTAATTTTCATAATGGTATATTTTACGTGGAATTTTTTGTTATCAATCTGATAGTAAGATACACAAAACCATATACTGCATTGGTTAATAGCCTGTTAAAAGACTTATTTACAAAACAGATCAAACTTCTACTTTCGATTTAAGAAGCCCTTAATCTTTTTTTAACCCAGAACATGAATTAATATCCAAATGAATCCAAAAAGACCAATACTCTCATGCACAATAGCCACGATTTCGGTACATTTTTATGGCTAATGTCCCGGGAGAACTTGTAAACCCCGACAACGGCCGCAATGTAAAAGATTGTAAAACTATACCAATGCTTATGGTGTTGTTCAGTTGTCAACGCAAAAATAAGTATTAGAAGGATCCCTAAAACGGCAAAAGTACCTTAGGCAAAAACAATGGCTTTTGGCGGATGTTTTTTTGCAAAATGCGCATTAAAAGGTAAGATCCAAGAATTACTGAAAAGGTAATTAATGTTATTGCTGCAATGATCATTTCGTTTTATTTCTGAGGATTAATATTTCTTTGATCAAGTGGCGAAAACGCAGGGCCTTCAATAACTTCTCCCGTGGGTTTAAATCTGCTGCCATGGCAGGGACAGTCCCATGTTTTCTCTTCATTGTTCCAGTTAACGATGCAATCCATATGAGTACAAACAGCAGATGCCGCGCAAAGTTTTCCGTCTTCGTTGCGATGCACCGCCCACTTCTCATCCTTCACTTCCACAATTTTACCTTCTCCCTTTTTTATTTCAGAGAACTTCTCTGCTTCTGCACTGCCGGGATAGTCTTTAAGATATTCTCCCAGGACGTTTAAATTCTCCTTCAAAAAAGGTTTTGCAGATTTGAGAGGAGTGAATCGTTTTGCTTTATAAATTTCTGCCCATTCATTATCTCTCCCAGTTAGGAGATCTCTAAATAATAAAGCTGAAACCACCCCGTATGTAAGTCCATCGGTTGAGAAACCGGTTGCTACATAAATTTGATCATCTGTGCTTTCTCCTATGTATGGAAGCCCATCTGCAGGTTTGTAATGCTGCGCAGACCACCTATACGCTACTGCCTCAACATCATAATACTTTCTTAGGTTCTTTTCGAGATCTTCGAAATAATTCTTATCCCTATCCTCCTGCCCCACCTTATGGTGATAGCCAACAGTTATTAAGAACTTTCCTTCTTCAGTTTCATAAGTACGCAGGGAGGGATGTGTTTTTGATTCGGCACTCCAGAAAATACCTTCTGGATAGTCCCCGGATCGTAAGCGAGCCGCCAGAGCATATTCGCGGTGAGGGAAAAGGGTTGTATGAAGACCATAAACCCCTTTGGGTGTATGTGTGGCGAGAATGACTTTTGCAGCTTTTACTTTTGCGTTTGGCGTATGTAAAATGTGAGTTGCTCCTTTTTCAATTTGATGAACCGGAGTATTCTCATAAATCCTACAGTTGTTTTTTAGGTTTTGCGCCAACCCAGAGACAAAAGCTGCGGGGTTGAACTGAGCCTGGTTTTCAACTCTTATTCCCGATTTAATTGAGAACGGCAGCGAAGTTGATGTAATATCCTGTACTTCAAGACCAAATCTTTTCAGGGTTTCTTTTGTGGTCTTGATCATCTCTTCTTCTTCGCCTGTTTCGCTATATAAGATCCAAGGCTGTCGTTTAAAACTACATTTTATCTCGTGACGAAATACCAAATCCTCTATTAGATCAACCGCAGTTGTCCGAGATTCAGCCACTTTCCTGGCGGTATTGTCGTCAAACTTTGCCTGGATGTGATGCAGCCGGTTATCCACCATGGTGTATAAATTACCAGTAGAACCAGCGGTTGTGCCTCCACCCACGCTCATGCTTTCCAAAACTGCAACTTGAATACCTTCCTCAGCCAGGAGGTAAGCAGTAGTAATTCCGGTAATTCCACCCCCTATAATAGCAACCTCCACCTCTATATCTTTAGTCAAAGGGGTGGCCTTGGTATTAAAGGCTTTAGCTTTCCAAATTGATTCCGTCATGAGTTTTATATTTTTACAAATTTTGATAACGAATATTAGATATTTATTTTAATTTTTTGGATCCTGTTCCACGACCTGGTGCCAGCTAAGATCCTCACTTCTAAGCAAGCTCTTCAGAATACCCCTACGCACAACCAACTCTTGTGGGTTGAACTTAAATGAAGGCGAGGTAGGCTTAAATTACCCTTTCCCAAAGTTGAAAGTATTTAAGCCGTAAAAAGTGCAGCTCGCAGTAATTTGCTATTCTGCCGCTACTGTTGGTAATAGACTCGGGGTTTGAGGAATAAAGAAATTAGATTAGTACATTTACTTTTAGGTAATGCTCTTTACTATGAAGACCAGCAGAATAATTAGGTGACAAGGCAATCCTTCTTTTCCAGATTGGTCGAAATTTCCTGAAGTTCCCTATCCGTTAAATTCTGCCAGCTATTTATATATTCTTTCCTGTTAACTACCAGATTTACATTTAAAGCAGGTTCTAAAAGTTCAAAAGTAGCCATTAGAACAGAAAAGGGTCTATAGCCTGTTATTTGTACAGTTCTTCCTCTATAGGTAATTAATATAGTGGGAAATCTTGATATTCCTTTTATCTTAACCAATTCCAGATTTTGGCGAAAGAGATGGGAAGAGTCATCAGAAAATAGGGAGTCTCGAAATCTTTTTTTGTTTAGCAGGTTTTTTTCTTCAAGTTCCCCTGCAATGTCCATAATCACATCAATGTTACCTATATTCTTCTTATAGATCATTACTGCTTCCCTTAGTTTCCGGAGCATGGCTTCCCCGGCAATCGAAGAATGTTGTTCGGCTGCTTTTACTGCCATACAAGAAAGATAAGAAGTATCCACAGGATTTTTCACCCACATATGTTCATCAATAGGTTGACCCGAAAGATGTTTGGCTTCAACCCAGAGTGGGCCCATTTGAGAAGGTTTGCTAATGTTATTCAGGTGGTCAGAGAAATGTTCCCAATCCCTTAGGAGCCCTCCCATAACATACCTTATTTTTAAGCGATCCTTAAGCAGGTAACGCAGTTTTCGCATTTGTGGTTCCAATCCCCAACTCCAACAACACAATGGATCTGTATAATACTCAAGATAAAATTTGTCCATATATTTTCTAGCCAAAACCGGAATAAATCCGGCTTTTCATTTTTTGGTATTTAGTACTTGCTCCACTGCATTTCTCCCTTGTCCGGTAAAGCTTTTTCAATTTCCTTTACCTTCTTTTTACTTAGTTCTTTATTTTTTTTATCTACCTCTTTTTGGGTTCTGGAAGAGGTCTGTTCCCCGTCTACCATCCCCTTGGTCCTCTTTACATGTTCAATAGGGTCAGAAATATATTCCCAGGTTTCTCCCAGTTCCGGACTTTTTCCTTCGTTCCATGGTCCACGAACATCTTCTCCATTTGAAAGATTAAAATATTTGTTACTGTAACGTGGATCACTTTGCAGAACTCCCGGAGGGAAGTTTGGCTCTATGGTTTCCAGAGCCGCCTGGAACATTTGGAAATGTGCCACTTCCCTGGTCATAAGAAATCTTAAAGTTTCTTTTACATGAGGATCATTGGTGTGCTGTAAAAGGTATTCATATACTATTTTTGCACGGGATTCTGCCGCTATATTGGACCGAAGATCTACAGTTAGATCTCCGTTGGCAGTTACGTAAGCCGAAGTCCAGGGATTTCCATTACTATCAGTTAAAGTTGGTCCACCTCCGGAAAGATTAAAAAACTGTGGATTCACCATTGCCTGGTGAATAAACTCCTCTTTTGAAGCCGTTCCTTGCATAAGAGGCATAATTTCCGATTCGTCTGCGGCATCTTTAAGACTTCCATGTACCCCTTTTAATAGCATTTGAATAGTTGCTCCTACAATTTCCAGATGGCTAAATTCCTCTGTAGCAATATCCATTAGAAGATCATACTTGTCCGGATGTACCTTCTTAGCGGCAAAGGCCTGAGTAAAGTATTGAAGAGCAGCTTTTAATTCTCCGTTAGCACCCCCGAACTGTTCTAGAAGAAGAGTGGCAAAGGCAGGATCTGGTTTTGAAACTCTGGCGTTAAATTGTAATTCCTTCACGTGATAAAACATAATAAATTGGTCTTAATGGGTTAATAAATTTAATAACTAGGGGGATGATAACTAAGGACGGGTCAGTATTCAAGATAAAAAGAGCAAAGAAAAATGTCCGTTAATTAAACACTAAAGTAATGTTATCCTTTTCACAACCTCTATGAATGATTTCTGATGCTCCACCAAAAGATCCTAATTTTTCCCTATTACACCATTCTCACCACCAGCCTTCCACATCTGTAGAAATTATATTCTTTCTCTCAGTTCTTTTCCTGATAACCGGAACCTTCTCTAAGGTTTACTGTGCGGTTAAAAATTAAATTATCCGTCCTACTTTCTTTGTCTGGAACAAAATAGCCAGTACGCAGGAACTGTAAATGCTCTCCTGATTGTACTT
Source organism: Salinimicrobium oceani (assembly GCF_012037645.1). Taxonomy (NCBI): domain Bacteria; kingdom Pseudomonadati; phylum Bacteroidota; class Flavobacteriia; order Flavobacteriales; family Flavobacteriaceae; genus Salinimicrobium; species Salinimicrobium oceani. Next base: position 271,555 of record NZ_JAAVJR010000003.1, read on the forward strand.
CTCTTACGGCTGGTTCAACAAAGGCATTTATTACTCGGAGGGATTCAAAATTAATGGAAGTAGTGAAATCTTTATCTGTATTAGGTGAAGCGGAAGTAAATAGATGTTCATACAACCTAACTTCTGCCGGAACTGCATGTTTTACTGAAACCCAATGTAAAGTACCCTTTACCTTGCGTTTTGATTCAGGTGTGCCACTGCCACTCCGGCTTAAAGGGTCGTACGTACAGTATACTTCCAAAATTTTATCCTGACTAACTTTAACTACTCCTTCTGCCCTTATAATATATCCTCCTTTTAATCTCACCTCACGGCCCGGGGCTAAACCATAAAACTTACGGGAAGGATTTTCCTGAAAATCCTTTTCTTCAATATAAATTTCCCTTGAAAAAGGTGTTGTTCCTCTGAGAAAAGGAACTCCCGTATCTGAACCTGAATGGATTTGAAGATCCTCCTCCTTTCCTACTAAATAGTTTGTAATAACTAACTTTACCGGATTTAATACAGCCATAACCCTGGGGGCTATTTTGTTTAAATCTTCTCTAACAAAAAACTCAAGTAAAGAAATTTCCGCGACTCCTTCCCGTTTTGTAACACCGGTTTCCTTTATAAAGTTTTTAATGGCAGCAGGAGTATAACCCCGCCTCCGCATTCCACTAAGGGTTGGCATCCGTGGATCGTCCCAGGATGCCACTACTCCATTTTCTATGAGTTGCGCTAGTTTTCTTTTACTCAATACAGTATGACTTAAATTTAGCCGGGGGAATTCCCGTTGCTTCGGCTTCCTCACTCCTTCTATCCCTGGAATTTTGTCCAAAAACCAATTGTACAATTCTCTATGAGGGTTGAATTCCAGAGTGGCAAAAGAGTGACTTATTTTTTCTATGAAATCACACTGACCGTGCGCCCAATCATACATTGGATAAATTTTCCATGTAGAACCTGTACGGTGGTGGTCCTTCTTTAACATCCGGTACATTACCGGGTCCCTCATTAGCATATTTTCAGCAGCCATATCAATTTTCGCTCTTAAGACATGACTTCCCTCTAATACTTCCCCATTTTTCATTTTACAGAATAGTTCAAGGTTTTCCTGAACAGTTCTTGTTCTGAATGGACTATTTATTCCTGGTGATGTTGGAGTTCCTTTTTGTTCTGCCATAATAGCAGAAGGTTGACTATCTACATAAGCATAGCCATTCTTTATCAATTCTACCGCCCAGTCATAAAGCTGCTGGAAGTAATCAGATGCAAAAGTTTCTTTTGACCAATGAAATCCGAGCCATTTAATATCTTTTTCAATGGAAAGGACGAATTCTTTTTCTTCACGTAATGGATTGGTATCATCAAAACGTAAAAAAACTGGAGCATTATACTTCCTTCCAAGGCTGAAGTTTATAAATATGGATTTAGCATGTCCTATATGCAGATATCCGTTTGGTTCCGGCGGAAATCTGAATTTTAGCTCTCCAATTTGATATCCCTCCGTTAAATCTTCTTCAACTATTTTGGCTATAAAATTTTCTGGTTCTTTTTTCATGTTTGCAAAAAATTTATGGAATAGGAGGCCGAAGAACTGCTAAAAGTAAAAGAAAAGCAGCTTGAAAATAAATTTCTACCTCTATTCCTCAACAATCACATTATTCCAGCTAAAGCCTTCACTTTTCAGTAAGCTTTTTAATATCCTTCTCCTCTCATTCAACTTTTTAGAATCAAATTCATTCAAATAAGATGGTACATCCTGCTCATTTAACTGCTTTCCGATGTTTGGCAGACTCCGGGAAAAATTTTTATCCAGGTTTTGAAGAAAATTGGAAATGGCGGCGCGAAGCAAACCAATCTCCTCCTGTAAATTTTCTCCTTTATTTGAATTGATTATTATAGACAAGGCTTCATCTAACCTCGAAATATTAATAGAAAAACAATCTTTTTCTTCAGAGCGACTATAGTAATGAACAACGGGATAAGCCTGATGGCTCACAGAATGTTGATCCACTAATTCCTGAAGCGTATGAACTTGCTGATAGCTATAGGAAGAGTCTAAGGAGAGTAATTTATTTGCAATAATTTCGGGTTGGTTTCCAAGATTATTTATACTTTTTGCCAAAGTTCTTTTTCTTACTACAGCAGATGAAACAGAAAGGAAGTAAGTCATTGAGCTGGTGAAAAAAATAAACCCAAAGAAAGAAAAACAACTAGTAACTACTTCAAAAAAAGGTGAAACAGGCTTAAAATTTCCCATTCCCAGAGTAGAAAGTACATACCCGGTAAAATAGAGCCGTTCCCAGTTATACGCAGCTCTCCCGCTACTGTTGGTTATAGCCTCGGGGTTTGAAGAATAAACCAAAAAAAGGCCTAGCCAAATAAGGAGAAGCCACACAAAGAGTATCATAAGATTAACAAATAGGCCATGATAATCATAAGCCTTCCTCCCGAAAGTCGAGGCACCAAACTGAATTATTCTATCAGATAAGATTGCCACATTTTCAGAAATAAAACCACCTCCGCTAGCGGAAAGGGTGGTGTAAAAGAAATCATGTATAGCTAATAATAGTATAATGAATCCAAGGATTAGTAAGGTTTCTGACATTTTACTTGATTATAATAATTTAATTAAAACTTAAGGTTTTGCCTTTTGATATAATCCATTGATAAAAAACAAAATTTATCTTGAAAGCCTACAAAAAAAAGAATTATTTGGTGTGACTTCCTTCGCTCCTCTGGAATTAATGTGAACTTTAGGATCGCAGAAGACTTCTTCTGCGATCCACCACCCCAATTCCACAATAACCAAAGAAATAAGAATTAAAAACCATATTCGTCTATTTGTTGTTCTCTCTCTTTTCGATTTCATAGTTCTTACTGAGATTCTTCAATGGGTTATTTAAAGAAGAAATTTTCTTGCTATTCATTTTTTTTAATTTTAATAGCAGTTATTCTTTATCATTACTTAAACTCCTGTAATTACCTAAAGCTTTACAGCTCTCAAACGAAGGGCGTTTGCTATCACTGATACAGAACTCAGGCTCATAGCCAAAGCGGCAATCATAGGTGAAAGCAGGATTCCAAAAAATGGGTACAGCAGTCCTGCTGCAATTGGAATACCCAGGGTATTGTATATCAGCGCGAAAAAAAGATTTTGCTTAATATTCTTCATAACCTTTTGACTCAAAATTTTAGCCTTGGCAATGCCTTTTAAATCCCCTTTCACTAGAGTAATTCCTGCACTTTCAATAGCAACATCTGTCCCGGTACCCATCGCTATTCCAATATCAGCCTGAGCTAAAGCAGGAGCATCATTTATTCCGTCGCCTGCCATAGCGACTTTTTTACCTTCCATCTGTAAGCGCTCTACTTCTTTCAATTTGTCCTCCGGAAGCATTTGTGCTTTAAAACCGTCCAGATTTAAAGTTTCACTAACAGCTTTGGCTGTATCTTCATTGTCTCCGGTTAACATAAAAACTTCCATCCCCAGATCATGAAGCTCTTTGATCGCCTCTTTACTTGAAGCTTTGATCTTATCTGATATGACTACAAATCCGATAATGCCGTTTTCTTCTGCTATATAAGAAACGGTTTTTCCTAATTGTTGTTCTGCTTTTACCTGTTCACGAAGTTCTTCAGAAATTTGAGCGTTTTCCTGCTCCATTAATCTATCATTTCCTAAAGCTATTTTCTTCCCGTTTAATTCTGCGGTAACCCCTTTTCCTGTAACCGCATTAAAATTAGAAACTGATTTTATTTCTATTTCCTTTTCTTCACCGTAACGCACAGTTGCCTCAGCCAAAGGATGTTCGCTACTGCTATTAACCGAGGCTATCTTCTGAAGGATATCTTTTTCGGAAAATTTGGATGATGCAGAAATTACCTTTTCTACCGAAGGTTTTCCTTCAGTGACAGTTCCTGTCTTATCTATTATTACCACATCAACCTTATTGAACCTTTCGAGTGATTCGGCATTTTTAATAAGAACCCCCGATTGTGCACCTTTCCCCACTCCTACCATGATAGACATTGGTGTAGCCAGGCCTAGGGCACAGGGACAGGCAATGATCAATACTGCAATGGCATTAACCAGCGCAAAAACGTATGAAGGTTCAGGACCAAAAATTGCCCAGATAATAAAGGTTAAAACAGACACTGCCACTACCACCGGTACAAAATAACCTGAAATCCTGTCAGCGAGTTTTTGAATTGGTGCCCGGGACCTGCTCGCAGCATTTACCATTTCAATAATTTGAGAAAGGAGGGTTTCTGATCCTACTTTTTCAGCCACCATAATGAAGGTTTTGTTTCCATTTATAGTTCCAGAGCTTACTTTATCACCTACCTCCTTGTCCACCGGAATAGGTTCCCCTGTTATCATGGATTCGTCAATATTGCTTTCCCCTTCCTTGATACTTCCGTCTACAGGAATTTTCTCTCCCGGTTTTACCCGAAGCAGATCTCCCTTATTGATATCGTCTATCATCACCACCTGCTCTTTTCCATCGACTATACGGGTGGCTTTGTTAGGCGCGAGTTTTAAAAGTTCTTTAATAGCTGAATTTGTCTTTCCATGGGCTCGTGCTTCCAGCAACTGCCCCAGCAGCACAAGGGTGAGGATAATAGTCGCCACTTCATAATAGACAAAGACAGTACCCAGTTCTGTTTTAAATTGAGCAGGAAGAACATCGGGAAACAGCATAGCTGCCACACTAAAAAGCCAGGCTACCCCTGCACCTATCCCTATTAGCGTAAACATATTCAAGTTCCATGTTTTTATAGATCTATAAGCTCGTTCAAAAAACATCCAGGTGGAATAAAAAACAACAGGAATAGATAGCCCTAACTGAACCCAGTTCCAGTACTCCCAATCCATTACCTCCAACAGGGGATTATCTGAAAACATTTCTTCAGACATCGCTATTATTAGAATAGGAATGGTGAAGGCAGTAGCAATCCAGAACTTCTGCAGCAGTTTCTTGTAGGTCTTGTCATCTTCTTCCACACCTCCTTCCATAGGCACGAGGTCCATTCCGCAGATTGGGCACGAACCCATTTCATCCTCTACTATTTCAGGATGCATGGGACAGGTAAATCGCTGAGGCATCTTTTGCGAGGAGGGTGCTTCCACAAGATCCATCCCGCACACAGGGCAGTCCCCAGGTTTGTCGTAGGTTTTTTCCCCCTCACAGTGCATAGGACAATAAAAGGTTCCAGATCCTCCCGTCGTTTTTTCTGTACCTTTTTTAGACGGTTTATTAGGTTTCTCTCCCGGCATAGTAATGGAATAAGCTCCACCATCATCTTCCAGTTTTTTCTGAAAAGTTTTAAGTGGAATATGTTTGTCCATCTCTATCACCGCCTCTTCCTTTTCCAGGTTTACCGATGCATTAGTGACCCCTTCTACTTCGCTCAAAGCTTTTTCCACATGACTTCTGCAACCGCTGCAGGTCATTCCATGAACGGCATAAGTGTGCTTCATCTTTTTTTCACTGCTATGTCCTTCTGAAGGTTGAGAAATTCTGTAATTCGAATCTTTTAAAGCCTCCTGGAATTTAGCAATTTCTATATGGCGTTCCATTTCTATAGTAGCTTCAGCCTTTTCAAGATTTACCGAGGCCTTTGTGACTCCTTCTACTTCATTTAAGGTTTTTTCGACATGGCTACGGCAACCATTGCAGGTCATCCCGTGAACAGCATAGGTATGCGTCATATTTGTGTGTGAACCACCTTCTTCCTCATTAGGTAGAGCAATTGAATAGCTTCCTTTCGTTTTTTCCAGTGCCTGTTGTAATTTTGCCACGGGCACATGCTGCTTCATCTCAATTACTGCCTGTTCATCCTTAAGGTTTACTTCAACATTAGAGACACCTTCAACTCCCTGCAAAGCTTTCTCCACCGTACTTCGGCAACCATTGGATGTCATTCCCGATATTGTATAAGAATGTTTCATCATTTTTTCCAGCCCAGGCTCCTCTGGCGCCGGGGCAATAGTATATTTTGATCCTTTCAAAGCCTCCTGAAATTCACCAAATTTAATATGGTGTTCCATTTCTATAGTAGCTTCAGCTTTTTGTAGATTTACCGAAACTTTTGTGACTCCCTCTACTTCCTTTAAATTTTTTTCTACATGACTTCGGCAGCCGTTGCAGGTCATTCCTGTTATTTTATATTTATGAGTCATTGAATAATGTATTTAATTAAAATAATTTACCCTACCATACTGTTAAAGTAGAATTTGTATTTACTCATGAGAATGCATATCAGCTTCCCCTTCATCAAACTTGTTTTTCAGAAAGAAAAATTCAGCAAGAAAAATTAGAATAATAGAAGGAACCGCGACATAAATTATAAATACGTCAGTTTGAGATTTTACAACCAGGAAGGCAAGAAGTACAACAACATCAAGAATAATTGCTGTAATCAAAATGGATGATTTTGCTTTTACTTCCCTTCTCAAGTATCTCAACACCCCCACATGAACGATTATATCCATGACCAGGTAAAAAATAGCACCCAAAGAAGCAATTCGGCTTAGGTCAAAGAATATGGTCAAGATAATTGCAATTACTACTATATATACCAACATATGCCTTTGGATAGTTCCAGACATTCCAAGATGGCTATGGGGGATTAAATGCATATCTGTAAGCATTCCTGTCATTCGGGAAACTGCAAAAATACTTGCTATCACCCCGGAAACCGTTGCTATAATAGCAATCCCAACGGTAAAGATCAAACCAAAATCCCCGAACAGGGGCCGGGCAGCTTCCGCAAGAGAGTAATCTTTTGCTTCTATTATTTGAGGAATAGAAAGATTAGATCCTACAGCCAGAGCTACTAAAAAATAGATTACCACACAAATTGATAAAGAAATTACTATAGCCCGACTAACGTTTTTGTGAGGCTTTTCAATTTCACTCCCGCTATTGGTTATAGTAGTAAAACCTTTATATGCCAAAATAGATAAGGCAAGTGCAGCAACATAATCAACAATGCTGTTCTTTGGATCTTCAGAAGGAACAGCCGCATCCAGATCCACCCCAGAAGCCCATAGAGCTCCAGCTGCAAAAATAATTAAACCTCCAATTTTTAAAGCTGCCATATAAAGGGAGATTTTTCCTATCGCTTTATTACCAAGAATATTTACAACAAAGGCTATTATAAGTAATCCTACCCCTAAGGCTGGAACCCAGAAGCTTCTTTCACCAGCATCAAATAGCTGCAAGGTGTAACTTCCAAAGGTCCTGGCTACCAGACTTTCATTAATAATCATAGAAAAGGCCATTAGCAAAGATGCCGCAGCTGTAATAGTTCCTTTGCCATAAGCCTTTTGCAAGTACATAGCTATCCCTCCTGCTGAAGGATAAGCGTTAGACATTTTGATATAAGAGTAGGCGCTAAAACCAGAAATAATTCCTCCCAGAATAAAAGCATAGGCAAAATATTCTCCGGAGAGTTCAGCTACCTGCCCAAGGAGCGCAAAAATCCCTGCACCAATCATTACACCTGTACCCATTGCCACCGCACCGGTAAGGGAAAGGCTGTTCTTTTTATATTTAGACATATAATTTTTTAGAAAAAATCATCAATTAAACTATTAGTGTTAATTTCAAAAAGCAGAAAATTCCCGGCTTTCATTTATTAGCTGAATTCCATTCTAAGCTGTACCTGAACTTCCTTATTCTTAATCAGAACCAAAAAAAGTGGTTTCATTGAAATCCTGCTGGTTGTAAAAATTCCCTTGCGTATAACTGGTTTCTTCCTTTTGTTTTGAGGAAAAAATTAGAAGAGTCTCCTTTTCATCTTCAATAGCGAGACTTTTTACGTTTTTATAAGTGGGTAATGTTTTTAGTTTTTCAAAACTTACTTGTTCCTGAACAACAATTTTTTGTTCCTGTTGATTTAGTTCTGCTCTTCCTATGGGAATTAAGACATCCTTATCCTCTTTTACATTTATCTCTAAACCCACAACAAGGTATCTTATTCTTTTCTGAGTTTTGTCGAACAAAAAATCCTTCATCTTTCCCACTCTTGCTCCAGTAGTATCAACTACCTGCCATCCATAAATCTGGGAAAAATGATCATCAATTTTGTAGTCACTGTTCTTAAGCTCTTCCAAATGCTCAAGTGGTGCAGAAATTTCATTAGGATCTCTTGAGGTACTTCTTTTTATATCCTGACCAACCTCATCATACTTCCACTTCTGTATCATTATTCTGTGTCTCGTCATAATTTAAATTTATTTTGATTTAACTAGCCCCCCTCTACACTACCCGCACCAGAGTACCGGTTTTTTCGTTATCAAGCGAAGCGTCAAAACATATATCACATTCTGTTGCACACCCTACAAGAATTTTAAGTAAATCCTTGTTGGTCTTTCCTGTTTCCATAATATTAAGGTTCAATGCTTCTCTCCTAAATTAGCCATAAGAGAAAATAAATACCATAAAAATTATAGGAAAATCATTCATTTTTAATGAATGATGAAAATTTTAATATTTCAAATTCCAATCATTACACCTGTTCCCATTGCCACCGCGCCTGTAAGGGAAAGGCTATTCTTTTTATATTCAGACATATAATTCTTCAGAAAAAATTTTCAATAAACTTATCAGTATAAACTACAAAAAGCCCGGAATGCCGGACTTTTTAATTTTTACAGCATTGCTTTTGATTAAGCCGCAAACTCTCTACAGGCTTCTGCACACTTCTGGCAGATTTTCATGCACGGCAGGCATTCCTGCTCATGATTTGTATGATTTCCACATACCTCTGCACATTCATCACAAATGTCGGCACATGCTTTAGCAAGATGTTTGGCGTGAGATGAATTCGACGCGACAAAACTGAGTGTCGCATAACAAATTTTAGCGCAATCCCGGCATAATCTCACGACACGTGCAAGAGCATCGGTTTTTTCATTGTCAAGTGAAGCGTCAAAACACGTATCACATTCTGTTGCACATTCGGCAAGAATTTGAAGTAAATCCTTGTTTGTTTTTCCTGTTTCCATAATATTTATTTTATGATTTACTCCTAAATTAGCCATAAGAGCAGATATATTCCATAAAAATTATGGGAAAAACGTTCATTTTTAATGAATTATGAAAATTTTAGCATTTCATATAGTATCCAGATCTATATCCCTTTTGCACCTTTTATGCCTGTAATCTGTAGGACTTAAACCGGTTATTTTTTTAAACTGGGTAGACAAATAAGTTGCACTGCTGTAACCCGTTTCCCTGGCAATTTCTGAAATATTTAGTTCATTATATTCAAGCAACTCTTTTGTACGTTCTATTTTTATTTGATTCTGAAAGTCTTGTATAGTCTTACCTTCTATAGCTGTAAAAATCCGAGTAAGATGGCTATAATCACACAATAAAGTGTCCCGTAAAACTTTGGATAATTTTCCGCTGCCATAGTTTTCCTCTTTATAAATACGTGCTATAATAATTGATTTTGTCCTGTTCACCAGCCGCTCATTTTTATCGAAAAGAACCTCAAAACCAACTCTAAGGAATTCTTTCTGAATGGCAGACAATTCCTTTAAATTAAGAGGTCTTTCCAATACCGCCTGCCCTAAGGATACTTCCTGATACGGAATTTTTAATCCTTCCAATATTTCCCTGACACTACTCTTGCACCGTTGACAAACCACGTTTTTTATATAAAGTACTTTTTCTTCCATATTTGTAATTTCTATTACTATTGAACTTAATTCCACTCCATACTACAGGAACGGTTTTAGGGTAAAGTTGCCATTGTTAAAACAAAAGCTTCATACCTGTTTTAAGCTCTTACTCAATTAAAACTCTGAATGGAATGGTAATTTTGGCATTTTCCCAGGATAAAGATATAGTTCCTTGATCCTCACCTTCTTTTTTCACATCATACTCTAGTGCTTCCTGTGTTTCCGCCAATTCTTCAGGTGTGACATCCATACTAAGTACGTTCTCGCTCTCATCATATTCATCCTTTCCATGCTGATCCCAGCGGGAATTGAACATGACTTTCCAATTTTCTTTTCCGGGAACTGTAAAAAAAGCATACTTTCCGGCAGGCAATATTTTATCACCAATTACCAAATCCTTATTGGTTTCTATCCACGTGGCTTTGTGAGCTCCGGCCTGCCAAACAGTGTTGAAGCCTACTAGTCCACCAAAAATTACCCTGTCACGCACGCGTGGTGAAGAATAATCTATATGAATATGAGCCCCATCAATTATGGCCATCGTACTGGTATGCGGACTTAATACCTCTTTGTTTTGTGTTGTCACCTTTTCGGCCTGGTGGTTTTCATGTTGCGCCTGCATTCCACTTGTGGATAATAACACGAGTAGCACGTAAAAAATGTATTCTGTGGTTTTCATGGAAAATTGTGTGTTTAATTAATTGTTTTTATTAATGCTTACGCTAACATTTTCAGTTTGGATATCAGAGAAAAATTCTAGCTTTCCTGCTTCATATAGGGAGTCCAAATCACGTAACGGTGTGGAAAGGTCGTCGGTTTTGTAGTTTTGGTAATCTACAAACCTTATTCCTTCTACTAATCTTGGATTTACAGCTTTCCTGAACCTTATCCCCCCGTCATTGGTGAAAAACCTGTAGGCTAAATAATCTACCGTGAAATTTTCCTTGTGGATCCAGTATAAGAATTCATCCTCAAAATCTGTCCCTCCACCTTCCTTTCGAAAGGTGACTTTAACTTCGTAATAGGTATCCCCTTCCACCTCATCTTCCCCCAACAGTTCTTTGTTGGCCGCAGGAGAATTAAGCACAAAAGGCACCTGGACAAAATAGTGGACCGAGTTTACCCCATCACTTATCCGGGTAACCATGGAATCTGGAACAGTGACAGCTTTACTGTTTACAAAACGTTTCAGACCCTCATTGTCCAGAACATCATGTGTGGTATTACCGGTGGAATCCTTTACAATACGCTCTAACCGGAAGATGTCCCCATTGCGTTTGCTCTTATATCTCCTGTTCCTAAAAGTGAAATCGATTTCAGCACTTTCATAGTTCCTGCCTCCCGAGGCCTCTATACTTTTCTCTATAACTTTCTCGCCTTCTGATTTCTCTTCGGAAGTGCCACAAGAGAGCGATAGTACTGAAACCAGTATTGCAGTTATGACTTTATTTTTGTGACACAAGGTCTTCATTTTAATTTCTCCCATTTTAAAGTATTTAAGTTGGATCCTAATAAATATCACTAGATAACGATGGGCTTTTCTTAATTTTAGCGCTGTTTTTTTTGAGCAATAATTATAATTTTTATTTGTTGCTGAAAAGTCTTTATAAAAACCCTGCACCTGAAATATCAACTAACCAATTAAACAAACAATTTTCCAGGCACAGGGCTGAGGGGTAATTTTCTTTCACCTTACTTCCTTGGCCAAAGAATCCATCCAGGCAATGAATTTTTTCTTCTCCTTATCCGAGAGTTTCGCATCCCAATGGACCAGGGTATAGGAAGAAAGTGGCATTTCTCCATCTTCCACCTGGCTGCTTATTGAGCGTAATTTGCTGCTTTGCCGCCGGGAGGAATACTCACCAAATTCACTAAAATTCAATTCTTCTTTACCTTCCTCAATATGATCATTCAAATACCAGGTAAACGGCTGGATCTTATTATACCAGGGATAATTGGTGTTGTTGCTATGGCAGTCATAACAGGAGGTTTGCAGGATTTTATTAATGTTTTCCGGCACCTCGTAAATTACCGTAAAATCTGATTTAGGTATATAATCATCCTGATTGAGTTTAGTGGGAATAAACTGTATTCCCACAAACGCAATCAATAAAGCCAAGCCGATGATCTTGAGAAATTTCATTTTATTAAATTTCTTTCTGGACCTTTCCACAGGTAAGCATACTTTGCCCAAAATAAGGGTTTCTTATTTCTTCACTGGTACTCAACCAGATTGCACCTTTGTTGTCATTATACATGGGGCAAAACTGTTGGTAAAGTGTCCCGGGAGAACCTGTTATTTCCAATAAATCTACCATGTCAACACTCAAAATATCAAAATGCTCCCTTTGATGGGCCATATCGCTCATAGTAATATGTTCGGCATGTTCTTTGGCATCTTCAATAATTTCCGTCAATTCTTGTTGCTGCCCTTCTTCATATTCACTCATATCAAAGCCTTCAAAAGATGTTACCAGGTCTTCACCGGCTTTTGCTGCATCTTCGGTATTATCGGCTACAAGCGCATCCTTTAATTCCAAATAGTCACTAACAATACGTGCGGTTTGTGAATCCTGATTTTCACTGCCAGACATATCTTCTGAAGTTTGTGATCTTTCTTCCATCATATCTGAACTCCCGTTCATATTATCATGGTTCATTTCTGAATGATCTACATTATCTTCTTCATTCTGATTTTTACAGGATACTGCTGTAAAACTTGTAAATACTAACATTGCAATTCCTAAGTTTACTTTTAGATTCTTCATTTTTAATTGTTTTTAACTGTTATTAATTACTACTTATTTTCACTAAAATCTTATGCTAAGTCCACCCCCGGCACCAAACCGGTTGTCATAGCTTCCCATGATGGAAAAGTTTTTTGCCAGGAAATATTCGGCACCCACGGTGAGGACTTCTTCTTTTTCAAAGTTTTCTCCTTCAGAAAGATCATTCACCCATCCAAAGTCGGCCTGGAATTCATATTCTGCAAAGACTGCGATCCTGCGGAAGACTAGAATTTCCCTGCTCAGACTCAATTGAGGCCTCAGTTTGTTGTCCAGGCGCACATCAAAATTGAACATGTAGGGGGTAAAATATCGTATCCCTGCTATGGCGGTTGTAGCAATTTCATCCAGGCTATTGGCACCTTCGTTTTCCACATTTATCCCACCAAAAACCCGAAACCAGTCGTTTAAATAGCGTTCATACGTAAATTCTGCCTCCATGTTTTGGTTCCAGCCATATTCCCCGGTTAGGGTGAACTGGTTCCTTATGTTCGAGGATACCACAGTAAGTCCGGTCATATGTGAGGCCACATCGGCAATGCCCCAGGTAAAGTAGTGATTGCTCGTATTGGTTAGAATCTTGAGGGGATGATCTTCCAGGCGCTCATCCCTGGGGGTGTCATAGCTAAAAATACGTGCCATACCAGAATCCAAATGGTACAGAATATGACAATGAAAGAACCAGTCTCCATATTCATTGGCATCAAATTCAATCACTACTTTTTGCATAGGTGCCACATTCACCGTATGTTTTAACGGGGAATATTCCCCGTGTTCATTTATGACCCTGAAAAAATGCCCATGTAAATGCATGGGATGGTGCATCATTGTAAGGTTGTTGAGGGTTATACGGGTTACCTCTCCCTGTTTTATTCTTATTTTATCACCTTCAGACAAAGGGACACCGTTTAAACTCCAAATATAACGTTCCATATTACCGGTTAAATTCAGGAGGATCTCCTTAACTGGTTTATCTTCAGAAAAATCTGTTTCTACAGGAGCTTTCAGGTAATCATAGTTATATTCTGAAAACATGCCACCTTGCATGCCCATTTCGTGATCCATTTCTACTTTACCTTTTTCAACCATACCGGCTTTTATCATCTCTTTCCCATCCATATTTCCATGATCCATCATCATTGTGTCGGTGGATTTTTTCATTTCATCCATCTCATGAACATTTTGGTTCATTTCTTCGTGATCCATCTCCATTTTACCGTGTTCCATACCTTCCATTCCGTTCATCTGCATACCGTATTTTTCTGCCGTTTCGTACGGTGTTTCTTTATCTGGATTGAATTTCATTGCAGGGGCTCCCATTCTCATATCCATGGCAGCCATTTGTTTCATCATCCCAATTAAATCTGGTTTGGGCACACTGGGTGCAGTTAAAACTTGCCCCTGACCAAGAAATGCCGAGGTTTGGCCGGTACCGTCCTGTGCACTAGCCCTAACTTCCAGTTTTCCGCTCTCGGGAATGGTAACAATAAAGTCATAGGTTTCAGCTACGGCAATAAACGTGTTGTTTTTTTGTACTGGCACCACATCAAGCCCGTCTGCAGCAACAAGTATAGGATCGTCTTCTCCACCAAAAGTCAGCCAAAACTGAGTGGAGGCAGCTGCATTAATGAATCTTAATCTTACTCTTTCCCCCGGTTTAAATTCAGGATATTCCCGGCTCTCGGCTCCGTTAGTAATGAAAGCAGGATAATACACATCTGAAACATCCATTCCTTCCATTCGCTGTTTCCAAAAATTCAGCTGAGCCCCCAAAGCTCCCCGTGCGATCACCCTGTTAAGAGGAGTAACAGTATTTTTCTTTATCCCATACCACTCATTGCCTCGTTTTAATGTTTTTAAAACATTTTTTGGTTTTTCGAAAGTCCAGTCTGCCAGGACCAGGACCAGGTCTGAGTCGTAATCAAGATCCTCCTCAGGGTCTTCAATTACAATTGAACCATATACTCCATTTTGTTCCTGTAGTGCGGTGTGGGAATGGTACCAGTAAGTTCCTGCTTGCTTTAAAGAAAATTCATACGTAAAAGTTTCTCCCGGTTCTATAGGAGGAGTTGTGAGATAGGGAACACCGTCAAAAAAATTGGGAAGTAACAGGCCGTGCCAATGCACTGAGGTTTCTACATCCATTTCATTTTTAACGTGAATTACAGCATACTCCCCTTGTGTAAACCTTAAGGTAGGGCCGGGAATACTGCCGTTAATGGTCATCCCCATTTTCTCCTTTCCCCCTATTTTCACTTCCTCCTGATCTATGGTAATGTTGTATTCCCTTACCGGTAGATTATTAACATTTCCTTCAACAGATTGTTGTTGTTGCTGCTGGGGATACATTCCCCATGTAATTCCTATAAATCCAATTAAAACATAAAAATTCTTCATAGCTTTCGTTTTTTCTAAAATACTACTTTTAATCTTTGTCATTAACCCTTTCCACCTGTTTAAAAATTTTTTTAAGCTAGTTGACCACTATGCAAGCGCAAGCCATAAAGAGATAAATACTGCTGCCAGAAAAAGACCTGAAATAATGAGAAAAGCATATAACTTATCTTTTTTAGTTACTTTGGAACCCTCAGATTTTCTTTTTTTCTTTTGTTCCCTCCTGAACTTCCTATCCCCTTTCATAAATTTTTCAATTTTTGAGCTAATCTATTGTTGTTTTGTGCCTGCCAATGGGTTGGAGAATTTGTAGGGAGCTCCAACCCATTCCTGCAGGACTTTAGTTAACTATTTTTTATCAAATTACCACATCATAATCTTTCATTACCCAGGTAGTAAAGGAGTATTCTTTTAGATTTTTAAACAATAGCTATCTGGTATTACTTTCATTTAAAATGTTGACTATTAATTTATTGTTTCACTAACTTCTCCACATCGCAGCATTGAGGCACCGTAATACGGGTTTTCAACTTCAGAAGATTGGCTCAGCCAATCGGCTCCCCTGTCATTATTTGCCATTGGGCAATGCAACACATACATCGTTTCATTTGAAAGCTGAAAGGTTTTTACCAATCCTATAATGGTTTTAGATAGACCGATAAACGCGTTACGCATTTCAGAAATATCTTCCCCGGAAGAAATGTTCCTTGCGGCTATACCAAGTTCTTTTCTATAACTATCCCACACAGTTTTAGCATCTTTGTCTAAAGTGGAGGTTTGGACATTTTTGATAACTTCTTCCAAAGCAGTGGCATTTACTTTCGCCAACTGGGAATCATCTTTTACCAAAGCCTCTTTCAAACTTAAATACGCATTTGTAACCTTTGTAAGCTCCTTCTCTGCCTCTTCCTGAACAGTAACCGTAAGGGTATTGGGACTATTTTCTTCTTCCAAAGAAGGGTTCATCATACTTGGCCTGCCCGACAATTGAACTGCTGCATCAACCGTAAAGGCTCCATTGGAGACAATTTCTTCTCCCGGCTCCAACCCTTTTTCTACTATAAAGGAATTTCCCAGGGAAGGGCCTAAAGTGATTTCACGAAGTTGGAAGTTTGCTCCTCCATTTTCAACATCTTTTGCTTTTACATAAACAATAGATCGTTTCCCGGTCCATAACACTGCCGATTTTGGTATTACCAGTTCCTGGATATCTGGTCTTCCAAAAGAAGTGTTTGTTACTATTCCCGATGCGAACATTCCGGGTTTAAGCCTGCCCTCTTCATTATTAACTTCAACACGGGCAGTAGCTACGCGGGTTTGGGAATTAAGCAGGGGATCTACAAAACTAATGGTACCTTCAAATGTTTCCCCGGGAAAGGAATTGATGGTAAACTCTATCTCATTTCCTTCTTTTACTCCCGCAAGCTGTCCTTCATAAAGATCAAATAACACCCACACTTTAGACAAATCTGAAATCTCGTAAATTGGCATTCCCCGCTCTACATAATCTCCCAGGTCCACCATTTTTTCAGTCACAATTCCATTTACATCGGCTCTTATGGAGAAACGTTCCAGTGCATTACCACCACTCAGGATCTGCTCAATTTGTGCTTCCCCTATTTTCCAGTTTCTCAGTTTTTGTTTGGCGGCTTCAAATAATTCCGGCTGACTCTCCCTTATGCTTGCTGCCTGCAAAAGTTCTTCCTGCGCAGTAACAAGTTCAGGTGAATAAACAGTTGCCAGCGTTTGTCCCCGGTTTACACTTTCTCCTGTAAAGTTGATGGAAAGTTGCTCAATCCTGCCTGGAATATGGGTAGATTGGGAATAAGAATTTCTTTCGTCTACCTGTACTTTTCCATTTAGCCTTATTTCGCGGGACGCATCTCCCTGTCCTACAACCATCGTCTGGACATTGGCGAGTTTCATGGCATTTTCGCTCATTTCATAGCTCCCCAAATCATCGCCTGCTCCGGTTGTTTCCAGCGGAATAAGATCCATACCGCAAATAGGACAATCCCCGGGTTCATTTTGGCGAATTTGAGGGTGCATGGAGCAAGTCCATATCTGGTTGTCCCCAGCTTCGGAATGGGCGTGCTCGTCATCAACTAATCGGGCTGCATTATCGCCACCAAAAATCAGCCAACCTATAAGGAATCCGAGAACAAGGATTCCTACAATTTTTATTATATTTTTATATTTTGAGTTCATTTTATTCTGTTTTTGAAAATAAATATTCCAGTCTTGCTTCGGCACTAAAACCGTTCTTTAAAGCTTCAATTTTTTGAATCTCATACATCAAAATATCCTGGTTCATTTGCAGTATCTCATCAAAATCTATGATAGAATTACTAAACCCGGAAACCAACAACCTGTTCGCCTGATTTGAACTTTCCAGTTGCCGTTCATATAGACTCAAAAGTTTTACTGCACGGTCCAATTCATAGAGGGCCATTTCATAGCTGTTCCATAATTCATTTTTTTGAGCTTCCTGTTGTTGTATAATACTTGCTCCCATAAATTCCGCTTCCTTTCTGGCAGCTTTTATTTTTTTTCTGAAAATTGGCAGGGTTACCGAAACCATAGGCATGATAGCATCCTGCCCGTTCATTTCAGGATTGGCATCTGTACGTTTGGAAATAATGGAGTAATCCACTCCCAATCCTACCATGGGCAAACCTTCTTTTTGAGCCACCGTCTCCTGAATTTCGTAAGCAAGCCGTTGTTTTTCCAGAGCATTAACGGTAGGATGATTTTCAAAAAAATCATCGGTATCAACAATAGCCTCAAATTTTTGAAAAGTCAGTGTGTCCTGTACCACAATTACCTCCAGTGGTTCCCTTTCAAGCATCAGGTTAAACCGGGTTTGAAGTGGCTTTCTCTGGTCCTGCAGCAGCTCGATCTCTGTAATGGCAGCATCCCTTTGGATATCTACTTTTACAACATTGACCATCGGGGAATTCCCACTTCTGAAACCGCTTAAAGCGAGTTCCCGATAGGAATTTAAAATTTCCAGATTTTCTTCTTTTAGCTCAATAGTTTTTTCCAAGGCATATATCTCAGCGTAAACAGATTTTATATCAAGGAAAACTTCATTACGGAGATTTAGATAATTTTGAAAAGAAGCCTCTGCCATCAAGGTGGCAGCATCTTCTTTCGCTTTAAGTGTCCCAAACCATGGAAACATCTGCATCAGTGAAAACCGAGCTTCCTGTGCCCCTACCCTGGTTTCAATCATTCTTCCGAAGGCACTCATGGTCAAAGTAGGGTCGGGTAAACTTGCTACCTGCGGCGCCCTTTGCATGGCGGCTTCAAACTCGGCATAAGCTGACAATAGTCTCGGATTATTTTCTGCAGCCATTTGCAAATAATTATCCAGTGTTTGTGCCTTTGCCTGGTTATTGTAAATTCCGAAGATCAGCGCAAACAAAAAGACGATTTTATATTTTATTGATTTTTCCATTTCTAATATTCGTTAATTTCATCCGGCACCCGGGATTCAGGATAATTCTTCACCACAGATTCCCTCCAATATGCCTGTAGCACAGGTACCACGAAAATTGTCATAATTTGAATGATCATTCCGCCTACAATTGGAATTGCCATAGGTACCATTATATCGGCCCCTTTACCTGTAGATGTAAGGACCGGGAATAGCGCAATAATAGTAACCGCTGTGGTCATCATTGCCGGTCGAACCCTTTTTAACCCGGCTTCCATCACTGCACTACGCACGGCAGGAACTGTTTGCGGATTTCGTTTTTCAAATACCTGGTGAATATAGGTCCCCATTAACACTCCGTCATCTGTCGCTATCCCGAAGAGAGCTATAAAACCTACCCATACCGCAACACTTAAATTAATGGTGCCCATTTGGAACAGGTCCCGCATATTCACTCCGGAAACAGCAAAATCCATAAACCACGGCTGCCCATAAAGCCAAATCATAATAAATCCACCTGCAAAGGCCACAAAAACTCCGGAGAAATGAATGGTTGACGCAATAATGGTTTTAAACTGAAAGTACAAAAGCAGGAATATGATGATCAAACTTATAGGAATTACAATTGCCAAACGTTTCACTGCCCGCACCTGATTTTCATAATTCCCTGAAAATTTATAGCTCACTCCTGCAGGTACTGTCAATTCCCCTGAATCTATCTTATCCTGAATAAATGCCTGGGCATCGTTTACAACGTTTACCTCGGCAAAATCGGTACGTTTATCAAACAGCACGTATCCTACTAAAAAGGTTTCTTCACTTTTTATCATTTGGGGGCCGCGAGTGTATTTCAGTTCGGCAAGTTGTCCCAGTGGGATTTGTGCTCCGGCCGGAGTGGGCACCAGGATCCTTTCAATACTGGAAGGATCATCCCGAAGTTCCCTTGGATAACGCACACGTACAGGATAACGTTCCCTTCCTTCAACAGTAGTGGTAATTTCCATCCCGCCTATTGCCGTTTCAAGTGTTTGCTGAACATCTTCAATGCTAAGGCCATAACGGGCAATAGCATTACGGTCAATATCTATTTCTAAATAAGGTTTTCCCACTGTCCTGTCTGCAAAAACAGCTTCAGATTTAACCGATGGCACCTGCTTTAAAAGCTCTTCCAGTTCAATTCCAAAATCCTGAATTGTTTGCAGGTCAGGGCCATAAACTTTTATGCCCATAGGAGCACGCATCCCTGTTTGAAGCATCACCAGCCGTGTTTCAATGGGCTGTAATTTAGGAGCTGAAGTTACCCCGGGAAGATCCGACCTGCTTATGATCTCATTCCAGATGTCATCAGGGTTTTTGATATGTTCCCGCCAGTTACGATAATATTCCCCATCCTCATCTGCAATAAGGTCTTCTTTTAAAACTCCTCTATTAATTGCATCTTCATTGGACAAAGTATCTCCTGATCTCAGGATAAAGCGATTATCTTCGTCAACTTTAAAAGCCATTAGATCTCCATCTTCTGAAAGCAGGTACTCCGGTTTGTAATTGATTATGTTCTCATACATAGAAATAGGGGCCGGGTCCAAGGCACTTTCTATTCTTCCGAGTTTACCTACTGCAACATCTACCTCCGGAATGGCTGTAATGGCAATGTCCAGTCTTTGCAACGTCTCCTTAGAGGCTTCTACTCCTGCGTGAGGCATGGAAGTGGGCATCAGTAAAAAACTTCCTTCATTTAATGAAGGCATGAACTCCTTTCCAACCCCCGGAAAAGTATGCGCCATTGCATTCCATCCTGAAGTGGTGCGAATATTCCAGCCTATTCTATCAAACCCATTAGCTACAGGACTAAAGATTTTAGGAAATCCAAGCCATATCATAATCCCGATAAAAATGGTAATTACCGGAACCAAAAGAAAAGCCCCTTTGTTCCCCAAACACCAGCTTAAAATTGGCCGGTAAAATTTGACAATTCCCATAAGCACCAGCAGGGTAAAAGCCAGTAAAATAATCACGAAGAGATAGTTAGAAAACAAAGAATTTTGATGCCCCAGCGGAACCCATTCTTCCGTTAGGAAAAATAAAGTAACAGCCAGGATTATAAATAAAGTTATCTGGGTTGAATATTTTCCTAAAAATTGTGGATTTTTATCTTCCAGAAGCCGTAAAAGGCCGATAACCACCAATGCAAGGGGCAACCAGAAACTAAAGTAAAATGCGAGAAACAATCCTGCAACTATCAGGATAATGTTCCAAATTCTTACCATTCGCGCCTTTTGCAATCGTATATTAAAAGCAAAGTATGAAAGCATCGGGAGGATCATTATCCCTACAAGAAATGCTGCTGCAAGGGCAAATGTTTTGGTAAAAGCCAGCGGCCTGAACAATTTCCCTTCAGCATTTTCCATGAAAAAAACGGGAAGAAAACTTACAACAGTGGTTGCCAAAGCAGTAGTTACCGCAGGAGCAACCTCAACGGTTGCTTTATAAATAGTTGCGAGTAATTTTTCGTCTTTAATACCGGCATTCTTTTTCATTTCCAGATGCCGGATATTATTTTCAACAAATACAATCCCTACATCTACCATTACTCCAATTGCAATGGCGATTCCCGATAGCGCCACCACATTGGCATCTACCCCAAAATACCGCATGGCAATAAAGGTGATCAATACGCCTATGGGCAACAAGCTCGAAATAATAAGAGAAGCCCGTAAATTAAGAACCAGTACTATAATTACGATTATACTAATAAGCATTTCGTCGGAAAGGGCGCTTTCAAGTGTGCCCAGGGTCTCATTGATTAGCTCGGTCCTGTCGTAAAAAGGCACAATGGTAAGTTTACTTACAGTCCCATCTGCTAGTGTTTTTTGCGGAAGGCCTGGGGAGATCTCCCTAATCTTTTCTTTGGTGTTTTCTATTACCTGCAACGGATTGGAGCCATATCGGGCTACTACAACCCCACCTACAACTTCGGCACCGCCTTTATCCAGAATCCCACGACGTTCGGCAGGTCCCAGAGTAACCACCCCAAGATCTTTTATAAGCACCGGTGTATTATCTACCGCTGTTACTACAGAATTTTCTATGTCTTCTATAGATTCAATATAACCAAGCCCGCGAACAAGGTATTCCACCTTGTTAATTTCCAGGGTTTTTGCACCAATATCACGGTTGGAATTCTGCACCGCCATCATCACCTGGTCTATCCCAATATTGTACGCTTTTAGAGCATCTGGATCTACATCTATCTGGTATTCCTGAACAAAACCTCCTACTGAGGCTACTTCCGAAACACCGGCAGTTCCGCTTAGACCCAGTTTCACGTAATAATCCTGGATAGATCGAAGTTCATTCAGGTCCCAGCCTCCTGTAACATTGCCTTCAGGATCTCGACCTTCAAGTGTATACCAGAAAACCTGTCCTAATCCTGTGGCATCGGGCCCCAGGGTAGGTTGCACTCCCTGCGGAAGTAGATCGGAAGGAAGGGAATTCAATTTTTCCAGTACCCGAGTGCGGGACCAGTAGAATTCTACATCTTCTTCAAATATTATATAGACAATGGAAAATCCGAACATGGATGTACTTCGGATGGATTTTACCCCGGGAATTCCTAGTAAAGTAGAGGTCATAGGATATGTGATTTGATCCTCAATATCCTGTGGCGAGCGGCCCGGCCAATCGGTAAAAACGATTTGCTGATTTTCCCCAATATCGGGGATAGCATCTACCGGAACAGGATCGTTTGGCAGAAAGCCCAGATCCCAATTAAACGGAGCTGTCACAAGCCCCCAGCCTATCATGAAGATAAGCAGCAGGATAGTAACCAGCCGGTTGTAAAGAAAATATTTTATGAATTTATTGAACATTCTTAATCGTTATTTAATGAAGTTGATCCTTCGGGAAAAAGATGAGACTGCCCCAAAATTGGCGCATAGCAAAGGAAGCATCATCAGGATTATTCCTGATTAGCCGAATTCATTAAATAATCAAATAAGAAAAACCTGGTCGAGTAACTGTACGTCACGAACCAGTAAGGGTGGAGTATAATCTTTATTAGGAACTGCCTGTAAGGGAAGGACTTCAAAAAGATTAATATAAGAATAGGTAAAAGTGGCAAGAAAAAGCTGTTGGTCAAAATCAAGCGAATTACGAGAAGCTTTTAATTCATCTTGTCCTTCAATCGCTATTTTTTGATTTTCGCAGCAAAATTCCTGCTCTACAGAATCCTCAGTTGTATCGGAATGCTCGTGCATTTCCATTCCGCAACTTTCGGCCTCAGAAAATATAGCCATATCCACTAACATACTTCCACAAAAATGTTTGTCCACTGTAAAAGAAGAGGTAGAGAACAACACTAAAAGTGCCATAGCAACGGAAGTAATATTATGAAAAGCTTTTTTCATGAAGCACAAAGGTAAGGCTTTTTACTATTTAATATGAACTAGTTTCTTTCACTTTCGTGGAAAAAACATTCGAATTTTTGTACAACAAAAACTTAAGTGGAACTTTTTAGAAATTTTGGCAAGAATGAATGTGAACAAAAAATTCCACCACTTTAATTGTAAAATCTACTGGAACTTGGAATTTTAAATAGCGTCTTTTAAAACAAGGTTGTGTTAAATCAACTTCTGAGATAATTAAAATATTTACCTCAAAAAACTAAAATTTGACATGAAAATGATTTTTCCAATTTTAAGAGATTTTACAACATGAATTTGATGCCTGAATTGGCGGACAAGCAACAGAGCCGTAACTGCAAAATACACAGCAGTCGCCCTCAAATGGTTTTATAACAGCTTCACAGCTGGAGCATTTATAAAAGAATTGACAAGCATCTGTGGGCATAATTTCTTCCCTGGCATTCTTGCAATTAGGACATGTAAGGATTGATTTTAGAATAGGCTCCATATCTGGTTTTATAACATTGATGTGATATCCGAACCCATTGTCGGATATGCATAAATCATTTTCTTTAAGTCTCGTACTGATATCGCTTTGTACATGGCAAGTGAGAAGAAATTAATTGTTTCTTCTACCCCTGGACCAATGAGATGAGCTCCCACTAAAGTCCCTTTATCAGTGTCTATTATGGTTTTATAAGCATATTCCTGAACGTTAAGACGTTTAGCATTGAACCACTCTGGAACTGCCTTGGTGTTCACTTTGATATTTAACCCAGCTTTCTCCGCTTCCACTTCAGTCAGACCTACCGAAGCCATAGATGGTAAGGTAAAGACAACTGACGGCATCGGTGGATATTCTGGTTTTTTATTATTACCCTTTAATATGTTAGAAGCAATGACATGACCTTCATAAACAGCTACTGGGGTTAATGGAAGCCCAGCGGTATCGGCAGCGTCACCAGCAGCATAAATAGATGGGTTTGAGGTACTTTGTAAGTACTCGTTAACCTCAACTCCCTTCTTGTTATAATTAACAGATGCCGCCTTTAAGTTCAAGCCATCAATATGTGGTACTCTTCCCGCACTGTTGAAAACAGCTTCAGCTGTAAACTCTGTTTCGGAACCATTTGTTTCACCAATTACCGTATAACCTATTGTGTCCTTTTTGATTCTCGTGACGTTCGTTTCGAGCACCAATTTTACTCCAAGTTTTCTGGTGGCCTCCGACAAATGGTGAACTATATCCTTATCAAAATTCTCCAATGGCCGAGGTCCCCGATGTATGATGGTAACTTCTGCTCCACATCGCTTAGCTATATGTGCAAACTCAAAGGCAATGTATCCACCACCTATAAAAATTATAGATTTTGGAAATTCCTTCAGGTTTAAAAAATCCGTACTTGTCAATGCATGGGCACCACCTTCAAACTTTAGCTGGCGTGGCCGCGCTCCAGTTGCAATAACAATCTTGCTTCCCTTTAAAACTTCCGATTCAATTTGGACTGAATCATTACCGATGAAGCGAGCGGCACCATGATAGGTGTCGATACCGTTGTGTTTGTATCCTTTCTCAATTTTTTCAGGCATTGCATCTACAAATTCCTGCTTAAAGGTCATAACGTCCTTCCATTCTACTTCAGGAACCCTATTAATACCCTTACCTGCCAGACGTTGAGCGAAGTCTCTAACTTCGGTAGCACCAATAATTATCTTTTTCGGGTCACAACCACGAAGAGCACAAGTTCCACCATAAGGTAACTCATCTGTCACAGCTACTTTTAATCCTTTGGAAGCACACTTGTTTGCAACAGTCATACCCGACATACCTGAACCTATTACTATAACATCATATTTCTTCATGGTCTTTCTACTTTTGTGGCTTTATATCCTGTCCGTTCAATTGCCGTCCTTATTTCTTCAACGTTCGTGCGGGTACTATCATATTCAACTATGGTATTACCTTCTTCGTAAGATACTTTGCAGGAGACAATACCGTTTAGCTTGTTAACTTCAGATTTTACATGACCCTCACATCCAGCGCAGGTCATCCCGCTCACTAAGAATTCAGTGGTCCGAATGTTTTTCTCCTGCACGAACACAACCTCCTTTTCATTGGAAGGATAAAAAGCTTCTGCATAGTAAGGGAATGCCAGACTCAGAGCAACAAAAACAGTTACTCCACCCAAAAATGTTCTGGACTGGAAGAAAGAAGGTTCGGTTTTCGTGTCACAACCACAGTCATCATCTTGTGTAGCCTTCAGGTTCAAATACCAGGCGAATCCTAAAGCAACCAATGAAACTATTACAAGAGGCCACCTGAAAGGCTCCAGCCAATCAAATGCACCTGCAATACCTCCCGTTCCAGCTACGAAAGCAAGTAAGGGAGTTATGCAACAAAGAGAACTGGCGATCCCGGTTAAAATTCCCACTCCAAGTAGATTGGTTTTTGCTTTCATATAGCTTCAGGTTGGTGGTCCAATAAATTAAAAAAGGGAGCAAGAAGTTGTCGATGGTCATCCCGCAGTGAATAAAAAATGGTCTGCCCTTCCTTTTCTGATTTTACAAAATCTCTATCCTTCAGCTTTCGCAAATGCTGTGACACTGCTGGTATCGTCATGTTCAGGATATCACTTAAATCACAAACACATAATCTTTCTTCTGCCTGAAGGACATAAAGAATCCTTAATCTTACGCTGTTGCTTACCAATGAGAGCTTATCGGTTAAAGTGCCCACAGCCTCTTCAACTTCTGATATTTGTTCTTTACACCGCCTGATTTGATTTAAATCGGCCTCTTTCCGTATGCAGCTAATGTCTTTCATAAAACAAAGATAAAAAATTATTTAAGCAAGTACTTAAATACATGCAATTTTTTGTCCGGCTAATTATTTACGACATCCAAGAGTGTAAGACTATTTTTTATTTTTCAAGTGGCATCATTTTTTAAGGCAACTAATCAGTTATCTGTAGGAAAGAAAATAAAGAAAATCGCTGAATCATTTTTGTCGCTGATAATTTTAGGATAAAAAAGTAGGATAGGATGAAGAATTATTTCCCATGGAAATAGAAAGTTCTTCTTGGATGGCTGACATCTATACCCCATTGTTTTCCATTCTATTTCAAAATAAAACTTCTCCATCCCGTAATCATCATTTTAAGCACAGAATAATATGTACACGCCTGCCACTGTTTTGAAGCATAGGTTAAGTAGGTTTTTATTAGCTCCTCCTATTAATTGCACTTCCTGTGCATTCATATTTTAATACCTTTGCAATGTGAAATTTTTCGCAGTCATATTATCTGTTTATTTCCTGGGGCTAAACTTTATACCCTGTGATGACACAGCTGTGTCTGAAAGTCAGGAAACCGTGTCCGTTAGTTTGGAAGTAGATCAGGATCAGCAAGGGGAGCAGCATGGAACTTCTGATGACTGTCCGCCTTTTTGCCAATGTCACTGCTGCCATGTGCATGTGGTGAGATTCGAAACAAGTAGCTTTGAAGTATTTGAGCCAAAAATACCCTTTTTGACACCTCTATTTGGCGAGAGTGCAGGCAAGGAAATTGCCTTTTCTCACTTCCAGCCTCCCCGTATTTAATTCAGTTTTAGGATAGCTATATCCTGTTGTCAATGGCCTCGGCCAGAGAATTTTATCACAAACTGAATTAAATTATCATGTATGATTAATAAGATCATTGATTTTTCGATCAATAATAAATTTATTATTGGTCTACTCACAGTGGTGTTAATTGGAGCAGGGATCTGGAGCGTTTTTCAGGTTCCCGTAGATGCCCAACCAGACATCACGAATAATCAGGTGCAGGTGATTACCCAGGCACCAAATTTAGGAACTGAAGACATCGAGCAATTCGTCACATACCCTGTGGAGATTGCCATGAGTAACCTGCCCGGCGTTACAGAGATTCGGTCAGTATCCAGGTTCGGACTTTCCGTAGTAACTATTGTCTTTGAAGATGACATGGGTACTTACCTCCCCAGGCAGTTGGTAGGTGAAAAACTGAATGCCGTAAAAGATGAAATTCCCGAAGGTTTTGGAGAACCTTCCATGGGGCCTATTTCTACGGGACTTGGTGAAATTTACCAATATACCCTCGAAGTAGAAGAAGAATTCAAGGATAACTACTCCCCTACTGAACTGAGAACGATTCAGGATTGGATTGTTCGCCGACAAATGGCAATGGTGCCAGGAGTTGTAGAAGTGAACGGTGTTGGCGGAATGATCAAGCAATATGAAGTTGCTGTAGATCCGGACGAACTAAAAGCCATTGGACTTTCCATTTCTGATGTTTTTACCGCCCTCGAAAACAACAATCAGAATACCGGCGGGGCTTACATTGAAAAAAACCATCAGGCAAACTTCATTCGGGGCGAGGGCCTTGCCAGAAGTGTGGAGGACCTGGAAAAAATTGTCGTCACCACTTCCGGCGGAGTACCTATAACAGTTGCAGACGTTGCTGATGTCCGCATAGGAAGTGCCGTGCGTTATGGAGCGCTGACAAAAAATGGACAGGGAGAAGCCGTTGGTGGAATGGTCATGATGCTGAAAGGAGCCAATTCCAATGAGGTAATTGACAATGTAAAAGACAGGATTACGCAGATTCAGAAATCCCTTCCGGAAGGTGTTTCTATAAAACCATTTTTGGATAGAAGTGAACTTATTAGTGACACTACTTCCACAGTTACAAAAAACCTGCTCGAAGGGGGGCTAATTGTAATTTTTGTCTTGGTTCTGCTTCTTGGAAATTGGCGGGGAGGTTTAATAGTTGCCTCCACGATTCCGCTCTCCCTCCTGTTTGCTTTCATTCTGATGAACCTTTTTGACGTCTGGGCAAACCTGATGAGTCTGGGGGCAATAGATTTTGGGATCATAGTAGACGGAGCCGTAATTATTGTGGAAAGTACCGTTTTTACTATTCATCAACGCATGAAGAAACGAGGTGAATTAAACAAGACTGAGAGAAATAACATAGCCTCCTCTTCGGCTAAAAAGATGATGAATTCTGCCTTTTTCGGACAGCTTATTATTCTCATCGTTTTTCTTCCCATCCTTGCCCTGGAAGGGGTTGAAGGCAAGATGTTCAAACCAATGGCACTGACCTTTATTTTTGCCATGTTGGGTGCGATGATCTTGTGTTTGACCTATGTTCCAATGATCTCAGCTCTCTTTCTGAAGGAAAGTAAAAAGCGAAAGAAATCCTATGGTGACAAATTTGTTGGTTGGGTTCAGGACAAATATGAGCCTCTGTTAGACAGATCCCTAAAAAGAGGAAAAATTGTGCTGGGCACCGCTATAGCATTATTTGCTTTAGCTGCCTTCATGTTCACCAAAATGGGAGGGGAATTTATTCCGCAGCTTGACGAAGGGGACATAGCTTTTCATATTATCCTGAAACCGGGAAGTTCGCTTGACGAGGGAATTGCAACTTCCACAAGAATAGAACAGCTTCTCCTGGACGAGTATCCGGAAATAGAACAGATCGTCACCCGTTTTGGAGTTTCTGATGTCCCAACAGATCCTATGCCTATGGACATTGGAGACAGCTTTATTATTTTAAAGGATAAAGATGAATGGACTTCTGCCGATTCTAAGGATGAACTTATTGCGAAGATCAAAGAAACCATCGGTATTATTCCCGGAGTTAGCTATGAATTTACCCAGCCAGTAGAAATGCGGTTCAACGAACTTCTTACAGGTGTTCGAGAAGATGTTGCAGTCAAGCTTTATGGTGAAGATCTGGAGGTTCTGGCAAGCAAGGCGCAGGAGATGGGCAACATCATTTCTACTGTAGAAGGGGTTGCCGATATGAAAGTAGAGGCCACAGCAGGATTACCGCAAATCACGGTCAACTATAACAGGAATAAAACTGCGCAATACGGTTTACAGATCAAGGAGCTGAATTCCCTAATCCAATCGGCTTTTGCGGGCGGAGATGCAGGAGTTATTTTTGAAGGAGAAAGACGGTTTGACCTGGTGGTGCGATTACAGGAAGAAGAAAGAACGAGTATTGAGAATATCAGGAATTTGTATGTAACCTTACCTTCAGGTAGCCAGATCCCGCTGAAAGAAGTGGCTGAAATAAGTTATCAGCCCGGCCCTATGCAGATCAGTAGAGATAACACCAACCGCCGAACCTATGTGGGAGTAAACATCAGGAATCGTGACGTAAAATCTGTGGTGGAAGATATTCAGACCAAACTGGATGCTGAGTTTGAACTACCACCCGGCTATTACATTCGCTACGGTGGAGCCTTTGAGAACTTCGAAAGAGCAAGTAAGAGACTGCAAATTGTAGTCCCTATTGCCCTGCTCCTCATATTCATCCTGATCTACTTTGCTCTCAAGTCGTTTAAACAAACCACCATGATCTACATAGCTATTCCACTTGCAGCTATTGGAGGAATATTTTCTTTATGGCTGCGGGATATGCCCTTTAGCATTTCTGCCGGGGTTGGATTTATTGTATTATTTGGAGTGGCAGTTTTAAATGGGCTTGTACTCATTAGCAGTTTCAATGAATTAAAAGAAGAAGGTGTGAAAAATTTAAATGAAAGGATCAGTCTTGGAACAAGAAGCAGAATACGGCCTATTTTGCTTACGGCTCTTACCGATGTGCTTGGTTTCCTGCCTATGGCGATTTCAACCTCTGCCGGAGCAGAAGTGCAACGGCCGCTGGCAACCGTAGTTATAGGGGGCTTGATCACTTCTACCCTGCTCACATTGTTCATTCTACCTATTCTCTATAAATGGGTCGAATCAAGGTCGGGCAGGATGAAATTTAAACCCGCAACAGTTGGTTCTTTTGCGGTGATTCTTGTCGTATTCCTTTTACCTGCCGGTTTAAATGCTCAGACAGCTGAATTATCTCCGCAGGTAAATCAGGAGGAAGCCGTTGCCCTGGCTCTTCAGAATTACCCACTTCTGAAAAATGAAAAATTGAGGATTGACCAGGAGCAGGCAATGAAAAGATCTGCATGGGATCTTGGGGAAACCGAAGTATTTACGGGTGGAGAAGAGCTTGGAGATGCCGGGGGAATATACACCACAATAGGCGTTCAACAGAAAGGGGTTGATTTATTGGGGATTCCTTCTAAAAGTAAACTTTACAATAAAAAGATTGCCCTTGCCGAAGAAGCCTATGATCTGTCTCAACTTCAGGTGGCACAGGAGGTAAAAATAGCCTGGAGCCGGGCCTTTACAGCAAAACAACAGTATTTGTTATTTCAGAAACTGGATTCCCTGTACCAAAATTTAGAGCAGGCAGTTAGCCTTCGGTACGATGTAGAGGCCATTTCGAGATTAGAAATGCTGACAGCCAAAAATAAGATCAACCAAATTTCGATTGATTTACAACAGGCCGAGATGGACTACCTAACAGCCGTCCAAAAACTGAATCTTTGGTTGGGAGATGAAGAAGTCTATGATGTTTCGGATGATTTTCAAAGTATTCGGGAGGATGAGATTTTCCTTACCGGAGATCCACCTAAAGATCATCCTCTTCTGGAGGTTTCTGAAAAAAAGGTTGCAGTTGCAGAAGCTGCTTATGCTGCAGAAAAGGCTAATTTTCTACCAGATTTTAATGTTCAATACGGGCTTCAAAAAGTAAATGGTGCAACGGGCTTTTACAGTTACCAGGCCGGTATATCTATTCCAATCCTCTCCGGGGCTGCCCACGGCGAAGTTAAAGCGGCAAAAATAGAAAAGGAAATTGTACAAAGAGCTGCCGACTTTCAGAAAGACCAGGTAAGAACAGATTTTGAAATTGCCTTGAGCAACTATAAACGATGGAAATCTTCCTGGCTATTTTACAAGGACGAAGTTTTGCCGTTACTGGAAGAACAACGGGAGGGATCATTACTTGCCTTTAATGAAGGTGCCATTGAATATGTGGCCTTTATTCAGAACTTAGACAATGCAATGGAGTCAGAAATCAAAGCGCTCGAGGCTTTTGAAAATTACCAGATAGCCCTTGCAGAATTACAATTTTACCTAACTGGAAAAAACTAAAAAATGAAATTTCAAACAATTTATATACTCCCGTTTCTCCTCCTATTGTCTTGCGGGGAAAATGCTGAAAAAGAGGAAAATCAGAAAGAAGAAGCCGGTGAACCTGCTAAAACAGAAGCCGTCAAGGAGGCTATGCTTTCACAGCAGCAGTTCGATGTACTTGATATGAAAATTGACAGCCTTACAACCAGGTTAATGAGCGGCTATGTACAGGCAAATGGAGAGCTGGAAGTCCCTCCTCAAAGTGAAGCCACAGTTACTCCCGTTATTGGAGGTAACGTATCGTCAATAGTAGTGATCGAAGGAGATGAAGTGCAGCGTAGAGATGTATTGGCCTACATTGAACACCCGGAAATCATCGAAGTACAAACACAATATTTGAACGCCTTGAACAGTCTGAATTATCAGGAAAAAGAGTTCCAAAGACAAAAAAAATTGTACGAAGCCGGAGTGGGTTCAGGGCAAATCTTTCAGCGTGCCGAGGCAGAACTGGAAAGCCTTGAAGGACAAGTTGCCGGACTTAAGGCTCAACTGCAACAACTAAATATCAATCCTGAAACTATTCAAAACGGAAATATCCAACAGAGGATCCCGGTAAGAAGCCCGATAGATGGCGCTGTACAATCGGTGAATATCAAAACAGGTCAATTTGTTCAGGCGCAGTCTGAAATGTTCCATATCATCAATACGAAAGATGTTCATGTGGATCTTATGGTCTTTGAAAAAGATGTGGCAAAAGTGGAGAAAGGACAGAAAGTATTTTTTACTATCGAATCATTACCGGAAACTGAATTGACCGCGGAAATAATTTCTGTAAGTAAGAATTTTGAGCAGGATCCCAAAGCAGTTCATGTTCATGCGGAAATCATCGACAGGCCCGAAAATCTGGTTCCAGGAATGTATGTAAGAGGACGAATTGCGGTTGACAATCAACGAACAACAGCACTACCCGAATCTGCCATAGTTAGAGAAGGGGGTAGATTTTATGCTTTTACTGCTGAAGAAGAAGGAGATGCCTGGAGTTTTAAACCTGTAGAGGTGATTACCGGGACCAATGGAGGTGAATGGGTTGAAGTAAAGCTATTAAAAGACCTGCCGGAAGAGACGAGATTTGCATATAACAATGCCTACTATCTTATGGCTGAAATGCAAAAAGGAGAAGGCGGTCACGCGCATTAATTATGAAAGCAATAGAAAATTTTTTAGAGGAAAAGCAGGTGAGGCCTACAGCAATGCGGATGCTCATTTTGAAATTTTTAGCTCAAAAGCAAATGGCTGTAACTTTGGCTGATATCGAGACGGCTTTTGAAAAAAGTGAAAGAACAACTATTTATCGTACCATTAAAACTTTTGAAGATAGTGGAATCGTCCACCTGATTGAAGACGGGAGTGGAGTAGCCAAGTATGCTCTTTGTGAGGCGGGCTGTAATTGTGAGCTCGACAGCGATCTTCATCTCCACTTTCACTGTGAAACGTGTAAAGAAACGCAGTGCTTAACTGAGACTAAGATTCCGCATATTAATCTTCCACCGGGTTTTACAGCAACTGACGCCAGTTTGGTGGTTAAGGGAACCTGCGACAAATGCAATAAAAAATAGAATTTTCCGAGCTTGTTCTTCTAAAGTAAAGGTCTACACCAAACAATGCACTTCCGTTGCAGGACTATATAGATTAAATTCGTTCTTGTAATTGTTAAGTGGGAAATACCAGTTTTATTCTATTGGCTTTTTCTATTGAAAAACCTTTTATAAGAAGTTATGACAAAAGACAAGGATAATAAAGACACAGAATTAAAAGATCCTACAATTACTTCTCCCAGAACGGCTGAAGAACCTGGACCAAAAGCTGAAAAAGGGGAAGATTCCTGTTGTACCCCACAGCAAAAGGGAGCAGATAAAGATGAGGAAGAAAGATCTTCCTTTATTCCGACTATATTAAGCTTGATACTTTTACTTTTTGGTATTGGGCTGGACTTTTTTGATGTGGAATGGTTTAAAGGATATCTGCGCTTAATTGTTTTTGGTGTTGCTTATGTTCTGGTTGGTGGGAAAGTTGTACAACATGCTGTGACCAACATAGGAAAAGGAAATATTTTCAATGAATTTTTCCTTATGACCATTGCTACCGTGGGTGCGTTTTACATTGGAGAATATGCAGAAGGGGTGGCGGTAATGTTGTTCTATGTAATTGGAGAACATTTTCAGAAGGCAGCCGTTGCCCGTTCCCGTCGCTCAATAAAAGCCCTCATTGATAATCGTCCTGAAGAGGTAAGTGTTCTTACTAATGGTCAGGTTTCAATTGTTAATCCGAAGAAGGTGAACATTGGGCAAATCATTCAGATAAAACCGGGTGAGAAAGTAGCGCTTGATGGAGAAATGCTTAGCGAAAGCTCCTCCTTTAATACTGCCGCCCTTACAGGGGAATCAAAACCTGATACCAAGAAAAAAGGAGAGACAGTCCTTGCAGGGATGATAAACCTGGATAGGCTGGTTGAGCTAAAAGTAACTTCCGGGTATGAAGACAGTGCTTTATCAAAAATTCTCAAACTAGTTGAAGAAGCAAGTGGGAGGAAAGCAAAAACCCAAAAATTCATAACCCGCTTCGCGAAAATTTATACTCCTATAGTGGTCTCCCTTGCAATAGGTCTGGCGCTCCTCCCCTATTTCTTTGTCGACACCTATGTCTTTGATGAATGGCTGTACCGGGCCCTGGTCTTTTTGGTGATCTCCTGTCCCTGTGCGCTGGTAATTTCTATTCCGCTTGGATATTTTGGTGGTATAGGTGCCGCTTCAAGAAACGGTCTTCTTTTTAAAGGTTCAAATTTTCTCGACCTCATTACAAAGGTAGATACAGTGGTAATGGACAAAACCGGAACCCTCACAGAGGGAGTTTTTATAGTGCAGGAGGTAAAGGTCCGAAGTCTGGAAAAGGACCGGTTTTTGGCGCTAACAGCGGCACTTGAGAATAAATCCACTCATCCTATAGCTTGGGCAGTTGTAGAACACTCCGGCAACGCTTATAAACAGCTGAAAGTGCAGGATGTAGAAGAAATTGCCGGACACGGATTAAAAGGAACGGTAGACGGCCAGGAACTTTTAATTGGTAATGCGAAACTGTTGCAGAAGTTCAACATCTCCTATGCCCCGGAGATAGAGGAAATAGTGGAAACGATTGTTGTGGTAGCAATAGATGGCAAATATGAAGGTTACATAACCATTGCCGATAAAATTAAGGAAGATGCGGCGTTAGCTATAAAGCAACTTCGGGATTATGGAATTGATAATATTGTAATGCTCTCAGGCGATAAAGATTCTATTGTTCAAAAAGTAGCGGGACAATTAAAGATAGACAAAGCTTATGGCGGACTACTACCTCAGGACAAGGTGGATAAGGTCGAGGAACTAAAGAAACAGGGGAAAAAAGTAGCCTTCGTAGGAGACGGTATAAATGATGCTCCGGTGATCACCTTAGCCGATGTAGGCATGGCAATGGGAGCCTTAGGCTCTGACGCAGCAATAGAAACCGCAGATGTAGTAATACAAACAGATCAGCCTGCGAAAATCGCCACGGCCATTAAGATCGGCAAAAAGACGCGACAGATTGTATGGCAGAACATAGGCCTCGCCTTTGGAGTAAAAGCCCTTGTTCTAACTTTTGGCGCATTTGGTGTAGCATCTCTATGGGAAGCAGTATTTGCTGACGTGGGAGTGGCATTCTTAGCCATTTTGAACGCAGTGAGACTGCAGAGAATAAAGTTTTAAAACTAAAACTGCGTGCCGGTTTGTTTGTACAGAGAAACCAAAAAACCAATAATTTAAATAATGAGGTATGTTAAAGCTGTTAAATTCCAATAACAAAGAACTTATTGCTGCTAAAATTTGCGACAAAGTTTCAAAAGAAGATGTTGAAAATGTTCACCTTCTCATTCATCAAATTCTAAGTAAAAGTGAAAAAGTAAATTTTTACCTGGAACTGCAGGATTTTCATGGATATGAGTGGGAAGGACTGTTGGCAGATCTAAAAGTTGAATCCGCACATCTTTCTAATTATGGGAATATGGCTATCGTAGGTGATAAAAAATGGAAAAAGTGGGCTGCAAAGGCTACAGATCTTTTCACAGCCTCTGAAGTGAAATATTTTGATCTGGATGAAAAGAAAGCGGCAAAGGAATGGATTGGCTTTTAATCAAGCAATCTTCAGTGGGCTTTCGAAAAATCACTTTCTCTTTAAAATACAGATATAGATATCATTAATTTTTAAAGGACGCCGCAGGCTTTTTAGATGCTTAAACAAGGCCAACCTTCCATTATCTATTTTTAAAACCACTTTATAACAGAAGTTTAAGAACGAGCAGGATGTAAATGGTTAATTTAGAGTAAACACCCTCATTTTTACCGGTAATGAGCGAATTCTTAATGGTTTTATTACTTGCTGCTATGCCTGCTTTGGGGAACTTTTCAGGCGGTTTGTTGGCAGAGTGGATCAATGTTTCCGAAAAAACCTTGAATTTGGCGCTTCACTTCGCTGCAGGTATAATACTCGCTGTTGTCGGTTTAGAATTAATGCCTACTGCTCTTGAAGTAGAGCAACCCTGGATCCCCATTGCAGCTTTTATGGGAGGAGGCTTCACTTTTCTTCTTTTGGAAAAAGCGGTTCATTTCATTAAAGATAGGTTCGGAGGTGAAGGCAAGGCAACGGGATCTGCTTGGGGAATTTATTTAGGAGTCGCCATTGATCTTTTTAGCGACGGCATCATGATAGGGACAGGATCTACGGTATCCGTATCTTTAGGGCTCCTTCTCGCTTTGGGGCAAGTTCCTGCAGATATTCCGGAAGGTTTTGCCACAATTGCCACCTTCAAGAGCAAGGGAGTACCTAAAAAAATGCGCTACTTACTTGCAGCCGGTTTTACAATTCCTATTCTCCTCGGCGCTACAATTGGTTTTTGGACAATGCGCAACAGTGGTGATTTGATCAAATTCAGTCTGCTTGCATTTACCGCCGGTATCCTGCTCAGCGTCGCCATCGAAGAAATTTTGACAGAAGCTCATGGTAAACCCGATCCTGTCTATGCTTCTGTTCTTTTGACTTCCGGTTTTTCCCTGTTCGCATTGTTAACGGTATATCTAGAAGGCTAAAAAAGAATAGATTATGAATACCTGGTTATGGGCTTTGGTTCTGATCGCAGCTGTATGGGCAGCTCACTGGGGTGCTGAGCACCTGGCAAAACCTTTAAAAAAGTTGAGAAAACGATGGGGGTTTTCGGTAGCTGCCGGTGGGGCCTTAATTGGTTTGGCAGCAGCAAGTCCTGAAATAGGAATTAATATCACCAGTGCAGTAACCGGAGTGGGTGATATTGGTCTGGGGACCATGTTTGGTTCTAATGTTATTGCCATTCCTTTGATGGTCGTTACAGCATATATTGCGACCAGGCATTTAAAAGCTAAGAATAAGGATAAAAATCACCGGGAGCACAAGAAGGAGCACCTGCTAAAGGTTGATCCCACGGCGGTAACAGTCCAGGCTTTACCGTATTTGGTAATCGTAGCAGTAGTAGCTATACTAACTGTTCCTTTTGCCTGGAGAGGGTTACAGCCCATGGATGGCTGGATAATGTTGGGAATGTATATCGCTTTTCTTGCTCAGGCCCTCCTTAGAGGAAAAAAAGAAAGCGAAAAAGTGGAATGGAAGAAAAAGGAGATCTGGTTGGCGGTAGCAGGTCTGGTTGCTTTAGGTTTAGGCGCCTTTTTCACAGTTCGTGCTACAGAAAACTTGGTTTCCTCCTTTGGATTATCACAAATAGTGGGTGGGTTATTTATTACAGCTCCAATGGCTGCTTTGCCCGAAATATTCGCCACCTGGAGTGTAGCTAAAAGTGGTCAGATAACTTCGGGAGTCACCAGCGTCATAGGAGACCATGCCGTTACGCTTACAGTAGCATTTTTCCCTCTGGCCTTAGTTGGCCTGCCGGTAAGCAACTTTCCCTTATTTGTGACGGTTTTGAGCTTTGTAGGATTGGTGGGAATCCTTTACGCCGCTTTCATTCATATGGGCAGCAAGAAAAGTGGACATGGTTTTAAACGGTGGCAGGTGGTTACCCTGGGCGGTGTGTTGCTCGTTTATGTGGCGGTTGTGCTTTTTGGGGTGCTGAACATTTTTTAACAGTGGCAGAGGAATGTCTAAACCGTGAACCAATAGTTCCTATTAACTGTTTGTTTTCTAGAGATATGTTCGCTTGCATTGCCTTGACCGCCTTCCCCTGACGATACCACAGATCCAATGCTGGTGTCCTCTATCCGCAGCCGACGGAATTATAAGATGATAAAACAAAAAAATGGATGCTTGAGTTGAAAGATTTATAATTCTCATCAGTTTCCAACAATAAATTGATTTCCTTCAACGGAGGCTATTTTTGACAATTAGATTTCCTTTTAAAGGCTATCTTCTTTACTCATTTTCTGTTGAAGATTAAGCATCAGTTCCTCTAAGAATTTTGTTTTACTTCCTTTCCTAGCCTTTATTTCTGAGTAAGTCTTGTAGACGTTATCTAGCTTAACATTAAAAAAATCCTCAAAGGAGGTAGTAATCGTATTAAGATCTGCAGCACCATGATTTAATGCGCCATCGGAGTACAAGGCGTAAATCAACTCAGTCAAAGCTGTTTTTGAAGAAGTCCAAAATAAAACCGGATGCTTTCTTTCCGGAGAAATGAAACTTCGACCCGGGCGTAGTTCTCCCAGACATTTTCTTATATAATGCAGAAATCGATGCATGGCCTTAATCTTAGACCACAACATATCATGAGAGGTTGAGAATTCGGGAAACTGGTAGTAGTTAACCAGTGGAGTAAAAGGGAAATTGTTCTGGTAGTTCCGTGTGAATAACTGGTGATCCAAATAATTGTGACCCAATTCCATGTAGTGAGAAAAATCAATATTCCTGTAAAAAAATTTATTAACCTTTTTTATTTCTTTCTCGAAAAACCGGACCTGGAAATTAACCCCTGCTTTTGGTTTTCTAATTTCACAGGAACGAACTTCTGTGAAATAAATTAAATAACTCATAATAGAAGGCTTAACTTCTTTGAAAAAGTGGATCTCTTCTTCTACCGATTCTAAATCCTCCTTTTCAATAAGATCTTTTAATTCGGTAAGAACCCTATTGCAGAGATCGATACCCTTATTTGTCACCCTGATTTGCTGTTCTGGAGAATCTAAAATGACAGTTATTTTCTGTTCAAATGATTCCATTACTCCAAGAAATCTCTTCATATCAATTTGATGGATTGAAAAACTGGAAGGGGGAGCTCACGTATGCCAATTTGGTTATCTACTATTCTGCATCGTTTCTAGAAGTTCTAATGAGAAGTTATCCTTCGCCTGAACATAACAAACCTTTGGTGTTATTTCTGCCCCCAATTTACGTTTCTCAAAGGCCGCGGTTAAACCAAAATCGATCTTTTTATAACCTAAATTTTTCGCTCTTATTATTGTGCGATAAAGTAGTTGCCTATAAACATTAAATTCTCTGGCGTATTGATAATCCATTCCAATGAACTCCGGAACATAAGTCCTCTCCAAATTTTTATAGCAAAACATCACCCCTACAAGTTCCATAGAATTACTTTCAGTCCACTCCTTCTTTAGATATAATAAGAGGAACTCCCAATTTGGATCCTCATTCATGCTACGGAAAAGCTTTTCGGGAAAAGAAAAAGTGTTTAGCCCCGGATTATTCTGCCTCACGTTTTCATAAAGCACCTGCAACTTTGGAAGTATATCCTGCTGAACATTCTGACAAACCGTCAATTCAAACTTATCCTCAAAAGCAGCTATGTCTTTTCCAAAGTGTCTTCTGGACCGTCGTGAAAGTGTGGCCTGGAACTCTTCAGGTGTCTCCCAATTGAAATTTTTATACACACTGGATTCGGGCATATTCACCTTTACAAAGCCATGATCATGAAAAATTCCATTGTAGGGAGTATCCGATGAAAAATCCCGAAGTACTATCATGGAACTATTGTAGTGCTCGTGATCTATGCTTTCCAGGATGTCAATAAAAACCTTCCAGACTTTTAAAAGATTCGGATGTGATTCGTTAATATAAATATGATCGCCTTCAGTAAAAATGGAACCGGTACTTAAAATCTGAGATGTCAGATAATAAGTTCCCATAGTTTTTCTCTGTTCTTCAACTTTGAGAGAAGTAGAAGCAGGTGCCAACAAATCGTCTTTCCAGAGTGCATGACTTAAACTGCTGGCCAAAATTGGCTCATCATGCTCATCTTTGATTATTAAATACTTAAAATCCCAGTTGTGTTCTTTTTTACTGTTACCCCTAAAAACATTCTCTAAAAAGAGTTGTCCATCCCAGTCGAGAATCCCTTTTCCTTTAAACATCCTGTTCCACTCCTTCTTTTTAATTTTTTCTATTGAATCTTCAATAAGAATTTTGAAGTCATGGGATATTAACTGCTTTTCTTCTTCCTTTATTTTTTCTGTAGGCATTTTAAAAGCCTTTCTTACTTTAAGAAGTGAAGCACCCGTCTCTTCCAATGCTGCAGTATAATGATATTCCATCGCTTCAACCAGGCCTTTTATATCACTGGCCTTATTGTGACGAGAAATGGTAATTCTTACCCCGGTATTTTTTACGGGCACAGCAGGATAAATTCCCAGGTTTACATAAAAACCTTCCTTGAGTAAGCGTTGGACAAAATTATATCCTGAGATGGGCATTCCTGTCCCGATGTAAAAAACAGGAGAATTATTCCTGTCTATAAGCGGTAATTCCGTTTGGTCAAGAAGATGATTAAAATAATTAATTCTTGCCTGCAGCTCGGCCTGAAGAGAGTAAATTTCAGTAGACAGATGGATATCAGCAGAAGCAATGGCAGCTCCCACAGATGCAGGTTCTAGTTGCGCAGAAAATGTAAGAGGACCGCCAAAGGTCTTTATCTTATTATGTAATCTTTTGTCTGAACAAACGGCAACTGCCCCACTGGCACCAAAGGTTTTACTAAGCGTCCCCACCAGTAACACATTTTTGGGCAGCTCATTTAAGATGCTTGAAACATATCCTGTACCATTTTCTCCATTCCAGCTCATCCCATGCACATCATCAAAATAAAAGTGTAACTGAGGATATTTGTTTGCCAATTGCATTAGTTGTTCAATCGGTGCAAAATCTCCGTACATAGAATAAACCCCATCAGCCATATACCAAATCTTACTGCATTTTCCAATTAGTGACTTTATCTTGTCTTCAAGCATATCCAGATTGTTATGTCTGATCATTTCTACAGGTACGCCCCTGGTCTTTAGAAGTTGTGTAGCATTCTGCACACTCCAATGTACCTGATGATCCAGGATCACCCCATCTTCATCTCGGACTGCAGTTGGTATTACAGCTAAATGTCCAAGTGTACTATTTTTAGTAATAATCACTGGTTGTCCATACATTTGCCCTATTTTTTCCTCAAGGGTCGCGTAAAGGGGATGAGAAATATAACTTTTGGATAGAGGAAACTGCGTACCATACCTTCTGATAGCGTCAATAGCTGCCTCTTTTAACCGAGGGTCCTGTTCTAATCCCAGATATCCAGTTGTTCCAAAATGATAATGCTGTTTGCCGTTGATCTGGATGGTCCTACCGGAAAATACATTACCATCTGAATGAAGGTGTAGCACGCCGGCTTTCTTTGCACTGGTAAAAACTTCATCAACCGTGTCTAGAAAATTATTCTGTTTGATCTTTGCCATTTCGGAGCGGTTTAAAATTATTTAGATGAAACTAAGTAATTTGAATTGAGCAAAATACCTCATTCAGTTTTTAGCTATTAACAGAATCCTTTATAGGCAAGTACTTATACTTTACAGGCAAAATAAATTTAATCTTGCGGTGCCGAATTATTTTAATACTCTTAGAATAAATCAAACTCCCTCATTTACAACTACTTTCTAATTAACTCTATTAAATTTATTCATCAGGTTAGGTAAAAATGTTGAATGTCAAGCAAATGACATTATTTTTTCCTTAACTTCAATGTTGGCTAAACTAGATTAATTATGAATAAATCGCTTTCCAACGAATATGCGACCTTTTGGATTGATGATGGTATACTCCACTTTATCTATCATCCAGAAGTTGTTGTAGATCTTTTCGCTGCAGAAAAGGTGGTGGCTGATCGATTAAAATGCCAGGAAGACAAGTATTATCCAGTTTTTTGTGATACCCGTGGAGTCAAAGATACAGACAAATCAGCAAGGGACTATTTAGCAAGGGAAGGTTCAATTCTTACTTCAGCTGTTGCTTTCCTTGTAAATCCCCCTATCTCTCAGGCCATAATTGATTTCTACGTTCGCACCAGTAAACCTATAACTCCCACTAAAATATTTACCGAAAAATATGATGCTCTCATGTTCCTAAAAACCTTTCGCTAAATTGATCTGATAGATGTACACCAAAACAGATAAAGAAAAGATTGCCAAGATCTGTCAAATGATTCTTGAGGTGGCCAGTGGAAATTTTTCTTACCGCATTGAACGCTCCCGCCATAATGACCAACTGGAAACAATAATAGTGCTTCTAAATATGATGGCGGAAGAGATACGAGAGAGTTTTCATCACTTTGCGCTTATCAATCCTCACGAAACTTACAAGCAGATAGCTCAAATGACATTCATTCTGGATGATCAGTTCTGTGTTCGTAACTTTAACTCCTCTGCCCAACAGCTCCTGGGACTACCATTCTCAGAATTGAGTGGAGCTCCCTTTGAAAAATTTTTGACAATAGATTCTGCAGACCTATGGAAAAAGGAAATAGAAGAAATTAAAAAGTTCAATGAATCACCCTATTATCAAACACTACGGCTATTTTTCTCCTCCAGTAATTCATTAACAGTTCCGGCCCTTTGCTCCATTTCGTCTCTTGCGTTAAAGAAAGATGATCGAAAGTTATTTCTGGTAACGGCACTCCAGACAATTATCCAGTCCAAAGAAAAGGAGGAAAACATTCAACTCGCACTACAAAACCTTAAATCCAAGGGTTTAAAGAGCAAAAAAAAGCAGCAGTATTCACTTTACCGGGAAGCGGATAAGAAAAAGATCCAGAAAATATATGATTACATCCTCAATAATCTCGAAAAGCCTCTGCCCTCTTTAAAAGAGCTTGCTCTTAAACACGGCACCAATGAATTTAAACTAAAGATAGGTTTCAGGCAACTCTATAACACTTCAGTGTTTCGTTTTCAAAAAGACCAAAGGCTTCAAAGAGCTCATAGCTTCATATCAAACACAGATATTCCCCTCAGTCGAATTGCAGAAATTTGCGGATTTAAAAGTTTTCCTCATTTTTCTAAGATCTTTAAATCGAAGTATGGCTATAACCCCAGCGATCTGAACCACAAAAACTTAGAATAAATACTTTACCAACAAGATTCTATACCAGCTTGTTAGTTATTCCTTCCGAATTTTATCATGTAACGAAAAAGAGTCATGAAAAAGTTTGAGATGAGAATTGAACAATGGAAAAAGAAGATAGTAGATGTTAGCTTTCTATTCTTCATTATTTTATTTACTTATGCAGCTACAAGTAAGCTTTTAATTTTTGAAACATTCCACTTACAACTTGAGCAGTCACCATTCATAGGAATGATCTCCCTTCCAGTGGCTATTATATTACCGGGAGTTCTATTGGTAATTTCCTTTCTCTTCTTTATTACCAAATTTAGACTAATCGCCTTCTACTTCTCTTTAGCGTTACTGATTATTTTCAACATATATATATTAGGAG
Organism: Salinimicrobium oceani; assembly: GCF_012037645.1. NCBI lineage: Bacteria > Pseudomonadati > Bacteroidota > Flavobacteriia > Flavobacteriales > Flavobacteriaceae > Salinimicrobium > Salinimicrobium oceani. The sequence continues at coordinate 314,079 of NZ_JAAVJR010000003.1, forward strand.
TTTTGATTTTTGCAGAATCTATCCCCTGTTCCTGTGGCGGTGTGATAAACACGTTCTCCTGGAATGAACATTTAATTTTCAACATTGGCTGTTCCTTATTGGCCCTTTTGGGAATTGCCCTCTCATACGACCTGAAAACAACTAATAGTAGATCTTCAACCGGTGCGGTTGAACTGAATTCATAAAGATTTTTTGTTGCAACAAAAGCAGGGAAAGCCGAAAACCTGATAAACAGAGTAGGCAATCTTTAAATATTAGAAATCATGAAAACTAAATTTTTATTACCAATGATCGCAATGATTTTTGCCATTGGAATGTCCTTTGCGACTGAAAAGAATGATTTTATTCAAGCCAAAGATTACATCCATCTTGGAGGTAATAACTGGCAACAAATTGATGAGCAACCTTGTAATTCTGGGCCTAGGATTTGTCAGGTTCAATTTGGAGAAGGTGGCCCTATTTACGACGTTTATGATGAAATGAATCTAAACAGTAAGAGAAATACCACCAGTCCACGACCTTTTGTTATTAACCCTTAGGGTCAACGGGTTGTTTTAAAGCACATCAGGATAAAAAATAATCCTGATGTGCTTTTCTGTATAGAATATATTTAATTCACTTTTGTACAAATTCATAAAGAAATTTATCCTGAAAAATTTCCTGAGCTATCTTCACAATCTCACCTACTGTCAAAGTATTAATATATTCTTCAACTTCTGAAGGATTAATAAAAGTTTCGTCATACCTTTTATAACGGTAGATAGCATCTTTTACTTTAATGGGATGGCTAAGACGATTTTCACTATAACTTTCTAGCACCGTCTTAATTGCATTATCAAACTCTCCTTCTGATATATTTCCTGCTAAGATATCTTCAATTTTTTCTAAGCTTCTTTTTCTGATTTGGGCCCACTCGTCAGGAAGTAGAACAAAATTAGAATGTATCTCATATCTCTTCATTGTACGGTCCAAATCACCACCAACACCGAAATAATATAGAGAAAAACCTTCAGCTCGTAATTTCTTAATCAGCTGCTGTGTCACCGCAGTCAGGACCTCAAATTTTAATTCATATTTCCAATCTTCATTGATCTGTTTCGGTTTTATATAGGAAAGACTATAATATCCATGTACATCACCTTTTGGAGATTTCAACTTTTTAAATTTAGGTCCATTTTTCAGTTTTAACTCATCTTGATTCTTAGTTCGACATTCTTTTTTCTCTATTGAACTGGGAAGATTTCCAAGATATTTTTCTATCTGGGGGAGTATGGATTGAACTTCAAAATTTCCCGTAAGGATGAACGTAAAGTCCTCGGCGCGACCATATGCCCGTTTATATATTTCAAATACCTTATCAAAATCGACATCTTTAAGTGCTTCGTCCAGTTTAATGGCACGGGGGGGCTCCGAAATATTCTTAGTAAAAGAATTTTGTAAATCTATAAAGTGGTTCAAATTAGCCTGATTATTGGCATATTGTGAAGTTTCTTTTCTCCAGCTTTCAAATGCTATTGAATCCTTTCGAGGCTCAGTGAAGAATAAATAGACTAATTGCAGTAAGTCTTCAAGTTCTTCTGAATTGGTAGTCCCCTTGATTCCTGTTTCGTTATATTGAATGTAAGGAAAAACACCCGTTTTCAGTGAAGAAGTTGAATTTAAGAATTTGCCTAATTCAAACCTGTTGAAATCACCCACGCCACTATATTTGATGATATTTGGTGAAAACAAAGCAGAGAAAAAATCTTCTTTAGGTAAACAAGAGGCTCCATATCTTCTAAATCCATGCAAATATATTTCCTGGCCCATTGAATTATCAGGTTGTAAAATTACGCTTACGCCATTTCTTAAGATAAATTTCTGGGCTCTGAATGGATAATCTGTTTCGACCTTTGTGTACCCTTCAGGTTCTAAAGATTTTATTTTTTTCGGCTTTATTAATTGTGAAGGCAGAGTTTCTAGAATAAAAGGTTCAACCGGATTTTCTAATATGTCTCTTATTAAAATCCGTATTTCTTCTTCAGAATCTAATTTAGTCTTATAAGTTTCCGGAATTAAAGCTCCTATATCCTCTGGAATACCTGCAATAACCCCTTCTAGTTCCTTATTAAACTCCTGTAATGTGAGGTTCTCAAACCAGGTCCTAAGAGATTTTGCTTTCCCATCAGGCAAAGATTCCTCCCGGGTTATAAGATGCTCTATTTCATCTTTCCAATAAGAAATACCTTCCCCTAGGAACAAGGGCCGGGTGTTAAGGTAATTTTGTTTTGCCTGTACGAATTCAGCATCGTTGATTCCAAAAGTGGCGGTTTGGTGCACCAAATAGATTACTTCTTTAATAGCCTCTCTTTCCCGTGTTTTTTCTGCCTCAATAAAAACTCTTATTGCATTTGGTAAAAATCCATTCCTGTTGGTACTCAGAGAAGATGCCTCAAAAAAAGGGTTGTATCTTTCTGACAAACTACCTAAGCGATTACTTATAACAGTACTAATTAGATCGTCTAAAATAATTTTACGTATTCCATTTCCTGATCTTAAATCCTTTGAAATTAAAGGATTACGGTAGAATAGATTGAATTGAATGACCTCCTCAGACTCCTCAAGATTCTCTTCAACGTCGTATTGAATAACTGAAAATTGAGGCGCCTTTTTATAATGGAGTTCTTTACACTGTAAAACCTCGAGATTCTCTTTTGCACTGGGTATATCACTGAATTTCCCCATAATATCTTTCTCTAATTCCTGGATATCATTAATGTTTCCCAAGATTAGAAGAACCATCCGGTCCGGACGATACCATTTCCTGTAAAAATTTTGTAAATCCAAATGAGAAAAAGTTTTATTATGTTGAACAAAATTTTCAGCATACCCCATACAAGAAAAAAGGCGCGATTCCAATAACAATTTTGCTCTACGGTTTCCTTTATTAATCTCATCTGGGGCCATTTCCTGAAGAAGTACCCCTCTTTCTCTATCTACACTTTCAGCGGAAATTATCAGTTCTGTCGCAATATCCCGAAACCAATTTAGTCCTAAATTTCTTGCTGCATTATTAGCATTTGGCACTGAAAAATCATACCGGGTGAAATTCCCTGCAGTGGTTCCATAAAAACTTCGATCATACAACCCCACCTCGGCTAGTATCTCTGGGTTGGAAGTCAAGCCGTCGGGAAAATTTGTTGTCTCCCGAAACGCCAGGTGCTCCAAGGCATGTGCAAAATCAAATTCCTCAGGCTCCTGAAAAGCCTGACCAACCTTTACATAAAAGTACATTTTAACTGGCCCCTTATAGTCGTCAATTGGTTTAATGTAATACGATACACCGTTTCCCAATTTTCCATAACGGATTGTACTGTCCACATCTACTTTCGATAGTTCTTGCTGTGCAAACATGTAATTGCAACTCCCTAGAATTAGGAGCCCTAGAAAAAAGATTCTATTTATCATTATAATTAATTTTAATATCCAGGATTTTGGGTAAGCTGATTATTTTTTATTCGCTCCTCAGCGGGTATAGGGTAAAGAATGTCTGTAGGTTGCCATGACGGATTATCTTTTTCGAAAATCTCTCCGGCCTTACCTATTCTACTTAAATCCAGCCATCTATGACCCCATTCAGCAAATAGTTCCCTTCTCCTTTCTTCCATAATCAGGTTAAGCAACTCTGCCCCTTCCAATTCGACCGTTTCAGGTATTAGATCAAGTCCAGCCCTAGTTCGGATTGCATTAATATCTGCAATAGCTTCAAAGATTTTCCCTTGAGCTGCGTAAGCTTCTGCCCTTATCAAGTATTGCTCGGCTAATCTTAGCACCATGGAGTATTCAATTATTGGTTGTTCACTACTATTCCATATTTTGTATTTATAAGAGTAAAAAGCATTTAAGGAAGAATTGTTTCCAATCCAATTGGATAGACGTTTGTCATCCGGATCGAAATTTTGGACCAAGTTTTCATTCAGCTTTACACTTGCGAAAAAGGAGAATACAGGATGAATTATAAATATATTACCCTCGTTAGTGTGGGTTGAAATATTTCCTCGGCCAATGGGAGATATCTGCCATATAGCTTCTTTACTATTAGCAAGGAACACATCATTAACGTTCTCCAGAAGTTCGTACTTACCTTCTTGGGCAATGATTTGACTACTAAAGTCTTCAGCCAATTGCCAATCTTCCAGGTACAAATAAACTCTTGCAAGTAAGGCGACAGCTGAAAGTCGAGTTACTGTAGTACGTTCTCCATTTAAGTACTCCTCTCCTAAAGAATTCAGGGAGGTTTGAAGGTCACTGATAATTTGTTGATATATCACCTCTTCTGAAGTGCGTGATGCCACTTCATTCTCGCGAAAATCTGTGCTGAGAATTAAAGGAACATCTCCGTACAGATTCACCAGATAAAAATAGGTGAAGGCTCTAACAAATTTCGCCTCTCCCTCTAAACGGCTTCGAACATCTGCTGAAATAGCATCTGACCCTTCTATTCCTTCTAATAAAGCATTAGTGAGGTATATGATATTGTAAGCGCTGGACCACAGGCTAAGGTTAAGCGTATTGTCAGGATTAATTTGATGTCGTTCAAATTCTGTCCGGCTTAAGTTGGTACTTCTGATATTCTGCACATTATCTGCAGATAATCCAGCCAAAAAAGTTACACTAGAGGTGGATCCATTACTGAAGGAGGCCAAAGCCAGCTGGTTATATATACCCGTCATAGCACTAATAGCTGTTTCGTCGCTATTGAAGACTTCCTGACTTGTAATTTTATAGTTCGGGGTTTCCAAATCCACAAATTCCTCGCAGGAAACCAATGGAATAGAAAAAAGGAAAACCAGGAGGGCCTTCCTGAGTGTTAGGTTTTTCATAATAGTCTTTTTAAAAGTTTAATTCTATGCCTCCCGTAAGTGTTCGAAGATTTGCGAATGAGGTTGGAGAATAAGGGAATTCAGGATCTAAACCGTCATAGTTAGTAAGGGTCAAAAGGTTTTGCCCGTGCAAAAAGACCTTACCTCCTTTTAAGCCCATTTTTTCTAACAAAAAAACGGGTACTTGATAGCCAAGGCTGAGGGTTTTCAGACGAAGGTAAGATGCTTCCTGTAGGACAAAATCACTTTCGATGACATTGCTATAAGCAGTCCTGGCATCAAAGGATTGAGAAATTCCTTGAAAATCACCTCCGGACTCAAATGCCTCCAAAGCCATCTCTCGTTGTACGCCTGAGGCTCCCGCGTCAAAGAAGCTAAGAACCCCTTCTTGTTTAGCAAATTGAAGTAAAAATTGCAGCGTAAAACCTTTATAGATTAGATGATTATTAATTCCCCCAAAATACTGCCTTCCCCTGTCCTGAATATGTGTCCTGTCTTCGTGATCCAATCTACCATCGTTATTAATATCCGTGAATTGATATAACCCGGTTTCAGGATCCAGCCCGTCATATTGATACATTAAACCTATGTCCAGAGGATAGCCTATCTTAAAGGTATTAGCATAAGGTGACTGTTCTATGCCGGGATATTCGACTAGTTCGTTTTTCGGGAAGGTTACATTTAAATTTGTACGCCATTGAAAATTTCGGGTATTAATGTTTGACGTAGAAATAACTATTTCCCATCCGGTATTTTCAATAAGTGCCGGTAAGTTTGCCTGAACGCTTGTAAAACCGGTAATTGCCGGGAGTGGGTAACCTACTAATTGTTTTGAGATAAGGTTTCGGTACCAGCTAACATCGAGATTTATTCTATCATTAAAGAAACCTACATTAATTGCACTTTCCAGCTTTTGATTCACTTCCCAGGAAAAATCAGGATTAGATAATCCGACGGGGTAAAGCCCTTGCGGGCCATCAGTAGCTTCATAGGCATCTAAGTATCCATAGTCTCCAATCTGATCATTACCCGTAGCCCCATAACTACCTCTAATTTTTCCAAAGGATATAAATGAGCTATGTTCATCTGAGATTGGATTTTCAGTAAAGATCCAGGCCGCTCCAACTGCTCCGAAGTTAGAAAAACGTTTGTTGGGTCCAAATCGGGACGAACCGTCCCTTCGACCGGTGAAGTTTAAAAAAAGTTTCTTCTTCCAGCTTCCTCCAACACGGGCAAAAAAAGCACTATACCTGTATTTATTTTCCGGGCTGGATGCATGTTCGATATCTTCGGCCGCGTCGAGGTTTCCTATGAGAGTTTCTGTTACATAACCCGTGCCTTGAAGACTTAAAAGTGAACCTACGTTTTCTTGAAAAGTTGTTCCTACTAAAGCCTCAAGACCTACGTTCTCAAAGTCCTTTTCAAATATAAGCTGTGGTTCAACTATCCATGAGCGCCTGTAAGAATTTAGATGAAAAGAATAATGAGGTGCCTCTTCTGCAGGATTATATGATCTTGATGGCCTCTTCTTTAGCTCTTCGCTATTATAGGTTGTATATCCCAGGCTGGTCTTGAAGTTTAGATTATTGAAAATGGAATAAGAAAAGTTTAAATTAGAGATCAAACTTCTTGTTCTTATTTCACTATTGTTATAATAGCCGGCCAAAGGATTGTTTAACCCCGCCTCTTCCCAATCTTCCCAATTGAGGTCTCCATTTTCATTTAATACGCTTGGTGCGTTAGGGGGTAAAAGAAAAGCGTATTGTGAAACATCTGATTCACCCAACAGCTGGTTCTTATCAACTCCATATGAGAGAGAAAGATTTAAGTTTAATTTATCATCCCTGGATGTATGGTTCAAGCCCAGAGATCCAGTAATCTTTTTGTAATTATAATCCCCGGGATAAATTGTTCCCTGATCATAGAAGCCTCCTCCAACTCTGAAAAAGGTCCTTTCTGAACCTCCATTTGCCGCAATGTTCACGTCTGTTGTTTCAGCTGTACCTCCAAAAAAGAAATCCTGCCAATCAGTATTTCTGGTTTGATTCCACAGGATTAAGTCATAGGCATTGTATTGATCGGGTTCCACTTGATCATTTTGAAAAGCAGCTCTCCTTAATTGGAGGTAATCAGGCGTTTCTAATAAGTCAAGGCGGCCAGGAAAGCTGGAAGTTCCAGAATAAATTCTCACATCCAAACCAGTAGCACCAGATTTTCCTGTTTTTGTGGTAATAAGAATAACCCCGTTGGCACCCCTTGAGCCGTAAATCGCTGTCGCATCGGCATCTTTTAATACTTCGATGCTTTCAATATTTGACAGGTTTAAGCCGTTCAAGGGATCCATTCCCAGGCTCCCAAACATGCTGTTGGTTTCAACAGGCAAAGAACTTATGGGTACCCCGTCTATGATATAAAGAGGGAAATTCCCTTCTTCTCTTAGACTATTAATTCCACGTATTCTTATTGTATTTGCTGCTCCTACCTGGGCACCTCCAGAAATGATCTCTACCCCCGCCATTCTTCCCTGCAGGGCCAGCAGCGGATTCACCACCGGCTGTAGTTCTATCTCCTCTGCGGTGACACGGGAAATATTTCCTGTACTTTCTCTCCTGGTTGTATTATAGTAACCGGCGTTGATCTGCACTTCATCAAGAGCAGTGATATCTTCTACCAACCGCACATTGATTTCCCGCCGACCATCAACAGATATTTCCATGGCTTTAAAACCTACATATGAAAACTCCAGTACTCCCTGTGGATCTACTGCTATTTTATATTCCCCGTCTATGTTTGTGGCTGTACCCTTGTTGCTGCCTTTTACGGTCACTGTGACTCCCGGCAGGGGCATTCCTTGTTCGTCTGTCACCACTCCGGTGACTGTTTCCTGCAAAGTAGCAGGAAGTCCTGCAGCATATCCTTTAATCGTTAAAGCATACAGGAAGACGATTATGGTGATAAGCGCGATTATTACTAACCGGCTGTAATTATTTTTCATAATTTTGTAATGGTTAAATGAAACGTAGTTTTATTTAATGCAGGCCTTCCAGCGTCCTTCGCCAAAAGTGACTGGAAGGCCATTTTTTTTTGATGTTCACTTGTTCCTGGAACAAGGGTAGGATGCTTATTTGCCGGGGGGCTAGCAAATTTGCAGGGTTAATTTTTGTTACTGTTTCATTGGCATGCGCTTTTTATTTTTAAAAGTTTCATCCCTCATAAGAGGGCAAAATGTCACCCACCCACCCATCACCATTACAAGTTGTAGGATTTGTGTAATGGTTACCCACGGGTACTAACGGCTAAACTAGTCACCCTGCAAGCTTTGCTCTTCAATATGAAATAAGGCTAATAGTAGAAGGAGCAAAGCCAAAAGTTCATTTTGTTTTGTGAAACTTCTTAAGAAGAAACGGCTTTGAAAAGAAGAGTATCGGGGGACGTCTTAATGAGGGGAAACAAAAAGGCGTGGATACTCAACTTAACGAACAGAGGTACTGGTATACCGTGCAACGAATAAGAGAGCCCACGCCCGGGTCGTGAGCATCTTGCTTATCATCTCGTTGCTAAAAATTACCAGTTTTCTGTTCGAGATTCAAAGCGAAATGCTTCTATATTATTTAAAGAAGATTCGCAAAGTTATTATTCTGGGACCAATATAAAAATAAAATTATTGTTGCGGACATATGTCCGCATTTTTTTTCTGTTAAATCTTTTGATTTGTTTAAAATGCAGGATATCTATTCAAAAATAAATCGACGAATTTCTCAATGGATCTCTTGTGCCAGCTCAAATAGGGACTTTGCCCTAAGTCATAATATTGATGAAAAAACTGTCCGCCGGATTTTAACAGGGGAATACAAAATTTCAATTAGAACACTTGAAAAAATCTGCGAAGCGCGTAATTTACCCCTATCTGAATTCTTCAAAAGAATAGAAAAGGATTAATAAACCGTTATTCAGTTTCCCCAGGAGAAAATCCTCTAGAGTATCTGTATAACAGATCACCTTCAATAAAACTCCTCTTTTCAACCACTTTGTTCCTCCATAGGTTATATTTTAGGGTGAAGACGATATCATACTCCTGTCCTGGTTAAAAATCATTTTTCATTATTTATCGCTTAAAAAAGCGTTTTTCATACGGAATAACCATTTTTCATCGTAACTTTATAATCGAATTTCATGATAAACCTCTATGAATAATTATTTTTCACGCCAGGTAATTAATTTTCACGGGCGTCAGCTCCCTGAAGAGGGATTTCTGGTAGGATATTCACAACTCATCGAAATAATTGAAAGCCGGTTCGAAATTGAAATACCTTTACCAGATAAATTGGCAATGGCCACAAAAAAGCACCAACGTTATGATACAGAGTACTGGCAGGTGTTCACCATTAGGCATAAACCCAATGACAATTTAAAAAGCCATTTAGTATTTGCCCTAAAATATGAGGCTTTAGATCTCTATATCCTAAAAAAGTTCTTCGAGTTGATGGGAAAAGAGGTTGTATTACAAATGATCCATGAAGAACCTACAAGTCAATACACCAGGAGAGCGTGGTTTTTATATGAATGGTTATTAAAAGAACAACTAGAGGTTCCAAACCTTAAAACAGGCACTTATGTAGATGTTGTAGACGCATCACTTCAGTTCCCAGGATTAATTGTTACCTCATCCCGTCACCGGGTAAGGAACAACCTGCCCGGCACACAAGATTTTTGCCCCATGATACGTAAAACGCAAAAGCTGGAACATTATATTGAAAAGGATTTATCCAGGGCCATTGAAAAAGGTTTGGGAAAAAGGGATAGAGATTTGATACGACGAACGGCAGCCTTTTTACTATTAAAAGATTCTAAGGCCTCATTTGCCATTGAAGGAGAATACCCTCCAAACGTTCGGGCTCGAAATTGGGGGAAAGCAATAGGGCAATCAGGGAAAATCCCATTAAACATTGAGGAAATAGTACGCTTGCAGGAAATTGTAATCGGGAATAAAAAACTCAAAAATATGGGAATCAGGAAGGAAGAAGGTTTCATAGGAGAGCACGACAGGGAAACCTTTACACCAATGCCCGATCATATATCTGCAAAGGCTAAAGATTTGCCTTCCCTCATGCAAGGTTTGTTCGAAACCAATACTCTTTTGCAGCAGGCAGGTTATGATGCTGTACTAACCGCAGCAACGATAGCTTTTGGCTTTGTATTTATCCATCCTTTATCTGATGGAAACGGAAGAATTCACCGCTATATCATACATCATATCCTCAGTAGGATGGGGTATACCAAAAGGGGGATGATCTTTCCTGTTTCCTCGGCAATTCTGGATCGTATTGATGAATATCAGGATATTCTGGAACATTTTTCATCCCCGAGAGTTAATCTAATCCAGTGGAAAGGAACTCAAGATCACAATGTGGAAATTTTAAATGAGACTATAGACCTGTACCAATATTGGGACCTTACAAAACAAGCTGAATTCTTATACGAATGTGTAAAAGATACAATAGAAAAAATTATTCCCTCAGAACTGGATTATCTGGAAAAATATGATCGAATGACTCAAATAATTAATGAGCATTTTTCCATGCCTGATACAAAGGTGGACTTGTTGATAAAGTTCCTAAATCAAAATCAGGGAAAATTATCAAATAAGAAAAGAGAGAAACAGTTTGAAGAGCTAAGTAGTGAAGAAATCAAAATTATAGAAAACGCATTTCAGGATATCTTCGGAAATGCATGAATTTATCTAAATCTTATAATAAGCCGGGTCAACGCCCTCTACAGCACCTATATCGCAGAAGTTGGAAATAGGTAAAAAGGAAGACGCCCACGCTGCCATTCGATTAGCAGTGCAAAAAGAATTACGGGGGAAAATGTCATTTTCTAAATTTGATAATTTTCTGAAGGAAGTGATGGAGTAGGCCTAGGGGCAGTACAGGAATTCGTATATCATCACCACTCTTACTGAAGGCTGAAACAGTTGATAATCCTTTCTTTATTCCGACAGAGTGAAATACATATTTATCCTCTCAAATATTGTTAAATAAATCCGTACTACGACTCACCTACCGAAATCACTACTCGGTCAATTATACCAACTTTTTTTATAGTCTTAAAAGATAAAACATAGAGAAATAGAGTAAAAACTAACAACAAGACTCTAAATTTCAAGATGTTAAATTTTGACCGTACTACGGTCGTACTGGGGAATAATATCCAGTAAATCCTCCCAACTTTGTAGAACGAAAGTCAAACCTTGATAGGGACTATCAACTAAAAAAATTTAATCATTTGATAGTCCCTTTCTTTAAAAACCGTTCTATTATGCCGACAAGTATTATTACCACCGACGATCTTCGAGAGTTCAAATTAGAATTGCTCGAGGAGATTAGAGATCTCATCATCAAACAATCATCAGGAACTTTGAAGAAATATCTAAAATCTTCAGATGTGATGGATCTGCTCCAGGTAAGTCCGGGAACACTTCAGAATTTAAGAATTAACGGAACCTTACCCTACACCAAAGTTGGAGGAATTATTTACTATGATGCCGAGGAAATCCAAAATGTAATGACCGCCAATCGGGTGCATCACAATTTTGATTAGTTATCATGAATTACATTAAGCAACTGAATGCGGCTTTTGAAAAGTTTTTTTTTGATGACCGTTTGAATCCGACCCATATTAGCTTGTATATGGCCTTATTCCAGGAGTGGAACAGCAGCCGGTTTGCAAGTGAGTTTTTCATTAACCGAAGGGAATTGATGCGTGTGGCCAAGATCGGCTCAAAATCTACTTATCATAGGTGCATGGTAGATCTTGATTCTTGGAACTACCTTACCTATTTCCCATCCAATAATCCATACAAAGGCAGTAAAATCAAGATGTTCGATTTTGAGACATCAGATAAATCGTTCATGGAAGATCACGATCCTATATTGGAACAGCTCGCGGAACAGTATCATCCCAAAAATGAACCAGTAGTGTACCGACACTGTCCCAATAGTGGCCAAGCAGCGAAGCCGCACCGTCCCATGAGTGGACAAGCATTAGTATCTAATATAAACAGTACTAAACATGTAAACATTAATAAACAGCCAAAGAACAGGAAGGCTATTTTATATTTTTTCAAAGAAAAAGGTTTTTCTGCCGATGAAGGAAAAAAATTCTTTGAACATTATGAAGCTAACGAATGGAAAACAAGGGATGGAAAAGCAATTCATGATTGGCAGGCCTTAGCCGTAAACTGGATGGATCGAACCAAACTATTTGCTGTAGAAAACAAAACAAATAAAAAGGGAGCATCCCAAAATCGGGACAACCTGCGAACCACTAAAACCAAGGATTATGGACAACCCCTCTAAAATCATGGAAGGTGGCATAGAGTATTCGCTTGGCACGTTTGATGGAAAATCGGTGCTTTACGATTTTCCTAAAATCCTGGTTTACCTAAATGCGAAAGGAAAGCTCCTGTTTGGCGAGAATTTCAAAATCTACAAGGAAGACAGGGATATTTTGCTAAAGCTGTGCTCGTACTTTATCAAGGATAAAGTGAACTGCGATAAATTTGAAATCGATATCAAGAAAGGCCTTCTATTGTCTGGTCCAGTAGGATGTGGAAAAACCAGCTTAATGAAACTACTTCGCCACCTGGTTCCTCTGCGACGGCCATACGAAATGATTCCAAGCCGTAATGTAACCTTTAGTTTCAACCATCTTGGGTACAAGACGATTGAAGATTACGGAAATACAAAATTCTACTGCTTTGACGATTTAGGGATAGAACCTCCCGGAAGGTTCTACGGAAAAGATTGTAATGTAATGGGGGAAGTTCTTTTATCGCGCCATGAACTTTTTCTACAAACAAACCAGAAAATTAAAACCCATGCCACGACAAACCTGAACGCTGAAGAGCTGGAGGATCGTTACGGAAACCGCGTTCGCAGCCGAATGCGCGAGTTATTCAATCTTATAGCTTTTGATGAAAATGCAGTGGATAAAAGAAAATAAAAATGAAGTATCTAGAGTATAAGTTTGACCAACTATTCACACAGCATATCACCGGACAATATCCTATTTTTTGATGCCCGATAGATGCTTAAAAATCTCTAACACAAAAGCTTTTACAACATTCCCAATACTCCTAATTACCTTTAAAAATGCTTCTTTCATTATTCCGATTTTGAATGATTATTTATTCCTGATAAAATAGCCAATGCTATTGCTGTAATACCTGATGATCTCGAAAAATGCACTGCCTCAACCGGATTATTTAGAAAACCCACTTCAATTAGAATAGCCGGACAAAACCTAATCATTTCCCTGAGAACCTGAAATTTGGCCAACTTCATACCTCTATTTGCAATTTTTATGTTAAGGGTAGCCTCTCTTACAATCTCATTCCCAAGAGCGATTGAAGTTCTGGTATTATTGTCAACTATTGTAATTCCAGAATTGAAGGTGAAAATTTCCATTCCCCTGGCGACGCTATAAAAGGAATTGCAGTGCAAGGAAATAAATAGATCTCCCCTTAATGATTTTGCTAAGTTGATTCTTTCGGAAAGGGTTAAAAAACTATCATTATATCTTGTAAGATAAATATCATACTCATCTCCAAATATTGATTTATTGAGCCTGATCATTTCTTTTCCTATTGCCAGGACAACATCTTTTTCCTGGATTCCATTTATTCCGATGGCACCAGGGTCTTTTCCTCCATGACCAACATCGACAATGATTCTTTTTTGATATTCTTTTTCCTGCCCAAAAATGACACACATTTTCAGGAGCAAAACCAGAAAAATGACGTTTTTCAGCCTCATGAGCATTGAGGATTTTCAGGTTGTTACCAGTTCTCCTGGTGATTTCAATTCAATTTGACATCATTTAATATCAAACTAACCTATTGAAAATCAAATATTATTTTCTGTTTATTATGCTGATTTTCAACGTATTATATTGAAATATATGTATTTTTTCTATAACAAAAACAGTACAAAACTTAAAACTGTGCGTTATGAAAAAATCAATCTATCCAACACTTTTTTTGTCCCTGATTTCTTTCCCGCTTTTTGCACAAATCGGGGGAATTGAAAATTCGGTTAATGATATTGCCGATACTATCCGGACCATCTTCCCCATCCTCCTTGGAGTGATTTTTCTTGTTGGTTTCCTGTTTAACGCAGGCCATTTCTTTGGGGAAAATGCAGACCTTAAAAAGGGGATTACCCGGGTGCTCGTCTTTGTCCTTATCGCAGGAGCAGTAGTTGGCATCTTCACTTACTTAATTTCAATCGTGGTCTAATGAAACAATTTGAAGTCTATAGAAACATTAGGAAAGGGGCTGTCATTTTTGGGCTGCCCATCTCCTCCTTTGCTTTAATGATGATTTGCGTAGTAGCTTCATTACTGGTCATCATTTTCTCTTTTAGCTTCTGGATCATCATTGGTGCTTTGATCTTCAATTGTATCTTTTATTTAGTACTAATCAAAATAACCAGAACATCACAGCTCTTTCAGGTGTCGGTAAGATTTCCAGAAATCATCAGCAACAGAAGAAATTCAAATTTTAATTATGAATAAGATTAATCTTACGGACTTTACGCCCATAATCGATATTCAGGACAATATCATTTTTGCCAATAATGGTAACGTGATTCTTTGCTATGAGGGGATGTTACCTGAAATCTATTCTTTATCCGAAAAGGATTTAGAAGATATTCATGGAGTTTGGTTCCAGGCTCTAAAATCTTTGCCTACAGGCATTGTTGTACACAAACAGGACATTTATTTAAAAAAATCTTATTCTGCGGAGTTATTGCCAAATACTACCTTTTTAGAAAAGGCAACACACGAACATTTTAAAGGCAGGGAATTTATGGAACATCGCTGCTATCTGTTTTTTATCCTCACCAAAAACAAAACAATAAATAACCCGAAATATGTCAATCCATTTCGAAAGGTCTCAAAAGGGACGTGGCAAGAACTGGATGATAATATAAATAGTTTCATCAGCTCTGTCAGCGATTCCATTTCCTTCATCAATAATAGCCGAAAGATGTCTTTTGTTCCCCTTGATGAAGTGGAAATTCAAGCTTTGACCAATAGCTTCTTTAATGGATTTCAGGAAGGTTTTGATACAGATATGCTACTGAAGAAATCCAATATTCAGGTTGGCGATAATTTTTTTGATGTCCTTGCTATCAACAGCGAACGCTGTTTTGGCGAAACTGTTCAGAGCAGTAAGGTCAACGAAAGGTTTACTTCGGATGATTTTGTATTCCACCAGGGTTTAATTGACGGCCTCGGCTTGACCTTTAATGAAAATCATATGGTGAACCAGATTCTCTACCTCGATGACAAACAAAAATGGCGGAAGCTTCTTGATAATAAAATTGAAGAACTTCATAAGAGTTCAAATTTCGGATCTCAGAACAAGGTGGTGCTGGGTAAAATTCAGCATATCCTTGACCAGATTAATGCGGATGATACCTCAAGGATTATCCGTGGCCACCTCAATGTCATCTATTGGGCTAAGGAAGCCGGAGAGCTGGCTCAGATAGCTTCAAAGGTAAAGACTGAATTTAAGGAACTGGATATTACGCCGTATTACCCGAGGGGAGAGGAACGAAAAAACTATGTTCTAAATAGCTACTGTTGCTTTTCTTCCAATTTTTCCAATGCAGATTTATATGTGACCGATTTAAAACATGCGCTTTGCCTGCTGATCAATAACACAAATTACCAATCGGATCCTACAGGAATCATCTTCAATGATCGGGAACACAATATTCCGGTGCTAAAGGATGTATGGGATGAAGGAAAGAAGCGGATTAAAGCGCGGAACTTTGCCATTTTTGCCCCTACAGGAGAAGGAAAATCTTTTCTGGCCAATAACATTCTGCGCCAGTACTTTGAGAGCGGAGTTCGCCTGGTGATCATTGATCTCGGTGGCTCCTATACAAAATTCGCAAAACTATATCCTGAAAAGTATACTGTTCTGAGATATGAAAGCGGGAAAAATTTGGGTATCAATCCGTTTTACATCAGTAATTCAGAAGATATCACGCCAGAACGGCTGGAGGATTTGTCGATGTTCCTGTTTGAACTCTTCGGTTCAGATTTAAAAGTCACCAAAGCACAATCAGTTTCGATCAGAAAGATATTGCTCCACTACTATTCGAATGTTCCTGAAAAGCATTCCCTGGATAATTTTTATCGGTTTGTAGAAACCAATCAAAAGGATCTCCTGCAAAAACTGAAGATCCATGTGGATTACTTCAACATAGTGAACTTCCTGCACGTGATGTCTGAATATGTTGGAGATGGTCTGTACAGTTTCCTTTTTGAGATTAGCGAAGACCAGACTTATAAAATTGAAGATAAAAGATTGATTGTTTTTGAGCTTGATGAAGTAAAGGATAACAAGGAAGTTCTTTCTGTGATGCTGAAATTGATCAAGACCGCCATCCAACGGACCATCTGGAAGAACAGAGCAGAGAAAGGGATCATTCTCTTCGACGAATTTGCCAAGCAGCTGAAATTCGAGAATGTACTGGAAAGCGTGGAATTCTACTATCAGGCCATTCGGAAACAGAACGGGGCGATTGGTATCATCTTGCAATCCATTAACCAATTACCAAAGAATGCCACCTCGGCCAGTATCCTGGAGAACACCCAGGTCATTTACAGCCTGCACAATGAAAAGGGATATAACGAGCTGGCCAAGCGGTTAAACCTTTCCAGTCACGATCTTAACCAGTTAAAATCTATCAGGAACAATCTTTCCGGGGAACGAAAGTACACAGAAATGTTTATCAAGATTGGGAAGGAAAGCAATGTCTTTCGTCTGGAGGTACCAAGGGAAGTTTATGCAGCTTATTTAACCGATGGATTCGAAAATGAAGAAATAATGAGGCTCTATCGGGAACATAAGGATATGGAAAAGGCCATTAGGCTATACACAACAGAAAATCGGCTAACTATAAAAATTTAAAAACATGAAAAATTTACTTTTAACCTTAAGTCTGATACTATTTATAAATGCCAGTTCCGCCGGTCAGGGAATGCCGGTGTACGATAACACGAACTTTATCAGCCTGGTGAAGTCACTAGTTGAATCTGCCAAGCAAACCGCCCAACTCTTAAAAACTGTAGAATTTCTAAAACAGCAGAAAGAAAATCTTGAAAAGGTGAATTCTGTGGTGAAGCAACTGAAGGCAGTTCGTGAAATAGGCCGAAACAATCAACGTCTTATTGGGATAATGCAAAATGATCTAAGAGAAATCCTGGACTCTCCCTATATCAAACCGGAAGAAGTTACACGGATATCGGAATCTTTTAATGCCATTGTAGATAATTCTTTGGAAACAATGGATTTCATAGATGAAATCTTGTCCAGTGATTATCTAAAAATGAGTGACGGGGAGCGTACAGAAATGCTTCAGGAAAAGGAAATGCAGTCCAGGGAAATGGTTATGGAGATCAATATGAAAACCAACCGCTATCGGAATATCATTTCTTTCAGAAAGATGCAGGATAAGATCAACAATCGTGAAACAAATTTTTAGAGATGAGTGTTATCATTCTTTTAGGAATTGGACTGGAATATGTAGATACTGTTTTCCAGACCATACAGAACAGTGAATTTTCACAGTACACCATAGTGGGAATGAAAACGCTGGCTGTGCTCTTTTTTCTTGTGAACATCCTTAAGAAATACAATGAAGGCATTGCCGATAAGGAAGGTTATACCTGGGGACTGAGCCCGGGGGAACTTGCAAAGAATTTTGCAGTTGTGCTATTGGTAATTTTCTCCACACAGATTTTAGGATTTTTTGATGAAATTTTAGTGGCCATTGAAGATCGCTATCGAGATACGGCTCCTGCTTTGCTACCCTTACAAATGCAGGACATCCCCATTGAAGAAGATGTAAGCATTGTGGATGCTGCAAGAAAGGCCATGTCTTTGTTGTACGAATTCCTAATTACTCCCTTGTATGGCTTCAAAATGATAGCTTTTATTCTAAGTCTTCTACTATGGATATTGGACCTGTTCATCTATCCATTGTTCCTGGCTGAACGTTATTTTTTATTAGGGTTAATGCAGGCTTTTTTTCCATTGGTCATTAGCCTGGCCGTGTTCGAGAAGTTTCGTTCCCTGGCGTATAACTTCTTCAAGTTATATGCCGCAGTCTATATGCTCGTTCCGGCATTTTTCCTGGTAAACGTTTTTATAAATGCCATATACACGGAAATTAATACCAATTTTTGGACGAACCTTTTCGGTACTGACGTGGGTGGTCATTTTTTTGCCCCAGTAGTTGAACTGGGATCCATCGGGTTTATCTTTTTTCTAAAGTTTAAACTTTACAGGCGGGCAACTTCTTTTACACTAAGACTTTTTACATCATGAAAACACCTTATCAAAATATATATTCCGTGTTAAAGCTAAACAGGTTTGTAGTTATTGCTGTAGTTATTTGCGCATTCTCTTCGAGCATCTTTTCGGGATGGACAGCATTTTCAATTCATAAAAGAGCACTGAACAGTGCCTTTGCGGTTAATACAAACGGCGAGGTAATTCCGTTACAACTGGTTTCCCAAAAAGAAAACTTCAGGGTGGAAGCACTGGCACATTTAGAGTTATTTCACAATTACTTCTATAACATCGATGCCAGCAATTATGAGAAAAATCTTAAAAAAGCACTTTGGCTGGGAAATAGCTCTGTCGATAATCTATACCGTCAGAAGAAAGCTGATGGCGTTTACAATAGATTAATTCAATATTCCCTGGTTCAAAAGGTACTTAGTATAAACTCTGAAGTAGAGGAAAAAGAAGAAAAGTACAGCTTTAAAACCATTATAATTTTTGAAATCAACCGCGGATCCGTGATCGATACATATGAGCTGGTTTCCACAGGAAATCTGCTCACTGTAGATCGAAATTTTCCCAACAACCCACACGGGTTGCTTATCACAAACTACTTTGAAAATACCTTAAAGAAACTAACTAATGAAAATTGAGAAGAACAAAATAGTGTTTGGGGCTGTTATGGCAATAATACTCCTATTTCTAATCTCCTATTCGCTAATGATTCTTGGCGATGACGAAGGTGAAAGCCAAAATTTGAAACAAACTTTGGTTCCTGAACTAGAAGAGGAATCGAAGGAATACGATTCTAAACTTGATGCCATAAATGATTTGAGGGAAGTACGGGAAACCAACGCTCCCAGTATCTACGATGAGAAGCTGATAGATTCCCTGGGCTTCTATGATACAGAGTTAACCGAAAAGGAAAAGGAAAGGATTGTTGACAGTATCTATAAATCCGGACGTATAAAATATTCAGAAGGAATAGACCAGGAATTCACGCCAGAACAAAAAATTACCACCCACACTCCTCAATTAGAAATTGAGGAGATACAGCAGGAACATAAAATTGAAGCTAAGGAAATGGGATTGGAGCATCAACTGTTCTTTGCCTCCTCCCCTACTTCAGACAGTCGGTTTGTTGCAGCGGATATTCCTTCGGTTGTATATGCTGTAGTCGATGGGAACCAGGTCGTAAAGACCAATTCTAGACTTCGGATGCGCTTGACATCCACTGCAAAGATCAATGATCAATGGATACCCAAAAATACTGTTGTCTATGGTTTTATCAGTTTTCAGCCGAACCGGACACTGGTCGAAGTTGAAAATATAGATCATCATCCGGTAAACCTGAAGGCTTTCGACCTCCAGGATGGCAGCGAAGGTATTTATGTGGAAAACAGTTTCCGGGCCGAGGCAACCAGTGAGGTTCTGGATGATATCATACAGGACATAAACATTCCAAGTGTGCCACAAATTAGTGGAATAACCAAGGTACTTAGGCGCAATAACCGGAACGTCAAAGTAACCGTACTTAATGATTACAAACTCATTTTAAAATCTGACCTATGAAAACTAATATCTTATTCCTCCTGTTTTTCACCTCTTTTGCATTTCGTCCTTGTGTGGCACAGGAACGAAAAATCCTCGATACCATTTTTGCAAATGAGCAAAAAAATGTGGCCCTATTCTTTCCGGAACCTATTCGGCAGGGAATAACAGGTTCTGACAATTTTGTTTTTACATATAACCGGGAAACGGAACAGCATTTCGGACTCTTACAGGCCAAGCCTGGTAAAGAAAGTAATCTTCTGGTAATCAACTCAAACGGCTCTGTTTTTTCTTACATTGTAAGGTATAAGGAACAGCTTGATCAGCTGAACTATTTTGTTTTAGAATCTGACACCATAGGCAATGAAAAGCCTGTGGTCATTGGTGAGTCCCCAATACAGAAGGGAGATCTCAACGAAAGGGACAAAACCTCCTACTACGACAAATTTTGCTCCTTTCTGGTTGAACGCAAACAAAGAATAGGGCGATTAACAAAACGGAATCAGTCTATTATTTTAAGCGTTGAAAATATTGTATTTGAAAAGGAAGAACTCTATTTCGTTATTTATATAGAAAACAAGTCATCCCTGGATTATGATTTGAATTTCCTAAATTTTGGAATTGAGACCAGGCAAAAAGGTAAAAAGAAATCTTCTCAGACCATTTATCACGAACCATTATTTACATATGGTCTGCCCACTAGAGTCAAAGAAGGTGAAACAGAGAAACTGGTGTATGTGCTACCCAAATTTTCTTTGGGAGATGACCGTAGGGTAATACTGGAACTAAATGAAAAAAACGGCGGGAGAAATATAAAATTAAAAGTACCACAAAAATATATCAATAACCCCAACTAGAAACATCATGAAAAGAGTCCTCCTGTATTCTATCATTATAGCCCTGGTAGCTTGTAATGAAAAACAAATGACCCACACCGAAACGGCTAAAATTGTTGTGGAGAGTTTTTACCACAACGACGATGCTAAACTGGAAAGGTACACAACCGCCGAAAGTTATGCCATTTTATCAAGCCTCCAGGACCTATTTGCTGAAAATGAAAATTCGGAAATTAACTTTGCCGTCATTGAGGATACAATTGTTGGTGACGTTGCCTGGGTTCGCTATTCCACTTCGTTCGAGGAAAAACCGAGTATATTCAAGTTGGTTAAAGAAGATAGGCAGTGGAAGGTAACAGAGCAGAAGCCAGGGGAGGAAGGACCATTTTAATTTAACATTTTGCTATCCGATTTTCGATTGCTGTGATTTTAAATTACATTAGTGGACCTAAATGATAAAAACCCTCCACCACTTTATGGAATTAGAAATCCGACAAATTGCCATACATTATTTAGAAAAAGAAGCTAAAAAAACGATGGCTGATATTGATTACTCCGACCAGCCGTTGGAAAAAAATGAATTTGCTTTAAATCTTATTGAACAAGTCCATAAGGCAGTAAATATCAGTCCAAGCTTAAAAAATGCATCCTTTAAGGAAGATGAAGAAAATAAATTTACCCTTACACTAAAGGATTATATAGAAAATCCAAAAGATGAAAATTTTTCCTCATTTACACATTCTTTAGACATATTGAGAGAAAAGGTTGCCAAAGAACCTTTTGCGGTAGGGGGATATTACCTCTTCGCGGATTATACTATTCAAAAAGTCAGATATCTTTCAGTAATACTGCTTAGAAAAAAATCGGGGATAAACATTATTAAAAAGGAAGGGGCTTACGTTTTAGATAGTACTGAAAACATAAATATTGAGAAAATAGCGATGGGAGTTAGGCTTAACTTCAGTATCTACAATTCGCGATCAGATGATCGCAATTATTTAGCTTTAATAACCACTCAACAAGACGGGGAAGTGTCAGGTTATTTTAAAGATTGGGTACTTGCAGCAGGCTTAATTAAGAATTCTGTAAATACTGAAAACATGATTAAGCTAGTTAAAACAATTCCTTTACCAGTGGACGAAGAGGGCAAAGAACTTTTTAGTCGCGGAGAGTTCAATAAAGCTATATTTGAACAGGTAAACAATAGAAAAGATAAGCGCGTTAATTTATTTGAACTAGGGGCTACTTTCTATGGCGAAGAAAACAGAAATTCTCTTCGAGATTTTGCCGATTCTAATGGGATAACTATAGATTCTGAATTTAAAAGAGACGCACCGAAATGGAAATCGTTGATTTCCATAAAGGCATCAGTTCCAGGAATTAATATAAATGTTGACTTTGATCAATTTGGGCAACATGGAGTGCAAATCAAAAATGGTAAGGTGATTATAAATTCCGAAGAACTGGCTAACTCTATGCAGGAGCAATATGATCAATACTAAGACCGGAAATAAAAATATTGATACATTTTTAGAATGTTATAATAAGAACCTTAAATCTGGTTCACCTAGATATGATGGTAGTAGATTAATACTAAATATTCAGTCCGATTTTCAGGAAGCAAAATCAAACATTGAAAATATTTTTTATGAGGTGAACACGCTGGTGGCAGGTTCAATTGAAATTAAGTTATCTTCTTGTAAAATTACCAATGTCAGCTTTTTTTTTGGCACGAATGATTTTTTTCAAAAATATGACCGGATAAAAAAGAACTTCATTCTTCAAAATATAATTATATTAAATAGTAGCGGACATCATTTCCTGAAGAAAGACTATGACACCTATAACGAAGGCAATGCCGTCATTTACAATATTCATGAGTATCATCAGATTTTAGACTACTTCTTACGTACCCCAGAATTTACTCCATATAAGAGCGATACAGATAATCAATTTACACTGATAAGTAAAACCCACGGCGTATTTAATGTAGGATACAAATTGCCTGATATTACTTTCTTTCAGAACGTGAATCTAAACGGCTTATTCAGCCGATTCCAAGAACAATTTGAAAAGAAAGAATTTATACAATTTTTTAAGGAGATTGTAATATCAGGAGTACATAATACTCCTGAAGAAAATCGATATAATGAAATAATCAGAGAACATAATAGTCTTCTGAATCTCGCTAAAAGAGATTATGAAACCTACGTCTCAAATTTTGCTTTTGATAAAATCAAATCAGAATTTAAAGAAGAGAGAGGGAAATATTTTGAAACTATTGATCGAAATATAGATTCGATTGGTAAGCAAGTAATATCATTCCCTCTTACATTTGGGGCGACCGTATTCGCAAGTTATAAGGTAAAGGATCAACCTGAATTTCTAATTCTCATACTTGCGGCATATTTACTTTATACAATCATAGCTTTTCTAATCCTAAGAATGACTGCTTATAATGTAAAATGCCTTCGTAAAGACGTTAACGACGAAGAACTAACGATTCAAAAATCTTATGGAGTAATTTATGAGGGATTCAAATCAGATTTTAAAAAAATAAAGCACAAAATATTAAACCTTCGGTTTATCATTGGTGTGTTATATTTTGTATTAATAATGTTATTACTCCTTTTTACAATTTTCACTTTTTATTATATCGATATAGATAATTTATCCTATTTAATGGAATGAGATCGGTCAATTTAAGCACAGTCAACTACTATTTAAAGACTCGTTTACACCGCTCTATTTTTCTTAAAATTTTCCGCTTGTTCAAAGATTTCCTCATAAATCTCATCTCGTTCCACCGGTGAATAACCATGTTGATCAAGCAATAAAATAAGACCAAATTTAAGAAGAAACCTTTAGGAAAGTCTTCATTCACCAAAAATAGACTTGGCTTCAGAATAAATCCTCTCAAAATTAGCTTTCAAATCAGCCTTGGAAAATTGCTTTTCCTCTTCTGGAACCTCTCTTTGAATTTTTGGCAATTTAAACTGTACCTTTTTATCCTCCCCATCCGCATAAGTTATAAATTCCCCCTGCTTTAAGCGAAAAAAGGCATCTGCCCTTATTTTCGGAATTTCACGTTCCCCGGTAGTAATGCGCGTATCAAAATCAAGACTATACCCACGGTTGATGCTGGTAGTTTCTTTTTTAACTATTTCAAAGAAGCGTTCGTAGTATTTAGCAGTGTCGGGATCATTGACCTTTCCGAAGAATTGATAGGAAAGGTTGCTTAAAATAGCTTTACTCGCTTTATCTCCATACATCATGTCGTTCTGAATCTTGTCTTGCATTACGTAAACTGTGGCAATATCATAACTTCTTAATGTCGCTGGAATGCGGTGCATATTCAATAACCGAATGGTTGGTGCTTCTTCCATTAAAAGGAAGGAAGAATTTGAATTTCGCACACTCATTTGCTTTATAATCGTGTGGATTGTAGTGGCAATCACAGGTGAATAAGAGGTCTCGAATTTAGGATTGTTCACTACTGAAATCACAGCAGGATTTTCCGGATTATTAATATTTAATGGCACTTCATCTGCAGAAAGGGCCATAAAAATATTTTGTGTGCTTATGCGTTTCAGAGCATTGGCCAAGGTACTTTTCACTCCTGCGGTCTGTCTTTCGGAACCTTTGCCGCTAATGAAAGCATCTGCCATTGCCCTGGAGGTGGTATTGGTCTCTAAGAATTTTATTAGACTATCGGTATCCAAAAATTGGTAAATGGCGATTAGATGGGGTAAGGTGCAGAATTCCGGATAGGATGTTTTCAGTTTCCAAATCAATCCACCAATCAATCCTTCTGCTGCATCATTAAAAAATTTAGAGGTTCCTGTAGTTCCCGATTCCCGCTGTTCCAGAAGATTTTCAATAAGTACTCTCGAAATCTCATTCACACTCTCTTCGTTTTCAAGATACCGGGGTGCAATGGGATTGACCCTATGAATAATTTTGTCAAAGGAGATAATATGAAAAGGAATATCCGGATTTTTAAATAGCGGGTAGGCTATTTCGGTAAGTTCAAAATCT
Source organism: Salinimicrobium oceani (assembly GCF_012037645.1). Lineage (NCBI taxonomy): Bacteria > Pseudomonadati > Bacteroidota > Flavobacteriia > Flavobacteriales > Flavobacteriaceae > Salinimicrobium > Salinimicrobium oceani. The sequence continues at coordinate 338,732 of NZ_JAAVJR010000003.1, forward strand.
TTGTAGTCGTGAATAACCCCACAGAAGTTATGTTCCTGGAAATGTTTTAAAAATCCGTAAACGACGCTTTCGGTTTTTCCGCTTCCGGCAGACCCAATAATGGATGCACCGCGTCTGATGTTTTCAATTTTAAAACTTTTCTTGTCTGTTTTAAAAGTTACCCGATATTTTTCAGAGGTATTTTGCTTTAAATCCGGTTTATGCAGAAAAACGTAAAATACCGTATTGACCAACAATAAAGGACAGCCTAAATAAAGTAATGCTTTTATCGCATTATGAGGATAAAACGTAAAGGCTAGTATTCCAAAGAGCAGCATGATGTTTATCAAAAAGGCATATTTTGATAACCGATACAGTGCGTAAAATACTGAAATTGTCAAAACGATCATTAAAAGTATGTGTAGTGGATTAGCTAGTTGCATTAGACTTTTCCCTTTAGATACCTATTGAACTTGATTTTATAGCGATGTCCACACCACGTCTTAAGCGATTAAATACTTTCATTGCCAGTTGTGCCTGTGTAACCGGAATACTTGGTAACATTGGAACATCACTTTCTTTCATTATTCTAAAGGCAATCGCTCTTTCACTGGTCGGCAATTTCATAAGCGAAGCAAAATAGATTTTAGGGTTTCTGATAAAATCCTTGCGAGCCTGATAGGTTTCGGCAAAGTTTCTTTGGTAGCCAAAAGTTCTGTCAAAGGTCTTTTCTGCCCGGTCAAAAAACTTATCCCGGTCGAAGCCCCGTTTTATGTTCTTACCGTGCATCTCGACTTCCGAGGCCTTATGTTTGCTCCCGGGTGAAAGGCTAAAGGTATTGGATACGTCTTTTCTGCTTACGATGATATGGATATGGCTTTGATTTCCTGCCTTTGGCATCCCCTGGACAATTCGCTTCCCGTCTTGTTGCTGCGGAGCCTCCTTTTCCAATCGGTCAATTTTATTCTGCAATAGTTTAATATTGCCTTCAGCTCGCCCCTCTTTAACGTTTCTGATTTCAGTTTTGAGCTGCAATATTTTGGTAGCAAAGGGTTGGTTTTCCCTAATCTGCCAATCCGTTCCCTTAAACGTTCGTTGGTGTTCTATTTTGGCGTAATATTTAATATCATCGATGCCAATCGGTCTTCCGTTGATTTCCCGATTGAAGGATGCCACATAGTCCTTCATTAGTTCACGGGTGTACGTTTTTAAATCTTCGCTATTGTTCTGTAACCGGTTTAACTCGTATTTGGAAGGGCTCACCGTGATCGAATAGAATTTTGGTTCCGTCTTTTTGAGTTTGGCACCATTTCCATCAATTTCCTTTACAACTTCATCCGCTGATATTTCATCATCATATTGATTGAAAAAATGTTCCATACCTGCCTGTTCCAAACCCTTATTTTCCTTCTCCAGGTAGCCCACAAAATCCGCCGAACTTTGTGAGTAATTCTTCCCTAATTTTTGGGGTGTGATGGTAATGTACATAGCTCAAAAATTAGAGTTCGTTGCTCCCATTTAGCTTTTCTCGAAAGCTTGCCCTGCCGGCAGGCGGGCATACTTCATTCTTTTCTTCAATGATTTTCTTTTCTAAAATTAAGGGCTTCGTTTTAGGTTCTTCAGTTTGAAATAGAGATTCCAGCATTGCCACAGTGGGTTTGGTCTGGCACTTTTCCATATCCCTAATAATGGCAATCACCGCATTAATTCGCTTCTTGATTGAAGCTTCGATTGTCCTTCCCGTTGGTCCTAGTTTTTCCTTTGGGGAAATTTCGTTGTAGAAGAAAAAGTCAAGAATTGTATCTAATGCTTCAGTGTGTGATTTGAAGTGTGTTTTTGAAAATTCCTGAAAACGTTTTGCTGTTTCCTTTTTGAACCTGATGCCGATAAATGAGTCCATAATTCGCCGATTTGTCGCAAATCCTTCCCTAAAAATGGGCATTCACAGGGCATTTGTCGCAAATTGTAGAAGGTCGGAAATTTATATTTTTTACAATACGCTTAATATCAGCGTTTTAAAAACAAAAAGGAGTGCTTAACATCGCATCGCGTGTTACCCTCTTGCTACTCCTTTTCGTTCGCCACAGGCGAACAAAAATTCCGTACAATTTGGTCAAAAAGTCCATTGCCAGTTCCAAGGAAAGAATTTCCTGTTATGTAATTTTTCGATGGGTAAGGTTATCGGCGAAAGTCAAAAAATGGATAACCCTATATAAAATTAAATGCTGAATTTCAGCGAAATAAATATAGTAATTTTTCTTTACTAGAAAATAATTGAACGAAAAAACACCTCCAAAAATTAGAGGTGCTTTACTACAAATTTCATAAAATCAGATGTGGAATATGACAGGATTAAAGTATAAATTTTGAAATACTTCCGTTCCAATTCACACAGGACAGGCTTCTTCTACCATCGTCTCAAAGCAGGTATAATTTTATTTTGCATATTTGCGGATATCATCCCCAAATTTTCGCACCACATCCTTTATGAAATTCTCCGAAAGTTGGTCTTCGGGCTTCTTCGTTCAGGTTTGAAAGATTAGTATAGATCTCAAGCTTTGCATTTAAAGCATTCCTTCATCTGCAAAACTGAAATAATTTCCATCAGGTGTCAGGATCAGATGGTCCAATACCTTTATATCAAATAATTCCCCTGCCTTTTTAATTTTTTGGGTCAGGCGTTTATCCGGTTCACTCGGTCTCAAGGTTCCGCTAGGATGGTTGTGAGCAAGGATTACAGCCGTGGTAAGGCTTTTGAGTACTACGGCAAATATTATCCTTAAGTCTACCAAGGTGCCGGTAATGCCTCCTGTGGATACTTCATAAATACCTTTTACTTTATTGGCGTTGTTCAGCAACATTATTTTAAAGGTTTCGTGCAGTTCGATATTGTTTTTGTTCCATTGTCCGTAAAGGAGTTCGGCTGCATTTTGAGAGGAAGTTATTTTTGGAAGCTGATTTGTTTTAAGGTTTCCACTGTAACTTATCGCTATTTCGTTAACTTTGATTTCCATTATGATCTGATTTTGAAGGTGAATAATGAAAGAGGGCGCAACTTTTGAGAGGAACGCCCTCTTTGTTTTTAATCTACTCGGCTGAAGTATTGCCGTTCTTTATGCCTAACAAGAGGATCTCATTGGCTTCCACCTCGGTAACATAGCGTTTAATGCCGTCATTATCTTCGTAACTACGGGATTTCAATTTTCCGCTCACTCCAATTTCCTTACCCTTTCCTGCATATTTCTCAATGATTTCTGCAGTTTTTCCCCAGGCGACTACGGTATGCCATTCCGTATTTTGCACTTTTTCGCCTTTGTCGTTTTTGTAATACTCATTTGTGGCAAGTGAAAAACGGGCTACTTTCTTTCCGCTTTCAAGGTTTGTAATGGTTGGTTCCTGACCAACATTTCCAATTAGCTGTACATGATTTTTAATAGTACTCATAATAAAAGAATTAAAGATTAACTAATACACTACCTGAACCCTTCAGGACGTTTTCGTTTATTTTTTTTTGAAGCGATTTACTTATTGTATCCTGAGCGTTTTCCTTTTTTTTGTTTTTTTGACCCCGCTTCCTTTTTGATGTTTTTGTAAGATTTCATAATGTTCATTTTGGATTTACTTCCCGTAGTGCCGTCGCTGTTACCTTTTTTTGTTGCTGATACATTTTCAATATTTGGAATTGATAAGGACTTATAAAAAGGAGGTACGACTGGCTTATGCAGTCCGTTCAACTTCCAAATGTTGGTATTTTGCTTACCAAAAAAGGGAAGGGGCAGTGACGGCGCGGAAGTGGGTCTAAAGTCCCTATTGAAATACAAAAACATTGGAAGCGGGGCCAAATGCAGGGATGGATATACGATTCAGCGGACTCCATTTCCGATTTTGGAGTGAGAATGAAGCATCCCGTTCCGGCACAGCGGAATGGGTTAGCGTAGTGGAAAGGAAAAATCGGGTATGGTGTCCAAGACCTTTTTAGGGAAGCTCTTTGTCCGGAATGCAGCTTTTCGCGAAATAGAGCGCAATGTGCTGACCGGCTTATAAAAACGGCTTACCCTCCTGAAGTAGGATTTAAATCGGACTTGACTTCAAAGATGTAGATTTGAATGAAGTTAGCCGCTTTCCGCAATTTTCACAGAAAGAATTAATTTCAGAATCAAACCCTTAATCCCTTAAAAATAAAAAAACCCGAAATGTTACCTTCGGGATTCTATTCATTTTTGTGTTACAGGAAATGAGAATAGTAGTCTAGCAATTTTTAGTTATAAGGATTTAACTTCAGATAAAAAGCCAAATTGCTCTATTATCCAAAATTAGTATATATTAATAAATGAAACAGGGCTCTGCATGTTACCCTACTGCCATTCTCCCCTTATTTTAGAATTACCTACTCTTACTACTTGTTGCATTTAAAAAGACATTCATCTACCACATTTGGTAAAGTGATTTTTAACCTGGGTTCTGCTTCCATAGCCCTTTTTATAGCGAATATGGCACCTTCATTTCTGGCCCAGGACCTTCTGGCAATACCATTATTTACATCCCAGAACAACATAGCGTTAAGGCGTCTTTCGGACTCCGAATTACCCTCAAGCACCATACCGAAGCCGCCATTAATCACTTCTCCCCAGCCAACTCCGCCGCCATTATGTATGCTGACCCAGGTCGCACCTCTAAAGCTGTCTCCAATCACATTCTGTATGGCCATATCGGCCGTGTAGCGGGATCCATCGTAAATATTGGAGGTTTCCCGGTAAGGAGAATCTGTTCCCGAAACATCATGGTGATCCCTTCCCAAAATTACAGGTCCAATTTCCCCTTTTTCGATAGCCTTATTAAAAGCACGTGCTATCTCAATGCGTCCTTCTGCATCGGCATAAAGAATTCTGGCCTGGGAGCCTACTACCAGCCAATTGGCGCGCGCACCTTCTATCCATTTGATATTATCCTGCATTTGCTGCTGAATCTCCTCGGGCGCTTCGTTCTTTAATTTCTGAAGCACTTCCCGCGCAATTTCATCTGTTCGTTCTAGATCTTCTTCTTTTCCCGAAGCACAAACCCAGCGGAAAGGTCCGAAGCCATAGTCAAAACACATGGGCCCCATTATATCCTGTACGTAACTCGGGTAGGCAAAATCTTTATCGTCGCCGCCTGAAGTCCCACTAGTGAAATTTCCATCCTCATCTTTATATATCTTGGCTCCGGCTCGAGAGGCTTCCAGTAAAAAGGCGTTTCCGTAATCAAAGAAGTACGTGCCTTTCTTAGTGTGGCGGTTGATGGCTTCAGTTTGCCTGCGGAGACTCTCCCGTACTTTTTCTTTAAAGCCTTCGGGATCCTTGCTCATCATTTCATTGGATTTTTCAAAGGTCAATCCTGCAGGGTAATAACCGCCGGCCCAGGGATTATGCAGGGAAGTTTGATCACTTCCCAGATCAACGTGAACATTTTCTTCGTCGAACTTCTCCCATACATCTACTACGTTGCCGAGGTAGGCGAAGGAGATGGTTTTGCCTTCAGCTTTTGCGGCAGTAACTTTATTCACCAGTACGTCAAGGTCCTCAACAACTTCATCCACCCATCCCTGAGAATGACGAGTATGAACTGCTTTTGGATTTACCTCGGCACAAACAGTGATGCAGCCGGCAATGTTTCCGGCTTTGGGCTGAGCGCCGCTCATGCCTCCCAATCCCGAGGTAACAAATAGAGAACCCTCTCCTAAATTGTCATTTTTGATACCTCTGGTTTCGGCGATCTTTCTCAAGGCGTTGAGCACCGTGATCGTTGTGCCATGGACAATTCCCTGCGGACCAATGTACATATAGCTGCCGGCAGTCATCTGGCCGTATTGGGTCACTCCCAGTGCATTGAATTTCTCCCAGTCATCCTGCTTAGAATAATTCGGGATCATCATTCCGTTAGTCACAACTACTCGGGGCGCATCTTTATGAGAAGGAAAAAGCCCCAGCGGGTGGCCGGAGTTCATGACAAGCGTCTGTTCTTCGGTCATTTCCGCCAGGTATTTCATCACGAGCCTGTACTGCGCCCAGTTCTGAAAAACTGCTCCGTTACCACCGTAAGTAATTAACTCATGCGGATGCTGGGCCACTTTAGGATCGAGGTTGTTTTGGATCATCAGCATAATAGCCTTTGCCTGCTCGCACTTTCCCGGATATTCAGAAATGGACCGCGCATACATCGCATAATCGGGACGCAGGCGGTACATATAGATCCTACCATAGGTCTCCAGCTCATGGCGAAATTCCGATATCAGTTCTTCGTGATGTTGTTTCTCAAAATACCTGAGTGCATTGCGCAGGGCGAGCTTCTTTTCTTCGGGACTTAATATATCTTTTCTTTTTGGAGCGTGATTTACTTTGGATTCATAAGGTTTTGCCGTAGGCAGCTCATTTGGAATACCTTCTAAAATTTTATCTTTGAAATTCATTTCTAAAGTGGTTAGTAATTGTTGTGGTTGATTTTTTCTTCCATCTTACCTATTGCTATCTCAGTTAGGAATTGCCGGGCAGCAGCAATATGCTTGTACATTATCTCATCTTTTTCCAGGATGGGGACCTGAGATCGAAAGCCTTCTAAAAAGGTTTCCAGTACTGGAGACGTTTTTTCCGGTTCTCTAAAATGAAGTGCCTGGGAAGCATTAAATAATTCAATCGCCAGAATATTCAGAACATTTCCAGTAATCTTTAAGAGTTTTGTCGCTGCATTGGCTCCCATACTGACGTGGTCTTCCTGCCCATTAGACGAAACAATTGAATCTATACTGGCAGGGGTAGCGTATTGCTTGTTCTGGCTTACCAGACTGGCGGCAGAATACTGTGTGATCATGAAACCACTGTTAAGACCGGGATCTTTCACTAAAAAAGCAGGAAGATCCCTTGTGCCAGAGATCAACTGGTAAGTTCTTCGTTCAGAAATATTTCCTAATTCTGCCATGGCAATTGCGAGATAATCTAGTGCCAGGGCCAAAGGTTGCCCGTGAAAATTCCCTCCCGAAATAATCTTGTCTGCTTTAACAAAAATGTTAGGATTATCGGTAACTGAATTCACCTCCGTAAGAATCACCTTTTCCACAAAGGCTAAGGTGTCCTTACTGGCTCCATGGACTTGTGGAATACATCTAAAGGAATAAGGATCCTGCACATTGTTTTTCTTTTTTGAAGAAATTTCACTTCCTTTCAAAACATTCCTAATTCTTTGTGCAGTCCTAATCTGTCCGGCATGCGGCCGGATCTCATGCACCAGCGAGTCAAAAGGTGACATATTACAGTAAAAAGAATCTACTGAGGTAGCGCCAATAACATCTGCCAAAAAGCATAATCTGTGGGACTCTAATAGAGCATAAATTCCATGTGCCGCCATGAATTGAGTCCCATTGAGGAGAGCCAGCCCTTCTTTGGCCTGCAAAGTGAGTCTCTTCCAGCCCAATTGATCAAGCACCTCTAGTGCCTTTCTCCTTCTCCCTTTGTAGTAAACCTCTCCCTCGCCCAGTAAAGGCAGAGAAAGATGAGCTAAAGGTGCCAGGTCACCCGAGGCTCCGAGAGATCCCTGTTCATAAACCACGGGAAGAACATCATTATTGTACATTTCAATTAGCCGCTCCACCGTTTTAAGTCTGACTCCGGAATTACCGTAACTAAGGGATTGAATCTTTAAAAACAACATTAGTTTTACAAGTAATTTATTAATTGCTTCCCCGGTACCACAAGCGTGGGACCTGACAAGGTTTTCCTGTAATTCTTCCAGTCGTGCTGAAGAGATAGGAACATTACACAAAGAACCGAAGCCAGTATTAATACCATAAATCGGCTCTTCATTATTTTTTAGGTGGTTTTCCAGGTATTCCCGGGATACAGTTATAAGACTTCTAGAACTTTCACTTAATCTAAGTTTTTTTTCTTTCTGAACGATTTCCCTAATCTGTTCCAGATCTAGAGAATCAGGCGATATAAAATGAATACACATTGCTTTATTTTTTCGAACGTCTCTTAAAAGGAAAGGAACAAACAAATTGTTTCCTGACTTACAATCCAGCTAATAAAAAAGGCTGTCTTTTGACAGCCTTTTTGGCTAATTCAATTCTATCCTTGAAAGAGTAGTAATGGATCCGCCAGGGGGATCCAGGTTAATAATAATTAAACACGAGCTTTCTTTTTCTTTTTCTTCTTAGGATTAATAATTTTCCTAATAGTGGGGGAAGATATGTACCAAAGCACAAATCCGCTCAATACGGTGATTAATCCCAGTAAAGAGAAGGCTCTCAGAACAAAGTTATTGAAGTCATCCCTGCCATCATAATCCATGGTGTGGGTCATCCAGAGGAAATCGAACCACCGCCAGTCCCTGTGTCTCAATGTCCTAAAAGTTCCATCAGCAATGGATACATATGCTCGAATATTTTCGGGAGTGTTATAAGAAATCACATATGCGGGCAGAGGGCCACTGCGATATTCATGGTGATCACCGGTTTCAGTTATCCTCTCCACATTTTCTACTTCCAAACCATCTATCATATTCTGGTCTGCTATAGATAGAGCTTCAGCTTCTGTTAAACCCATTTTCATTTCACCGGTACGGGCATTATGTAACATACTGTGATTGATCCAGTAGTAGGGATCTCCGGCGATCTCCTTCAGTTCGACAGAATGCACCTTCATTCCTGACGATTCCGATGGACTTAAAAGCCCTTCAAAACTCGAGTGATTCATTTCAGTCTTTCGATATTGATCTCCATGGATCTCGTCTATATCAGTCCAACTGAAGTATAATCCGCTCACGGTCCACATAATGAATTGTAGTCCTAGAAATATTCCCAAGTACCTATGGGCCTGTCTAATTTTTAAGGCTGTTTGTCTTCTTACCATTATTACATTGTTAAAGGAGATTAGAGGCTTTTTCTTAAGATCTCATCTCCTGAATTGAAAATTTATTTGTTTTAATATCCTTCTGTTTGATCCATTCCCGAAGCTTGTATTTCACTCGCAGGGATAGGACAGATTGTTCTGTTATCACTCGCCGGGATATCAAGATTGGCTGCATCTACTCCTGTATTCACATGTTCATCTACCGGACGAATAATGGCTTGTCCTCTGCGAATATAGTCGTATACGCCATGACCCTCCAAGGCCAGCTCCCTTCTCCTCTCTTCGGCAATTTTTTCTTTAAGAGCTTCCCCCGTTTCGGTTACACGATGGGAAGCAAAGTTGGTTGTTCTGTTTTCAATAAGTGTATTCAAATAGTTCAAAGCTTCAGATTCACCTCCGCCGGCACCGTGCGCAGCTGCTTCTGCTGCAATTAAATACATTTCGGACAACCTGAGAACAGGAATATTGTGAGCACTCAGCCCTCCGCCTTCGCTTCTGTTAGTATATTTTACAAAAGCCTGCTGTGTACCTTCCTTATCCTCCTCGAGGAGAGCGGCGCGCGGATCATTTTCATATGCCCCCAACAAATCCACAAAGGTCTTAGTGGCAATAACATCTCCCTGCCCACCGTCTTTCACGTCAAACTGGGCTCCAAGACCATTACTCCCTAAAGAGTTCTGGCTGGTGATACTCAACTCAAATAATGATTCAGAATTATAGTCAGTGAAGACATAAGAATCTACACCCATAAGATTGGATTCTCCTCTGGCTGCAATTACTTGCTCAGCATAATTTAGAGCATTCTCCCAGTCTTGTTTGTATAAATAAACTCTGGCCAGTAAAGCTTTCACACCTGTTTTGGTAAGGTATTTAGTACTACCCTGCTCCCAGGTATTTTCCTCCAGGAGATCATGTGCCGTTTGGAGATCAAGAAGAATCTGGTCATAAGTTTCTCCCAGGGAGCTTCTTTCAACCACAACTTCTTCCGAGGAAAGTTTAAGAGGCAGGCCTTGTGAAGAAGCACCGGCCCTTATCCAGGGGTAGGCAAAAGTTCTGGCGAGGTCAAAATAGACCATTCCTCGAAGGCCTAAAGCCTCTCCAAGGATTTCCTGTTTTGCAGCAGCATTGCCTTCAGCTGCATCTATGTTGGCAATGATGAGATTGAGGTTGTTTATCGCTTTAAAAGACTGTCTCCAAAGCTCTTCACAGCTTCCACTATTGTTCGCGCTTTCTTCGTATTTATAAGCAATAGATTCGTAATCCCTTGGATTAAAAGTGGTTTTTACAAACCTGAAATCTGTTCCTTTAACAGCCGCTCTTTTATACAAAACCCTTCCCAGATATGTATTCCGGGAAACTTCATTGTAGGTACCGATTAGTAATTTATCCAGCTTTTCTACAGAATTAAGGACCAGATTTTCAGAAATAACATGGTCTGGTGTTTGGGTGAGTACATCCTCGCTACATCCCTGAAGGGATAGTATACCTAGGATCACTAATGTGTTTTTTAATATTTTCATTTTCTTGCTTTTTAGTCTAAAATTGTAATTGAAGTCCCAGCATTAAGGTTCTTGCTGTTGGTACCTGGAAGAAATTCACTCCATCGACAACTGCCTCGGGATCATATCCGTCAAGTTCTGTCAACAGCAGTAAGTTGTCCCCCTGCACATAAACAGATCCGCCTTTTATAGTATTCCACATTGCCGGGAGCCTATAACTCAGCTTCACGTTCTTTAACTTCAAGTAATCTGAATCATAGAGGTGCCTTGTGGACACATCATTGGAAAAAGTTGGATTTCCGTTGATCCTGATCGGCACAGTAGCATCTGTATTATTAGGATTCCAAGGACTTAACTGAGCCACCGTATTGGTGAACTGTGGAGCGTAACCGTCATCATCCCTTTTAAAGGCTGTTCGGTCATACACCTTTCCTCCCATTCCAAATGTGAATAAGAAATCGAGAGAAAAGTTCTTATAATTGAACTCGTTAAAGAAGCCTCCTTGTAAATCCTGCAGAGCATCCCCGAAAATACCAAAACCTGCACTCTGGGCATCTGTTGTAATTTCTCCGGTTCTTTCCCCGTTTTCCAGCACGTAATACTGGGCCATTCCTGTCTCAGGGTCTACTCCTGCATACTCTCTCAGGTAGAAAGAATAAATACTCTCTCCCTCTTTGATGATCAAAGGATCCTGCCCATATCTTGAACTATAAGTAGATACGATAGTATTTTTCAGTTTCGTGATCTCATTGTCAAGAATAGTGAGATTCGCACTGGTTCTCCAGGAGAAATTGTCATTAGTATAAGGTGTATAACCGATTTCAAATTCCCAACCCTTATTCACCATTTCTCCATAGTTCTGTAGTTGGGTCAGGAAACCTGTTGTAGAAGAAACTGGTACATTCAACAACAGATCTTCTGTCTTTTTATGAAAGTAATTCACAGAAAGATCAAATTCGCTGAAGAGGTTAAGATCTATTCCCAAATTAAAATTTTTACTTTGTTCCCAAGAAAGGTCTGGGTTTTGCAGTTGCCCGTAAGACAGACCTGATTCTCCTCCGTACCCTTTCCCGTCAGTTTCAAAAAATGCCAAAGCTGCGTAATACTGGGGAGGCAGATTCCCGTTTGTCCCGTAACTACCTCTAAACTTTAAATAATCCAAACCATCAACATCTAAAAAGCTTTCTTCAGTTACGACCCAGGCGCCAGACACTGACCAAAAAGTTCCCCATCGGGCATCTTTTCCGAATCTTGAAGATCCGTCTCTTCTAAAACTGGACGAGAGATAATATTTTTGGTTATAGTTATAAGCCACCTGTGAGAAATAGGAGAGTAAAGAGTAATTTTCTGCATAACCAGTATGCGACCATAGAGCACCAATACTACTTGCCGACAGTAATTCACTGTCGAGAACGTCATAACCATATACATTGATAGAATTCATCTCAGAAACCTGCGACTCCTGACCGAGCAGAACGTCCAACCCATGGTTCCCATACATTTTATTATAGTTTAGAATGTTCGAAATAGTGTATTGGAAAACTTCACTTTTTACACGATTAAGAACTCCATTCCAGATGCCACCCCCTGCACCAAACTCTTTATTGTCATACAGGGTTTCATCTATTGCTTGCTGGTCTATTCCAAATGTGGTCTTGAAACTTAGGGGATCTATAATTTGAAATTCTGCAGAAGCATCTCCTCTGACACGGAATTCCTTATTTTCATACTCACCCACTTTTAGAACACCTATAGGATTTGCATTTTTTTCTATCTCATTCGGGAGGTTAGCAAATCCTCCATACCCCTCTGGATCATAAATGGGGGCAGCAGGGGGCAGCACTCTCGCCATGTACAACGGGTTCAGGCCTCCCGCATAAGTTCCGTCGATGTTAGCTGCATCCCTTTCAGATTTGGCCACAGAAAGATTAACTCCTAATGTAATCCAGTCCTTTGCCTGGTTCTCAAGATTTACACGACCTGAATATCGTTTCAACCCGGTCTCTATTATTGTCCCTGACTGATCGAGATAATTTCCTGAAACAAAAAAAGAAGTGTTTTCATTTCCGCCCCTGGCCGAGAGATTATATTTTCTCATGAAGCCGGTCTGGTAGATAGCATCCATCCAATCTGCGTTGGCGTTTGTAGTTCCGTAGATATTCTGGTAATCGCTTACAGCCTGACTCTGGTATGTACTATACAAGCTATTGTCGGCATACACTCTTTTGAATTCGGCATTCTCGTTATTCTGAATATATTGGTTTATTTGCCCTTCTATCCACAGATCTTTGAACTGCTCATTGTTGATCAGCTTTTCCTCGGTAAGATTCTCACTCCAACCGGTTTCTACTCCAAGAGCAATTTCAGTCTCCCCTCTTTTACCTTTCTTGGTAGTGATGATCACCACTCCATTAGCCGCCCTTGAACCATAAAGAGAAGAAGCTGCAGCATCCTTGAGAACCGTTATACTCTTAATATCTTCCGAATTGATAGTAGACAAAGGGTTATAACCCGTACTTCCGGTCATAAAATCACCCGCCCTCAAATTTGAATCAGTATTTATCACCACCCCGTCGAGAACGTACAGAGGCTGAGTTGAACCACTTATAGATCCAATCCCCCGAATTTGCACATTAGACTGACCTCCAGGCTGGCCTGAAGTAGAAATATTTACCCCTGAAACCTTTCCCTGTAAGGCCGTTTCAAAACTGGCAGTAGCCCCTCTAGTCACAGCTTCATTGGTGACTGTTTCTGCCGCTCCTGTAAAACTTCGTTTGTTGGCTGAACCATAAGCTACCACCATAACTTCATCGAGCGATTCGGCGCTTTTCACCATTTCTACGTTAATCACATTAGACGCACCAATGGTCTTGTTAACTATTTTCTTTCCGATATAGCTAAAGTTAAGAACATCTCCCACCTGTGCCGTTATTGAATATTCCCCGTCGAAGTTAGTTTGGGTTCCATTGGTTGTATTTTTCACCATCACATTCACTCCGGGAATAGGCATGCCATTCTCGTCGCTCACAGTTCCGGTAACTGTTTTTTCCTGGGCATAAGATAACTGCCCTACTAACCCTGCACACAGGGTTAGTATCAATAAAATTTTACTTTTCATAAAGTGAGTTGTTTTAAAATTGGATAATCTGAAATAAAGTTGGGAAGATATCAGCGCATACATTTAATGTACAGCCGAATCTCCATAAGCATCAGTGAATGATGCGCCTGTAAATCAGATGGTAAATACCTGGCAAAGGACTTGTATGTCGTAAACCAGTTGTGGAGGTTGATAAGGAGGATAATTGATTACCTCCGGAGATAACTCAGGTAGAAGATCAACTATAATGAAAGACAACGGAATAATAAATGTCTGCGGTATAAAGTCGAAAGAGGTAGAAGCAAAATTTAATTCATCTTGACCCTCAATTCGATCGGTTTCGTCTGAGCAACAAGCCTCTTTATCCATTTTCATATGGCCCATCATACTATCCACTCCACAGGAGTGTGTCTCGGATTTGCATTTTTTTACAGAAGAAAAAACAGCGTGTCCTACCAAACTCTTACCGCAAAAATGCTTCTCCACAGTGAAAGACATCGTGGAAAAGAGGACCAAAATGGCCATCAGAAAAGAAAAAGTATTTAAAAAAACTTTCTTCATGAATTCCAAATATAATAAAATGTTAATAGGAATTATTTTTTTAACATGAAATTCTCCTGTTTTTCAATTAGAAAGAAAGGGAGTTTAATTAAAGTCACAAGATGTTGCATTTTTCTACACTCTTCTTATAGAATGACTAAAACAAGAGAGATCAATTTGTTCTAGTAACAGTAACTTGGTTTGCTATTGCTACATTACCAACTCCTGCAAGTTTAATATTGGGCTCTAATTTCACCATTCCTTTTTGGAGGAAGGAAAGATCTTTTATGGACTCTGTTGGGGACGGTTTAATTCTCCCTTTGGAGGGGATGGCACGACAGCTCGTGCTACAGCAATGCTGAAAGCATCTCCTTTCAGGAACATAGAATTTACCACTGTAATGGCATTACACTCATAATTTCCCATAAAGCGTGAATTTCACCTTCTCATATTAAATATTAGTTATATTCTTCACAAGATAATCTTCACCTATTCAAAAATTTATCACACTATCCAAAGCTTCATCAGCATCTCGATGAATGAAATTGGCCTGGTAATTCAAAGTAGTTTTTAGATTACTATGTCGATAGAGCTTTTGCAGCATCAAAGGATGTATTTTATCACCTGCAATATTCCCAAAGCTGTGTCTCGCAATGTGATTGGATAAATTTTTATCTATACCACATTCCTCTGCAATTCGTTTTAGATATTTATTGAGAAGTTTGGTGGCATTTTTTGTTTTTATATAAATTTCTTCAGCATCTTTAGGATGGACATTTTTTAGAAAAGGAAATACATAACCATTATAAAGTAACTTGTCCTTTCTGTAATAGCTTAATATTTTTTCGGCTTTATCAGGAATTTTTAAGCTCAACGCCTTTTCATTCTTATTCATTACATAATAAAGACGATTATCTTTAAAATCAGACCATTTCAGTTTAACCACATCAGAAATACGTATGCCTGCAAAATAGAAGGCAAAAAGCCAAACATTGTGAGTATGCCAAATTGAAGCACCTTCTTCAAATTTTAGAGCTTCTATTTTTTCAACCTCCTCTATAGTCAGACCGATTTTATTACCAGAACCAATACGAATTTTCTCTTTTTCCCCTGCAAAAGGATAATATTTTTGATCAATAATACCTTCTTTTATTGCTAGGTTAAAAAGTGTTCTAATAAAAATAAGCTGATTAGTAACAGTTCTGGTTGTTTGGTTTAAATAAGAAAGACAAAAAGTTTTATATTTATTTATAAATGCCTCATCAATTTCCTGAAATCGTAAAGTTGTACTTTTTTGGAAATAGTTCACTCCATCCATCCACATATATTCGGCCCTTTTTGCCCTACTTATACGCTCTCTACGCCGTTCTTTGATCTCTTTGATAACTGTAGATTTGTTTTTAGATTTTTTAAGATGTAAAAATTCTTCTAAATTATAGAGGATTGACAATTCGGATTTGGCTACAGAGAATGTCCCCCTTTCATATTTGTCCTTTATACGTTCAGCTGCTAATGCAAAAAAAGATTTTAAGCCTCCAGGACCTTTTAATTTTTGTTTGATTTGTTTGGGAGTAATACGATCTTTCGACTCAAAATAAATATCATTGACCTCGGTCAACTTTTTCATCAAAAAATTGTTCAATTTTCTATAATTGGGATGAGTTCTCTTAACTTTTCCAGCAGTTTTATCCCAGTCCTTTTCAAAAACATATTGTCCAAGCCAATGATAATTTGTTTTATAATTTTCACTAATCCTCAATGCAAGGGGAATTGTGCCATCCTTTCTTATCATGTTCTTCCGTAAAACAATCTTTACATTAGCCATAATGATCTGATTTAAAACTTAGTAAAGATAGTGAAATGTTTAGGCAGTTAGTACAGAATAAGTACAGAATAGTACAGAATAAGTACAGAATAATTTGATATTAATACCTTCTAATTAAGATCAGGTATTATATAAAGCACTGGGAATCAAATATTTTGCATGGTTTTAGTTGGAATTGCATAGATAAAACATCAAGTTCATAACCCGGAGGTCACGAGTTCAAATCTCGTTCTCGCTACCAGAGAAAACAGGAAAAGGTCGGATGTAAATCCGGCTTTTTTTATTTGTGATATAACATAGGTCCAAAATTTTCTTCATTTTTCAGGCATTATAAATTTCTGACCTTCAGACCAATATTAAACTACATCTTCAAAAGTGTCATTTTTTTTGCCATTTTAAGAAGGTAAAAAGTCAGGATAAACCAATTCCTGTTAGGTTGAAAGTAGAGACCAGAAGAAGGTGTAGGATTTCTTTGAACACAAACCCTTAATGATCCTTTGAAATTTCATAACAACTGCTTATTTTCTTTCTTCTAAAATTCAAATGATGCAGAAGAAAAAGTTGGGTAAAACAGAACTTCATACTCCGCCAGTTGTTTTTGGAGGTAATGTCTTTGGCTGGACATTAGGTGAAAGAGATTCTTTTCAGCTCCTGGACAAATTACTGGAAAGAGGATTTTCCTTTATAGATACCGCCGACTCTTATTCTCACTGGGCTCCTGGAAACACTGGGGGCGAAAGTGAGCTCATCCTTGGAAAATGGATGAAAAGCAGGGGAGTTAGGGACAAAATGACCATTGCAACAAAAGTGGGTTCTAACCCAGGAAAAGAAGGTCGGGATGTATCCAAAGATTACATCATTAAAGCTGCAGAAGATTCTTTACGCAGGTTAAAAACAGATCATGTTGATCTCTATTTTACCCATTGGGACAACGAGGCTACGCCTGTTGAAGAAACTCTTGCAGCATACCAGCAATTAATCAAAGATGGAAAAGTAAGATATATTGGCGCTTCAAATCTCTCTCCAAACCGACTGGAGGCCTCTTTAAAAGCTGCAAAAGAAAGTGATTTACCAGAATACCAGGTCCTGCAACCGGAATATAATCTCGTTGCACGAGAGAATTTCGGAACTAATTATAAACCGATCGCAGCATCAAACCAGCTCGCCGTACTGCCCTATTTCTCCCTCGCCAGTGGTTTTCTCACAGGGAAATATCGGAAAATAGAAGATATACAAGGAGAAAGAAAAGAGATGGTTATGAAATATTTTGATGAACGGGGATTAAAAATTTTGAAAAGCATGGATGAACTCGCCCATCGTTACCACGTCTCAAACGCAGCAATAGCCCTTGCCTGGTTAATGCACCAACCTCTGGTCACTGCGCCAATTGCCAGTGCTACAAAGGAGAGCCATTTAAAAGCTTTTGAGGAAGCTATGCATCTAGAATTCACAAAAGAAGAAATGGAACTGTTAACAGCATAGACCAAATGCTGAAGTATAGGATCGATATTCTTTTAAAAACTGCTCAGCTCCCTTCTATGGTTTGGACTTCTTGCTTTAAGCCAGTTTCTCAACCAGCTCCGACAGATTAACAGATGACTGCTCCCCAGACTTCATATGCTTCAGGGTAAATTTATTGCTCGCCATTTCCTCTGCTCCGGCCAGCACCACAAACTGGATCTCGCGTTTATTTGCGTGAGCCATTTGCTTTTTCATCTTAGCTTCTTCAGGATAAAGCTCTGCTGCAATTCCGGCTGCCCTCAATTCCTTTATAGCTTTAAGACAGTAGAGGCTTTCTCTGCTTCCGAAGTTAATGAACAGCACCTGGATATTACGTGCCACGGTTTGAGGAAAAAGATCCAACTCCTCCAGAACAAGATATATTCTGTCCAGGCCAAAAGAGATACCAACGCCACTTACGCCGCTCATTCCGAAAATACCGGTAAGGTCGTCATATCTACCGCCGCCGCCAATAGAACCCATGGCCACACCTTGTGGGGCTGCAACTTCAAATATAGCTCCAGTGTAATAGTTTAGTCCGCGGGCGAGGGTCACATCAAGATCAAGCTTTGCTGTACTTAAATGCAATTCAGTTATTGCGCTGTTGATGAATTCCAGCTCTTCAATTCCCTTCTGCCCAATTTCTGATGGCCCTAAAATGTCCTTTAAGACTACGATTTTTTCTGAAAAATCACCTTTTAACCCAAATACCTTCTGAATTTTCTCAATGGCTTCAGAAGAAATTCCTTTCTCCTTCATCTCCTTTTTGACACCTTCCTCGCCAATCTTATCCAGCTTATCAAGAGCCACAGTGAAATCGATAAGTTTATCAGATTCTCCGATCACTTCGGCAAAGCCTGAAAGGATCTTGCGGTTATTGATCTTAATAGTAACACCTTCTAGTCCCAAGGTAGAGAATACGGCATCATACAGCTGCACAAACTCCACCTCCTGCCATAAGCTGTCACTTCCCACTACATCGGCATCACATTGAAAGAACTCTCTAAAACGCCCTTTTTGAGGCCTGTCTGCGCGCCATACAGGCTGGATCTGATATCTCTTAAAAGGAAAGTCGATCTCATTTCTATGCTGTACCACATAACGCGCAAACGGAACTGTGAGATCGTAGCGCAGGGCTTTCTCGCTTATAGAAGGCGTAAGCCTTGTACTGTCCTGTTGCTTGAGGGCTGCAGCATCGGCTTTCTTTAGGAAATCTCCTGAATTCAGGATCTTGAAAATAAGCCTGTCCCCTTCCTCCCCGTATTTCCCCATAAGGGTTTCGCTGTTTTCAAAACTCGGCGTTTCAATAGGCTGAAATCCGAACTTTTCAAATTGCTCTTTGATCTGCTGAATGATATAATTCCTTTTTGCAACTTCAGCGGGAGAAAAATCCCGGGTGCCTTTGGGAATGGAAGGTTTTTGCGCCATTTTCATCTTTTTCTTTTCAGCTGCAAATATCTGAAAAAATAAAAGAATGCCCGCCCCATGATATCTCACATTTATTGTAACAACCCTGCAGTAAATGCGTCTAACTTCTAAACTTTAATTCCTGATGTTTCCACTTTTCAAAGAAAACGTGCGTATTGCATTCTTCTCCATTAAGAGCCAGATCTTAAGAACAGTATTAACAGTGATGATCATAGCGATAGGAATTACTGCGTTGGTAGGAATTCTAAGCGCAGTAGCGGCTCTCGAAAATACCATCACCAGTGACTTCGCATCTATGGGAGCCAACACATTTAATCTTCAACGCTACGATTCAAGTATTCGGGTAAACGGTGGGGAACGGGAGAAGGTCAATCCCATTATTGGTTACAGGGAAGTAAAAGCTTTTAATGACAATTATGAATTCCCTCAAACCCGGACCTCTATATCCTTTACAGGAACTTCTTCGGCCGAGATCAAGTTCGAAAATGAAAAAACAGATCCCGAGGCAAGTGTACTTGGAGTGAATGAGAACTACGTCAACAATTCGGGACTAAATGTAGCCGAAGGGCGGGACTTCAATATTTTCGACATTCAGAATAACAATAACGTCACTATCATTGGTGCCGACGTAAAGAACGGACTACTTAAGGACGTCGATCCACTTAATAAGACCATCTCTGTACGTGGAGTGAAATTCCGCATCATTGGAGTTTTGGAATCCAAAGGTTCCACCTTCGGAAACAACCAGGACCTTAGAATGCTTATCCCTGTGCAGGTGGCGCGCTCCATTTTCACAGCTCCAGATATCAATTACAATATTAGTGTACGAGTAGAGAACAAGGAACTGCTGGAAGGGGCGCAAGATGAAGCGATCATGACCTTTAGAAATATACGGGGGTTAAGACCCGTAGAAGAAAATAATTTCGGTCTTGCAAAGAGTGACGACCTCATCAATCGGATCTTCTCCATCACTCAGTACCTCAACTGGGCCGCATGGATCATCTCGATAATTACCATTTTTGGGTCTTCTATTGCATTGATGAACATCATGCTGGTATCAGTAAGTGAACGTACACGCGAAATTGGTGTAAGAAAGGCTTTGGGAGCCAAGAAAAACACCATAGCCATGCAATTCTTTATGGAAACCCTCATCATTGGACAAATGGGTGGCGTTCTTGGAATTCTCTTTGGAGTGCTAATTGGCTTTGGGGTATCTAAAGCCGCCGGATTTGATTTTACTACGCCCTGGGTTGCAGTGATCTGGGCTACTGTGATCACACTCATTGTTGCCGTACTGGCGGGAAGTTATCCTGCTGCCAAGGCAGCCAAACAAGATCCTATTGAATCCCTGAGATACGAGTAAAAAAAGTTATGAGTTAAGAGTTACGAAAACTCCTAACGCTAAACTTATAATTATTAATTCAAATTAAGGTGCTTTTCAAAAAAAGCATATAAATCGCCTTTAGTGATCACAGCTCCCTGCTGAATAAGCGCAAAAATATCTTTGTTTCGATCGTCGCTAATATTTTTGGAGGAAGTATACAGAGATACCCGGTCATCCATTAAATTCTGCTGCAACCAGTTATATCCGGGACGCGTTGTAATGTCAACCGCATCGTTCTCCACTTTGACTCCAATGAGATTAATGGTAAATTCGGTGATCTTGAACAAATAGATCTGGTTGGAAGATATGTGCTCGAGGAAACGCGCCTGGTTCAATACCCCTTCCCAAACAAGATCACTAAATACATCCAGCTCCTGCTCGGCCACTTCGGGCTTGTTTATCTTGATTTCCTCCCACTCCTCTCCGGTAATTGACTGAGATGCGAGGAAATTTATAAACTCCTGATGCAGTTCGTCAAATTGTTCTT
This sequence comes from Salinimicrobium oceani, assembly GCF_012037645.1. Lineage (NCBI taxonomy): Bacteria > Pseudomonadati > Bacteroidota > Flavobacteriia > Flavobacteriales > Flavobacteriaceae > Salinimicrobium > Salinimicrobium oceani. The sequence goes on from NZ_JAAVJR010000003.1 coordinate 359,350, forward strand.
TCGTTAATCGGGCGTATTTCATTGATTTAAAATTTAAAATTCAGCACGTAGAATTCTTAAGTTAGAAAACTGATATGAAAATCCATTTTTAAAAAGTCTTGGTTCTAGCCTCTTGGCTCTTGGCCCTTGAAATTAAAAAAGCCCACTTCGTTAGAAGCAGGCTATTTAAATATTTGTTCAGCAATTAAGACTGAGCTTCTCCTACAACTTCAAAGTTGAAGTTGGAAACTACCTCTCGGTGAAAACGAAGCGTTGCTTCATATTGTCCAAGACGTTTTATGTTTCCACCTGCAATAGTGATGTATCGCTTTTCGATCTCCACTCCTTCTTTTGCAAGTGCATCAGCAAGGTCTGCATCGGTTACAGATCCATAGATCTTATCTCCGGCACCAGCCTTTGCAGTTAGCTTAATATCTAAGCCTTGAAGTTTAGCAGCCTGAGCTTTAGCCTCTTCAATTTGCTTTTTCTCTTTATAAGAACGTTGCTTCAAAGTTTCTTCCAAAACTTTTCTAGCAGAAGGAGTTGCCAAAACAGCAGCACCTTGAGGAATAAGAAAGTTTCTGCCGTATCCCGGTTTTACGGAAACCACATCATCTTTAAATCCTAATTTCTCAACGTCTTTCTTTAATATCAATTCCATAATAGCCTCTTTATTATTTTAGTAAATCGCCAACATAAGGCATTAATGCTAAGTGACGAGCGCGCTTAACAGCAACAGCCACTTTTCTTTGATACTTCAAAGAAGTTCCAGTCAAACGACGAGGCAATAATTTTCCCTGTTCGTTCACAAAGCTCATTAAGAAATCTGGATCTTTATAATCGATATATTTAATACCAGATCTTTTAAAACGACAGTATTTCTTTGCTTTGTTTGTCTCAATATTCAACGGAGTAAGATATCTGATCTCTCCGTCTTTCTTTCCTTTAGCTTGTTGTTCTATAGATGACATACTTACGCTTTTTCTTTGTTTCTGTTTCTTCTCTTCTCAGCCCAGGCAACTGCGTGCTTGTCTAACTTCACAGTAAGGTAACGCATCATACGCTCATCTCTTCTGAATTCTACTTCAAGAGGGTTGATGGCTTCACCAGGAGCAGTGAATTCAAATAAGTGATAAAAACCACTCTTTTTGTGTTGAATTGGATATGCTAATTTTTTTAGCCCCCAGTTCTCTTTTGATATCATCTCGGCACCGTTAGAAACAAGAAAATCTTCGTATTTCTTAACTGTTTCCTTTATCTGGTCATCAGATAAAACGGGATTCAAGATGAAAACAGTTTCATAATGATTCATAAAAAATTTACTTTAAATTAATTTGGCTGCAAAAGTAACATTATTCCTGAATATTACAAAGCATAATTATAAGTCGAATTGTTCCTTTTAATCGATGAAATCCCATTTTTAATTTTTTTTAAAGTTTTTTTTATTTATTATTGCTAATGCTAACCTTTTTAGATTAGAGTGGAAGAAGTTATACTTAAATGTGCGGTAGTTGATGATTCGAGCTTACAAAGACTCTCTATTGTAAAGCTCATTAAAGATCATCCTAACCTCAAACTGGTTGCCGAGTACAATAATGCCATCGAAACCAAAAATGGCTTATTGGATACAGAAGTAGACCTTATTTTCCTGGATATCGAAATGCCTATCCTTTCTGGCTTCGATCTTCTGGATGACCTTCCCAACAAACCACAGATCATCTTTGTTACCGGAAAGACCAAATACGCCTTTAAGGCATTTGATTACGATGCAGTAGACTATCTGCACAAACCTATTTCCAAAGAACGTTTTTTAAATGCTGTATCCAAGGCCATAAATCTTTACCGCCTGAAGCATGAAGGTGCTCCCCCCGAAGATGATAATTACATCTTTGTGAAGAGCAATCTAAAAAATCGTAAGGTCTTCCTTAACAAGCTCAAGTATATCGAAGCTCTTGGAGATTATGTAAAATTCGTAACTGAAAAAGATAATTTCGTGGTGCTTGCCACTATGAAATCTTTTGAAAACCAGCTGCCGTCAAATAAATTTCTCAGGATTCACAAATCCTATATCGTGAATCTGGACAAGATCGAGCGCTATAACAGCAGGAATATCGAGATCGACAAGCAGCAAATTCCTTTAAGCCGGCACAAAAAATCCAATCTTATTGAAGCCCTTGCCGCAAATCAATAAGGATCTACATTAATCACTGTTTTGACACCCCTGTAGGCACCAATTGCCTTAAAACTTTGTAGCACTCGGCTTACAAGGTTCTTCGTTTTGGCCAAAGATTGCTTCTGCGGAATTTTGATAAGGATGTTCTTGTAATATTCATTCCTAATCCTTGCAATGGGTGGAAACTCCGGTCCCAGCACATTTTCATGCAGCGAATTTTTAAGAGAAGTTGCCAGCCAATCGGCTCCTTCATTTACCCTGGTATAATCCCTGCCTTTCAAGGTGATTCTTATTAATCTGTAAAACGGAGGGTATTTATAATTTCTGCGCTCCTCGAGCTGCTCCCTGTACATTTCAAGAAAATTATTGGTAGAAACCTGCTGCACGATCTGATGATGGGGGTTATAGGTTTGGATTAGGACGCGACCTCTCTTTTGCGTTCGGCCAGCTCTTCCCGATACCTGTAGCATCAATTGAAAACTTCTTTCATGCGCCCTAAAGTCGGGGAAATTAAGCAGCGTATCGGCATTCATGATCCCAACCAGCCTTACATTTCTAAAATCGAGCCCTTTCGTCAACATCTGCGTACCAATAAGCACATCGATCTCCCCCTGTTCAAAAGCCGAAATGATCTTTTCATAACCATGTTTCCCCCTGGTGGTATCAAGATCCATCCTCCCAATTTGATGCCCCGGAAATAAAGCTTTTAATTCTGTCTCTACTTTTTCTGTACCAAAACCTTTGGTTGAAAGTTCGATGCTTCCGCAAGCCATGCATTTTAACTGCATCGCAATATGATAGCCACAGTAATGGCAACGCAACTGGTTATTGTGACTATGAAAGGTAAGGCTCACATCACAATTTGGACACTGGGGTGAATGGCCACAGGTATTACATTCCAGAATAGGACTGAAACCACGGCGATTCTGAAACAAGATCACCTGCTCCTTCTCATTCAACGCCTCCCTTATTTCTTCCAGCAGTCGATCGGAAAAATGTCCTGTCATCCGTTTTTTCCGGTGCTTCTCTTTGATGTCCACAATCTCAATCTCGGGAAGCAGCACATTTCCATAACGTCGGTCAAGATTGACCAGTGTGTATTTATTATGCACGGCGTTAAAGTAAGATTCCAGGGACGGGGTAGCCGATCCCAGCAGAACTTTTGCGTCCCTCATTTTCCCCAGTACCACCGCAAGGTCGCGGGCATTATAACGAGGTGCAGGATCATATTGCTTAAAGGTAGATTCATGTTCCTCATCAACTATGACAAGGCCCAGATCATGAAATGGAAGAAATATACTGGAACGTACTCCTATTACAATTCGTGCCTTCTCTGTGTTGCGAAGTACGTTCTGATAGACTTCTACCCTTTCATTTACTGAGTATTTACTGTGAAAAACAAGCACCTTTTCCCCGAAGTAATTCTGAAGCCTTGTGATAAGCTGAGTGGTAAGCGCTATCTCAGGAAGTAAGTAGAGCACCTGTTTTCCTGATGCTATTACTTTCTCTATCAGCTCAACATAGATCTCGGTCTTGCCTGAAGAAGTGATGCCGTGCAGCAGACAAACATCTTCTGTTTCAAAAGCTTTTTCAATTTCCTCCAGGGCCTGCTGCTGGTGATCATTTAACTTCACCATATTTGAAAGTTCTCCGCCTTCAAATGCTATCCTGGATGTTTCTACCTCGATCTCCTTTAGCACCTGCTTATTTATAAGCGCTTTGATCACTGCTGAAGAAGCATTACTGGCTTTACATAGCTCTGAAACCTTTACTGCTCCATTTGATTTTGCTGCCATCCCAAAAAGGGTGAAAATCACCTCCCTTTGTTTTGGAGCCCTGCTCAACTCATCCAGGAGCTGATGCATTGCTGCCTCTTCAGAATATTTGTCATGCAGTTTTACATGCCGTTCCACTTTAGGCCGATACTGCTCATAGATCTCCTGGTTTACCGCTATTATCTTTTTTTCAACCAGGGAATTAATGACCGGCAACACTGTTTTTTTATCCAGGAGCTGAATGATCTCATTGATCTTCATGGAAGATTGTGACTGTAAGGCTTCAAAAAGGAGAAATTCATCATCACTTAGATCCTCATCATTGATGCTTACGCCTTTTAGCACTTGAACTATGGTCTCGCTTTCGAGTAAAAAAGCACTTGGTATTGCTGCGCGCAGCACTTCCCCCACGGTACACATGTAATAGGAAGCTATCCAATACCAAAACTTCAGCTGAGCTTCGGTCACTACCGGGGTTTCATCCAGGATCTGCTCCACCGGCTTAGCCTCATAAATTTGCGGATCGTTTTGATGTACTTCAGCAACAATGCCAGTATATATTTTTGATTTTCCAAAGGGTACAGCGACTCTCATCCCCGGCTTTAGAAATTCTGCTTCGGCCTTAGAAACGCTGTAAGTAAAATGATTCTCCAAAGGAAGCGGTAAAATCACGTTTATAAAAAAGGGCATCGGCGGGATTTTAAACAAAAATAGAAGAGATTCTATTGCAAAAAAATAAACCATCCTAAAAAGAATGGTTTATGAGAGCATTTCAAAATTCAGTTTATCTCCCAGCTAATAGTTCATTTTTCAAACCATCGTCTGCAGGTCTGTTGGAAAGCCAGATTCCAAAAAGGGCTTTTTTAAACTCCTTCCCTTTCACTACTCCTTTTTCCTTTCCATTTTTATAAGCAACCACTCCTTTTGAAGGCACATACACAAGATCGAAAATATCATTCTTTTTGATATCTTCCTTGAAGAAACCTAAAATGGTATTGATCTCATTCTGAATAGGTGCTGTATTCCCGTTTGTGGATTTCTCAAAACCTTCGGTCACTGCATCTACCATTTTATCACTTGTAATAAGCTTCGAAACGATATGAAGCTTGATCGCCATAGGTTTATCAGAATTCAGGATTTCTTCAGCATTCCTATTTTTCTGATTCAGGTAAAGTCCGGCAGCATAAAGATCGATCCATAGTTTTTCTCTCACCCCGGCCCCGTTGAGCTGTAAAGTGTGTCCGTCAAAATTTTCTGTAGCAGGCAAAGTAACACCTCCAACATTTTTCTGAGCAAACGCAGTAGTGGAAACCACAACAGCCAAAAGGATTAAAAGCAGGTTTTTCATGTTCATTTTGTTTAAGTTATTTTTTTATTTTCTATTTCTTTTCAGCTTCATTAGTGAGGCATTAAGCTCAAAGCCGAGCAACAATATATTAGAATTAATCCAGATATACACCATTAAAATTAGCAGCGCTCCAATAGAACCATATAGCTCGTTATAGGTCGAGAAATTCTCTATATAGATCCCAAATAAAAAGGTGGTCACAACAATAAGAGCCGTGCTTACAAAAGCTCCTATGGAAAAAAACCGGCTCAATCTACTTTCTTTGGTTCCCGAGTAATAAAGTATTGCTACCACAAGATAGATCATGATCACAAAAACAATATACCTGCCTACATCTGCCCAGATCACCGCATCATTCACAACTCCAAGACTTTTTAGATCTTCGGTAAGAAAGGTAAGATAAACGGTTACTACTACAGTAGTTAGCAACAATAGGGCCAGAATTAAGGACACTCCCACAGCAATGAAATACTGCCTGATGATAGACCTGTTCACCCGGGTGTGGTAAGAGAATTCAAACCCAGTAAAGACCGCATTCACGCCATTTGCCATAAGGAATATGGAGAGCAGGAAAACGAAGGAAAGTAGGCCTCCCCGCTTTCGAGCCGCGATGTCAAAAAGAATATCATTAAAGAACTCGCTGGTATCTGGCGGGAGCAGGGAATCAATAAAATCCAGAAATGCAATCTGGAAATCATCTATAAAATCAACAAAGGGAATGAGGTTAAGCAGGAAGAGCAAAAAAGGAAATAGCGCCATAAAAAAACTAAAGGAAATAGCGCTTGCCCTGGCCGAAAAGGTGCCCTTTACTATACCTGCATAAAAGATAATGATAAGATCATAAAGGGATAAACCCTCAAAGCCTGGTAAAATTGTTTTCTTGGCGCGACTGCTCCACCAAAAAGTGAATCTCTTTTTTTTCTTTACAGGTTTTGCGTCGCCGTTGCTCATGAATTACACAGCTTTTAAGCTGAGATCGAGATTGTAAACAGAATGGGTGAGAGCTCCACTTGAAATAAAATCTACGCCGCATTCTGCATATTTCCTGGCGGTTTCCAGGGTTATTCCTCCGCTGGATTCGGTCTCGCATTTCCGCTTTATTAAGGCTACTGCTTCTCTGGTTTCGTCATAATTAAAGTTATCCAGAAGAATTCGGTTCACCCCTCCTGCAGACAGGATCTGCTTTATTTCGTTGATATTCCGCGCTTCCACAATGATCTTAAGATCTCGTTGGGTATCACTAAGGTACTGTTTTGTTTTTTCGATAGCAGTACCAATTCCACCAGCAAAATCAATATGATTGTCCTTCAACATGATCATATCATAAAGAGCGAACCTATGATTTTCTCCGCCGCCAATCTTTACTGCCCATTTCTCTATAGCTCTTATTCCAGGAGTGGTCTTACGCGTATCGAGGATCTTCGTCCCTGTTCCTTCCAGCTTATCTACAAAAGTTCTGGTTTTCGTGGCAATAGCGCTCATACGCTGCATGGCATTGAGCACCAGCCGTTCTGCTTTTAAGATGGATTGCGAAGCTCCTTCCACATAAAACACGATGTCCCGCGGTTTTATCCTACTGCCGTCTTCTATAAGAATTTCCATTTTTAGCTGGGCATCAACCTTTTCAAAAACCCGGCGTGCAAAATCCACTCCTGCAATGACCCCTGTGTCTTTCACCAGCAGTTTTGCCTTGCCCCGTGCATCTGCAGGGATGCATGCGAGCGAACTGTGGTCTCCATCTCCTATATCTTCTCGTAATGCATTATCGATGATTATTTCAATTTCCTTCTCAAATTGTTCTTTTGAAATCATTGCAGTGCCTATTTTTGCTAAAGTTACAAAGTAAACACTAAAATTTAATCATGACCATAAAATTGCTGGCGATAGGAAAAACAGATGATGCTGCACTTAAGAACCTCATCGACAATTATGATCAGAGGTTAGAGCATTATAACAGGTTCGATCTTGAATTTTTTCCCGATCTTAAAAAGACCAAGAATCTCTCCATCGACCAGCAAAAGACTGCGGAAGGCAAGCTTATCATGGATAAACTCAGTACTTCAGATTTTGTGGTATTGCTTGATGAGCAAGGAAAACAGCTGACTTCCGAAGGATTTTCTGAATATATTCAGAAGCGATTGAACAGTGGTATGAAGCAGCTCATTTTCATCATTGGAGGTCCTTATGGATTTTCTGAAGAGGTTTATTCCCGAGCCGACGGGAAACTATCTCTTTCAAAAATGACATTTTCACATCAAATGGTTCGGTTATTTTTTGTTGAACAATTGTACCGGGCATTCACCATTCTTCGGAATGAACCTTACCATCACAAATAAAGATCATGAAAATAGTTTTCGCTACGAACAACAAGAATAAGATTAAAGAAGTACAGGCACTACTGCCAAATGATATTGAACTGCTGTCTCTGGAGGAGATTGGATGCCATGAAGATATTCCGGAGACTTCACCAACCATTGAAGGCAATGCCATTCAAAAAACCGAATATGTAAAGAAAAATTATGGCTATGACTGTTTCGCCGATGATACAGGGCTTGAAGTAAAAGCCTTGGATGGGGCTCCGGGAGTTTATTCGGCCAGGTATGCGGGGGAGGCGAAAGACAGCAATGCGAATATCGAAAAGCTACTAAGGGAACTTCAGGAAAAAGAGAACCGAAGCGCCCGCTTCAAAACTGTAATTGCGCTTCAGCTTAATGACAGCCTCCACACCTTCACCGGAATTTGCTCCGGAAATATCATTTTTGAGAGAAAAGGAGCTGCAGGCTTCGGCTATGATCCTGTCTTTCAGCCTGAAGGAAAATCCCTCACTTTCGCAGAAATGAGTCTTGAAGAAAAATCGGAAATTAGTCATCGTGCACGTGCAACCCGTAATCTCATTGACTTTCTCCAGGATTATTCAGGAAAAAGATAAATGTAATAAGCTGCTAACTAATCCTTACCTTTGCAACTTATTAGATATGTATGAATAAATTTGAATTATTAGGATTGAATGACGCCTTGTTACAGGCAATTAAAGACATGGGGTTTGAAGCTCCAAGTGAAGTACAGGAAAAATCAATCCCAATTTTACTGCAGGAAGACACAGATATGGTGGCTCTTGCTCAAACCGGAACCGGAAAAACCGCAGCATTTGGTTTTCCGCTTATCCAGAAAATTGATGTAAACAGCAGAAAGACACAAGGCCTTATTCTTTCCCCAACCCGGGAACTTTGTTTGCAGATCACCAATGAATTAAAGAACTATTCCAAATATTTCAAAGGCCTTAACACCGTAGCTATCTACGGTGGAGCCAGTATAACAGATCAGGCTTCCCAGATCAAAAAGGGAGCACAAATCATCGTTGCTACTCCTGGACGTATGCAGGATATGGTGAACAGAAGGCTGGTAGATATTTCGGCCATCCAGTATTGCATCCTTGATGAAGCAGATGAAATGCTGAACATGGGGTTCTATGAAGACATCACTGAGATCCTCTCTCACACCCCTTCAGATAAGAGTACCTGGTTGTTTTCGGCAACTATGCCGAAGGAAGTTGCAACCATTGCCAAGAAATTTATGCGCACCCCGGTAGAGATCACTGTAGGTACAAAGAACATGGGAACTTCAAACGTTTCTCATGAGTACTACATGGTTAATGCACGTGACCGTTATGCAGCATTAAAAAGACTGGCAGATGCAAATCCAGATATTTTTTCAGTGATCTTTTGTCGCACAAAGCGCGACACCCAAAAAGTAGCAGAACAGCTTATCGAAGATGGTTATAATGCTGCTGCACTTCATGGAGATCTTAGTCAAAACCAGCGAGACCTGGTGATGAAAAGCTTCAGGGCAAGACAGATACAGATGCTGGTAGCTACAGATGTTGCTGCCCGTGGAATTGATGTAGATGACATTACTCACGTGATCAACTACCAGTTGCCTGATGAGATAGAAACCTATACCCACAGAAGTGGTCGTACGGGAAGAGCAGGAAAAAGTGGTGTTTCTATGGTCATTGTTTCAAAAAGTGAAGCCAGAAAGATCAAAGGAATCGAAAGGATCATAGGCCAGTCTTTTGAAAGGAAAGAAATTCCTGATGGCAGAGAGATCTGCGAGGTGCAACTTTTTCACCTTGCCAATGAGATAAGCAAGACAGAGATCAATCACGAAATTGACAAGTACCTTCCAAGTATAGCAGAATTATTTGAAGGTCTTTCCAAAGAGGAATTGCTTAAAAAATTCTTTTCGGTCGAGTTTACCAGATTCTTTAATTATTACAACAATGCGCAGGATCTTAATGCTAAAGGTTCAGCCGATGTGTATGAAGATGAAGGAGACAGCACCAGGTTCTTCATAAATGTAGGAGCTAAAGATGACTTCGACTGGATGAGCCTAAAAGATTTTCTAAAGGCAACACTTGATCTGGGAAGAGACGATGTGAATCGTGTCGAAGTGAAAGATAGTTTCTCCTTTTTTAATGTAGATAGCTCCAAAGCTGAAGAAGTACTCAGGATCTTCCAGGACTTCAAGCACCAGGGCCGACATATCAATGTAGAGATTACGAAAAAAAGCGCAGGTAAAGAGCGCAGTGGCGGACGCAAAGGTGGCTATAAAGGAAATGACAAAGGAGGCCGCAGTTTTGACAAACCAAAAGGAGCAGATAAAGGACGAAGAAGATCGTCTGATGCGCCTGCAGGTGGTCGAAGAAGGTCTTCTGATGCAGGATCTGGCGGAAGACAGGGAAAGAAGAGCGGAGGCCGCAACAGCAGCATTGAAAGCTCGATTAAAAGAAGAAGATCAAAAAAATAAGCTTTCCAGGCAATTTTTGGTACAGTTTTCCCGATGTACATTATTAGCTTAAACCACAGCATGAAGAATATCCTAATCCCCCTGTTCCTGCTTTTCAGTTTCATTGCCTTAGGCCAGGAATCTACTGTAGTTTCGGGGAAAGTGCTTAACGCCGCTAATGATGTACCCATTGAAAATGCTCACATCGTGAACCTCAACCAGGTCATTGGAGCTGTCACTGCAGAGAACGGAGACTTTTCGATCAAAGCCAATGTAAATGATACGCTGTATTTCTCCTACCTGGGCTTTAAGTCCATTCGCGTAAGAGTTACCAACGACTGGTTAAAATACGGCGAGGTGAAGGTCAAGATGACCGAGCTGGGTATTGCACTGGAAGAGGTCGTGGTTAGCCCCGTTCAACTCACAGGTTATCTTGAAATAGATGCTAAGAATATTCCTATTTATGAGAATTACCGTTACAGTATCTCAGGTTTAAATCAGGGCTACGAGGGCGGAGAATATAGTCCCAATGCAGTTTCAAGAGTTCTTGGTGCGGTTTTTAACCCAGCAGATGCCTTGTATAATATCTTTGGAAAACAGCCGCAGCAAATGCGGAAGTTGCGGGAAATGAAGCAGGATGATGAGATAAGACGCCTACTCCAAAGTAAATTCGACAGGCAAACGCTTATGGCTGTACTGGGAATAAACCGAATGGATATTGATGAAGTTTTGAGGAGATGTAATTACTCCACCGACTTTATTAGCAGCGCAAACGATCTGCAGATACTTGACGCCATGAGCGGTTGCTATGAAGAATACAAAGTGCTGAACAGGTAAAACTTGTAGGAAAATAACAGATGCCGAAAATGAGAATTTTCGGCATTTTTTTTGGCCGAACTTATCATCTCACGCTCTGAAGTTTTGCGTGGAGATCTTCAGCAGGTAATCTTCTAAAATAACAGCTCGGTCCCAGATACTTCTAGTGAAGGACGCCATTCTTTTTATTCAAAAGATTAATAAATTCTGAAAATTCGATCACTGCTTTCTCTCGAGATAGGTTTTCAGGTTGTAGAGCCCGGCCTCGAAATCTTTTCCTAAAGCCCGGTCCATTCCGTAGAAAAGCATAAGCACAGAGGCTGGAAATTTATGTACTCCTTTAACCCCCCAAACCATTTTTGTGCGATCGGGTTCCACTTCCTTTACAGCAATATAGTTCAGCGAAAGTGACTTATAAGGTTTGATGAACAGCAACTGTGTTTCAAACACTTTTCCCTCTTTCACCTTAACGATCTTTTGAATTCCCTCCACGTTATTGCTGCCTTTCCAGTAAGAAGAGGCGCCCTCTTTTCCATCTTCACCTTTAAATTTGATGACCACTTTAGGGTCATTCAAAAACCAGGGAAGCCACAGCGGCTGTTTTTTGAGTTGTCTTATAAAGGCGTAAACTTCGGCTTTTGGGCGGTTGATCACCACTGTACGGCTAAGGTTGTATTCCTTTTTAGCCCAGGCGTGTAGGAACGCCACAAAGGTGATGATACCAATAATAACATAAAAGAAAAGTGTCATATTCTTCTACTAAGGGGGACCTAAATGTAAATAATTTTATCGGGATGCTTCAAAGCGGGCAAGTATTTCGGCCGAATTTTTTAAATTCCTCTTAGCCCAGTCTATCCTTTTCTCTAATTGGTCTTCTTCGGAAAGTTGCCATTGCAAATCACTTTTCCGCAATCTGGCGGTTATATCCTGAAGAATGATCGCAGCAGAAACTGAAATATTAAGACTTTCTGTAAAGCCTACCATTGGAATTTGCAGAAACTCATCTGCCTCTTCCATAACTTCTTCTGAAAGTCCATCTGTCTCAGTTCCGAAGAAGAATGCCGCGGGAGAGCTGATATCGAAATCCTGAAGCATCGTGCCCTGGTGAGGAGAAGTAGCTACGATCTTATATCCCTCCTTCCGAAGCCTTTGTAAACAATCTGAAGTGGATGTATATCGATGAATATCAACCCATTTTTGTGCCCCCATTGCGATCTCCCTGTCGATCTTTTTTAGATTCACTTCCTCAACCACATGAATATTCTGAATTCCAAAAACATCACAGCTGCGTATCACAGCACTTGTATTGTGTAATTGATAAATGTCCTGTGTGGCCACAGTGAAAAAATTAGTGCGATTTGCAATAACTCTTTGAAACAGGCTTTTCCTCCTGTCGGTAAGAAAATTCTCCAGGTAAGTGAGAAGTTCTAGGTTTTCATTCATGCCGTGAAATTAGGAAATCCACACCAGAATTACCTTTTTTGACACCTCAATTGCTATAACTTTATATTATGATCTTTAAAAATTTCTGATTAATTTTTATTCCAATTAATACACATGAAGAAAGTAGTTGTACTCACAGGTGCAGGAATAAGTGCAGAAAGCGGAATTAGCACCTTTAGAGATTCAAATGGTTTGTGGGAGGGTCATGACGTGATGGAAGTTGCTTCCCCCATTGGCTGGGAGCGAAATAAGGAGCTGGTGCTGGATTTTTACAACAAACGAAGAAGGCAATTAAAGGAAGTAGAACCAAATGCAGCTCACAAAGCCCTCAAGGGACTTGAAAAAAAGTACGAGGTACACATTATTACCCAAAACGTAGATGATCTCCATGAACGCGCAGGTAGCAGTAATGTTATCCACTTACACGGGGAACTGCGAAAGGCCCGAAGTACCTTTAATGAAGAGCTAGTACTGGACTGGCATGATGACCTAAAGCTGGGCGACTTCTGCGAGCACAACCACCAGCTGCGTCCACATGTTGTATGGTTTGGGGAAGCTGTGCCCATGATGGAACCTGCAATGGAAATAACAAGCCGGGCCGACGTTCTCATGATCATTGGTACTTCCATGCAGGTTTATCCGGCTGCCGGGCTCCTCTACTACGCTCCAGAAGATGCTCCAGTATATTTCATAGATCCCAAACCCACGGTGAAGGAGACCCGTAAGTTGCAGGTATACGCCGAAAATGCCTCCATCGGAGTGCCTCGCGTGGTGCAGGAACTCCTGGAAAAAGCATGAACAACTTCCAAATTTAATCTTTCATGAGTGGCGTCGAAAATGTATCTTTAGGCCTTAATTTTTGAACGTTTACACATGACCTCTCTTCAGGCAATTTCCCCTATCGACGGCAGATATTCCTCCAGGACAAAAGCTCTTGTAGATTACTTTAGTGAACAGGCCCTTATTAAATACCGGGTGCGAGTTGAAATAGAATATTTTATTTCTCTTTGTGAGCACGACCTGCCACAACTCAAAAAGGTGAGTGAGCAGAGTTTTCCTGAACTTCGAAAGATCTACCAGAATTTCTCAACCGAAGATGCCCTGGAGATCAAGGAGATCGAAAAAACGACCAATCACGATGTAAAGGCAGTTGAATATTTTATAAAATCAAAATTTGATGAGCTGGGGCTATCAGATTTCAAGGAATTCATCCATTTTGGCCTCACTTCACAAGACATTAATAATACAGCCGTACCACTAAGCATCAAGGAAGCATTGGAAGATGTATATCATCCTTCGCTTAACGATCTACTCGAAAAACTGGAACAGCTTACAGAAGACTGGAAGGATATCCCCATGCTGGCCCGTACGCATGGTCAACCTGCCTCCCCTACCCGTCTTGGCAAGGAGATAAAGGTTTTTCTTGTAAGACTTAAGGAACAAATAAAGTTCCTGCAAAGTATTCCTAACGCTGCAAAATTTGGAGGCGCAACTGGCAATTACAATGCACATAAAGTGGCTTATCCCAATGTAAAATGGAAATTATTCGGAAAGGACTTTGTAGAAGGATCATTAGGCCTGCATCATTCTTTTCCTACCACTCAAATAGAACATTACGATCACCTTGCTTCTTTATGCGATGCTTTAAAACGCATCAATACCATTATTCTTGATCTTGATCGCGATATCTGGTCGTATGTATCAATGGACTATTTCAAACAAAAAATCAAAAAAGGAGAAGTAGGATCATCGGCTATGCCTCATAAGGTGAATCCAATCGATTTTGAAAACAGTGAAGGTAATCTCGGAATTGCAAACGCACTCTTTGAGCATTTAGCTGCAAAACTCCCTGTGAGCAGGCTTCAAAGGGATCTTACAGACAGTACAGTACTTCGGATCATAGGAGTCCCATTTGGTCATACTTTGATAGGGTTTTCTTCCACTCTTAAAGGCCTGAACAAATTACTCCTGAATGAATCTAAAATTGACACCGACCTGGAGAACAACTGGGCTGTTGTCGCAGAAGCCATTCAAACAATATTGAGGCGGGAAGCTTATCCAAATCCATATGAAGCTCTCAAAGGCCTTACCCGTACAAATAGCCAGATCACTAAAGAGAGTATTTCAGAATTCATTGGTCAGCTGGAAGTTTCAGAAGAAATTAAGGCAGAACTGCGACAAATTACACCTCAGAACTACACGGGGATATAAGTAATCAATATTCAGTGATCAGGGGTCAGAAAGTTTGCAGTGTATAGTAATTAGTAGGTAGTGCGCTCTCTGCAAAAAATTTTAGAGGAAATACTCCAACCCGTAACCGGCAACTTGGAACCTGGAACCTGGAACCTGGAACAAAAAAAAGAGGGCTCAGAAATGTCATTTTTGAGCCCTCTTTTTTTATTATAATCTTTCTAATCCAGAAAGCCGCCAAGATCTGGTAGGCCTGCCACGTCGAGATCTCCGTCCTCAAAAGATTTCAGTAACCTGATAAGAGCTTCAGGATTCATCTTGTCTCCAGTTACTCGGGCTATTCCAAAACCTTTCTCATCGTCACTTCCAAAGACGATCAATTCGTCAATTGCGTCATCTTCACCAAGAAAATACAGCTCGGCCTTGCGATTACCGCCTCCATAGCGCATTAGCTGCTTATACTTATCAGATCTCAGGATCTCTGTAAGCTTTTCTTTTTCTGCTTCATACAGCGCCTTGTTCTCATCTTTTAAAGGAAAACCAAGAACATTCACTTTTTTGATAGTGTTCAAGGTTGCCTTTTGCTCCGCAGTCAGTTTCGAATTTTCTCCAGTTAAAAGACTGGCAGGAATATCAAAAGCAAGGTACTGCTGGTTATTCTGGTTCTCTACATAATATTCCTGAAGACTAGTTTCATTTTTACATGAAACTAGCCCCAGGCTTAAGAGTACCATTATTAAGACAAATTTTTTCATTGTTTTTTCGTTTCCACGTTCTTCAATTCATTGCCTCCGGGGATCTTGAAATCGTTGGCTAGTTTTGACACCTGTGCCAAATTTATCTCCCCTTTTATGTTCAGGATCACCGAAATTGGCTTGTTCTTATCCTGGCCTTCCATGAACATGAATAACTGGCTCACGTAATCATCATTTTTTCCCGGAGAGTAATAGAATTTCACTGTTTTACCACCTTCAGAAACTCTCATCAATTCCTCCATTTTTCCATTTTTTATAAAGGAGGCTACATCAGATGCCATTTGCTTTCGTATGCTTTCCTGGCTGCTGGAAAGCACTTTCATCTCCTGTAGATTTTCAATGAGATCAATGTATGCCTGTGTTTCCGGATCATCGGCATTCAGGTCAATTTTGGTTAGCAGCTTGAACATTTTACTCGTCACTACTACCGCATCCACCTCTTTCATGTTCTCATACTTATCAAAGTTCTGAGCACTTGCTAAAAAAGGTACTATTAGGGCCAATAAGGCTAAGGTCAATTTTTTCATGGGTTTCATTTTACTTATTTTACAATCTTATCTTTGGTACTATTAAATTCTTCAATATAACCGAGATCTTCTGTCCCTGCATTCATATAAACAGACATCATCTCGAGGGCTTCTATTGTTTTTTGCATCGCCAATTCGGGATCTTCATAGGTTCCAAATTCGCTTGTCTGATTTTCCTGCTGAACTACAATCCCCATAAGAATCACAATTGAAGCTGCAATTGCAACCCAGGAATAAACTTTTTTCCTCCCCACCTCAAATCTTGAACTCGACGGGGTGTATCTTACTTTCTTATCCAGATTCTCAGTCTTTGCCTGTTCAAAAAGGCAAAACATAGGAATATACTGCTCAAGATGAGGGGCAACATCACCCGATAAAAAGTACGCTCTAAGCTGTGCCTCCTCTGCATTCGAAGTCTCTGCTTCGAAATACTTGTCTAAAAGGCCTTCAATTACTTTTAATTCCATAGCGGTGTCTTTTTAGCATTTCTTCTCTAATTTTTTTACGGGCCCGGCTCAACGCCACCCTTATAGCGGTTTCATTCATTTCGGTCATTTCAGCTATCTCCTCATATTCATACTGCTCCACTTCTCTTAGCTGAATCAAGATCTTTTGCTGTTCAGGTAGATTTGAAATGATCTTTTGAACCCAGTTCAGATCATCCTGTACCTCAACCTTATGCTGCAACGATGATTCTCCACACTCGTAATTACTGTGAACGATCCTTAAGTTGTTGTTTTGCTTTAGTTTGAGCTGGTCAAGACAATGATTCTTTGTAACAGTCATAGCAAAAGCTTCGACATTATTATAAGAACTTAGTTTCTCTTTCCTGCTCCATAACTTGAGCATCACTTCCTGCGTTGCATCTTCGGCAGCCTCTTTAGAAACCAGGAGTCTTAAGGCAAGTCTGTACATCTTGTCCTGCACCGGTTTCATGAGGTTTATGAAAGTATGCTGTTTCATTTTTTGGTTTGGTTGGCAAGGAACATTTTACTGTCCCTTTCCTTTACGACGGTTATAAAACAATTTTGTTACCAGGAAATTTCAAAATTTCTTTTTACCCACTAAATTAGGAGCATAAAAACTTCTAAAGTTATGAAAACAATACGCCATTCTTTGTTTTGCATTTTTACACTGCTCCTGCTTGTATCCTGCCAGGACGATCTGGACGATGTGATTAGGCCGGCCAGTGATCTCGAGATCAAAAATTTTATATGGCGTGCTATGAATGACATGTACTTATATAAAGCTGAAGTCCCTGCATTAGCCGATGATCGTTTTGAAGATCAGGCTGCACTAGATAATTTCCTTCGTGGATTTTCTACTCCCGAAGATCTTTTCTATGATGGACTCCTGGCAAATCATGATGAATTCAGTTTTCTTGTAGAAGATTATCGCCAATTGGAAAAATCACTTGACGGGATCAATCTCTCTAACGGAATGCAATTCGGTCTTATAAGATATACCGAAAATTCTTCGGAAGTCCTTGGATATGTACGTTATGTTCTGCCAAATACATCTGCTGAAGCCCAGGGAATTAGAAGGGGAGATCTCTTTAATTCCGTAGATGGAGAGCAGTTAATGGTCGACAATTTTTCCCGATTGTTGGAACCTTCTACCTATACTATTGGTCTAGCCCAGCTTAATGGTAATGAAATTGTTCCTACCGGAGAAACGATAACTCTTCAGAAGTCGGAATACACTTCTAATCCCGTATTCATTGCTAAAACCCTAAGCACCTCAAAGGGAAAAGTGGGTTACCTGATGTATAATGCGTTTACAGGAAATTTTGACGCTGTGCTCAATGCGACTTTTGGAATGTTCAAAGCAGAAGGGATAGTAGACCTCATAGTAGATCTTAGGTATAATGGTGGCGGCTCTGTTGAAACTGCCAATGACCTGGCGAGTATGATCACAGGGCAGTACAATGGGGAGATCTTTTATAAGGAACAGTGGAATGATGATTACCAGGCATTCCTGGAAACCACTGCGCCCGAGAGTCTTGTAAACCGGTTCAACAACAGGATCAATACCGGCGCAACAATTAACAGCCTTGGCTTAACTCGCGTGTACTTCATTACCACATTGAGAACTGCCTCTGCAAGTGAACTGCTTATCAATGGTCTAAAACCATATATTGAAGTTGTCCAGGTCGGGGAAAGAACCACAGGAAAGTTTCAGGCCTCTACCACATTATACGATTCTCCGAATTTTAGAAGGACCGGGGCAAGTTTGGATCATACTTATGCAGTACAACCACTTATTTATAAAACTTTAAACGCTGCCGGTGTGACAGATTATGTAAACGGACTTCTTCCAGATGTGGAAATAAATGAAGATGTGCGACAGCTCGGAGTTCTGGGTGATCCCTCAGAACCACTGCTTGCTGCAACCATAAACATCATTGAAGGAAAGGCTGCGGAAATGCAGGCGAAGAAAGATTTTAGATATGAAGTGATAGGTGAGGCAGGAATGAACGACTTACTATATCAGAAGATGTATGTTAATGAGGGTCTGCAGAATCTGCAATGACATATTAACATTTTTTTCAGAATTTTTTTTGCTGCTAATATCCATTTAGATTAGTTTTAGCGACCACTAAATATATTATATATGAAGAAGTTATTTTTGCCGTTGTTCCTTTTTGGAATTTTTTTCACCTCCTGCTCTGAAGATGAAGTCACCAAAGAACCTGAAGAAAAAGTAGTTGAAACCCCCGAAGAAAATCTTGAGGTGGAACAATTTATCTACCGTGGGATGAATGATATCTATCTCTACAAATCTGAAGTTCCTGTTCTTGCCGATGGATATTTCTCAAGTAATACGGCCAAAAATGAATTCCTGGCCGACTTTGAAACGCCCGAAGATTTGTTTGAGGCCCTGCAGGCATCACATGACAGGTTCAGCTTCATGACGAATGATTATGTCGCTTTGACCAATCAATTACAGGGAGGTGTTTCCAAATCTAATGGAATGGATTACCAGTTACACCTTTTTAGTGGTTCTGAAAACATCTTTGGTTACGTAAGATACGTAGTACCCGGCACTTCTGCAGAGGAAGCTGGTGTAGAAAGAGGAGACTTTTTTACTGAAATTGATGGCCAGAAACTTAACCTGGACAACTATCAGGACCTGTTGGGTAAGGATACGTATAGCCTGAGAATTGCCGTGTTAGAGGGATCAACCATCAAGGATACCGAAGAAGTAGTGGAGCTTGTAAGTGTTGAAGCCTCAGAAAATCCAGTGCTCATTTCGAAGGTCCTCGAAGTAGAAGGCAACAGGATAGGATATTTAATGTACAATAGCTTCACTCCTAGCTTTGATGGCCAGCTCAACGCAGCCTTTGCAGAGCTAAAAAGCCAGAATATAACTCATCTCGTCCTTGACCTGCGCTATAACAGCGGAGGTAACGGGGAAACTGCAAAAGATCTTGCAAGCATGATCACCGGGCAGTTCAACGGGGAGATCATGATGAAATATCAGTTCAACGAAGACTACCAGGCATATTACCAGGCAAATTATCCCGAATATCTTGTGCAAAGATTCAATGACGTTGTGAGAACTGGAGAAAAGATCAACAGTCTTAATCTTAATGAAGTTTACGTGCTAACTACAAAAAGATCTGCCTCTGCAAGTGAATTTGTTATCAATGGGCTTAACGCATACATAGATGTTGTCCAGATTGGAGATTATACCAGTGGAAAATTCCAGGGTTCATATACATTACATGATTCTCCTAACTTCAGCCTTACAGATGAGAACGGGAATACGCATGTAAATCCAAACCACAAGTACGCTATTCAACCTTTGGTGCTTAAATACGCAAATAAGAATGGAGTTTCAGATTTTCATGACGGTCTTGCGCCAGATATAACAGTTGGCGAAGACCTTGCTAATCTTGGCGTACTGGGTGACCCTTCAGAAACTTTACTTAAAGCTGCTATAGATGCAATTACAGGCAATCTTCAGGAAGCAGCTGCAAGTACCCAGAAAAGAATGTTGAGTGGAAACTTCAAGTTCGTTGGGGAAGGAAAGATGTTTGCACCAGGATATCAGAAACTAATTATTGATGACCTGCCTCCAATGAAACGGGCAGAGCAGAAATAAAGAAACATAAAATAAGAAATCCCGCAAAAGCGGGATTTCTTATTTTATGCCAATTCTGTTAATTAGAAAAAACTCCATTAGGATTTACTCCGGTCTCATAGCTGGCAGATAAATTTCCAGTTGCAGCATCGTAGACATACAGCGTGCCATTACCAGTAAAATTAGGATCGGCTGAGGCTGCATATATATTTCCATCAATGAGATCAAAACCATACAAATAAGCCACTGCCTCCAGGCTAAAAGCAGCAGAAGCCGGAAGCGTCGTTTCTGAAGTTCCAAAACTGTAGACATCTGTTCCCTGAGTAAAATAGACATTATCGTTGTTAAGACTTAAATTACCTGGATGCTGCTCCGCCTCTTCAAAAATGTATTCCTGCACCACCTCTAAGGTGGAAAGGCTGATTTTAGAAATAGAACCCGCTGTTTCTCCTAAATAATCTGGTAAACCTGAAGAAGACACCCATAAAAATCCATTTCCGGCAGCCATGGCATTTGGCCCTGCTCCCACCTCTATAGTTTTTTCAACTTCATCTTCAGAGATCACGCTGATTTTATCATTAAAACTCCAGCCCCCAAGATGTGCCACAAACACTTTTTCTTCGGTGGCTAAAATGTCTTCAGGACCTTCCGCTACAGCGATAGTTGTAATCAATTCGAAGGAAGAGCTGTCGAAAACAGCAATAAAATCATCGTTTGGATCAGAGCCATCTCCCCAATTTGTGACGTAGGTCTTACCATCCAAAAATGCTATTTTTCGAGGATTATTTAAGCCGGTATCAATTGTGGCTACGGTTTCGAAGGTACTACGATCTACAATTTCTATTTTATTCGAAACATTGACCACAATGAAAACTAACTCTTCAAAAAGGCCAATATCTGTTGCAGTATCTCCCAAGTCTGCGCCATTGACTGTAGAAAAAATGTTATGAGTCACTTCTCCTTCAGCATTTAAAAAGGAAATTGTGGAGTTTCCCTGTCCAAAATTACCTTCATTTATTATGAAAACTCCGTCACTATAGGTGCCACCATTCTGGGGAGGAATGATGTTGTCATCATCACTTTCACATGATACTAAGATCACAAGGCTTAAGAATAAGTACAATAAATTTTTAAACTGCATTTTTTAATAATTAAAGGTTAGTGAACATTGAAATGAGCGTCCAGGCATAGGGCGGGACGGCATGCTTTGGTATTCCGAATTGAAGATGTTTTGCGCTTTTACTCCTAAGTGAAGCCGCTTTTGCAAAAAAGAGTAATTCAATCCGGCATTAGAAACTGTATGGTCGGGTAAAATGTACTTGTTATCTGAAGAGGTATAAACTTGTCCATTGTATAAAATCTGGAAATAGGAACTCATTCTGCCAAAGGCATGACCTGCAGAAGCTGTTGCTTTGTGCGTTGGCACATAAATAAGTTCCTTGTTCAAGGATCGATCAATGGCACGGGTATAGGCATAGGTCCCATTGAATGTAAACCGATGTCCTTGGAATTCCCCGGACCATTTTACGATAGTCTCGACCCCATAGTTCCGGGCTTTTTCTGTGTTTTGCGGAACCCATCTTCCGCCAGAAGCCGGCACCCAGCGCAGTAGATCTTCGGTATCAATGAGAAAAGCAGTGAGTTCCACATGGGTTCCAAAAAGGTGAATTTCCTGCCCTATTTCTGCCTGTAGTGATTTCTCTGGCCTAAGATCCTGGTTCCCGCCGGCATACCAAAAAAGATCATTAAAGGTGGGAATCCTGTAATTGCGCGAGAAGTTGAGCCGTAGAAGATAATTTGCTGACAGCTCATAAGCAGCGCCTGCCGAGAAAAGGATGGGAGAATCATATTTATCCGAAAATTCCGCTCTTGCACTCAGGTCATACTTAAAAGGAAAAAGGTTCTGAGAAAACATCACTCCGGCAGATCCTGTCTTTCTTTCCTGTGTTTCTTCAATGTTTGTTCCTTTCCCGGTGGTTTGCTGCAACTCCAGGAGTCCGCCAATTTCAATGTCTGCACCTGCATTATAGGTGAGGTGATATTTTGTAAGCGCAGTACTGGCTTTCCCAAAGGAATAATTACTTGTACTTCTGTTCTCGAAATATTTATAGGCTTCAGTGAGGTAAGCCACTTTTAGGCGACTAATAAAACTTCCTGAATAATTGTTCCATTCCAACAAATTTCGGGTGTTAAGATCTTCATATTTACTCCTGGAAGCCAGGGAAAGTGTACCAGAAAATCCCCTGTCCCCGTCGTAAAAATTGCTGTAAAACTTCAGGATATTCTGCTCATTCAGAATATATGCAGCTGCCGCACTTACTGCTGAATTTTGATAATCTCCGTTTTCATTAGATTTTTCTGAATTGGGATATGGAAAGTCATTCTCACTGCTTTGGCGTGCAAGATTGAACTGAAGGCTAAGTGCATCTGAAGCATATGTTGCATTCGCACTGCCATAAAAGGTCTCAAAGCTGCCATACTCCAGCTGGAGCCCGGTATCAAAGCCGCTGCCAAACCTAAATTTATTGTTGAGATGAACACTGCCGCCAATGGCTCCACTCCCGTAAAGCACGGCACCTCCACCAGATCTCACAGCGACGTTGTCATATCCGGAAGTGAGCAGGGTATTAAAATCGGTTTGCCCCGTAAACTGGGAATTAATATTGATCCCATTCCAAACTACTGCAGTCTGTGATGCCGATGTGCCTCGAAAGGAAGCAGACGCCACCATTCCAGGGCCGTTCTCTCTGAAAAACAGCGGAGTATTAAACTTGAGTAAGGAAGTTAAGGCCGGGGAATTTTGTTCCAGGACCGAATCGCTCAGCACCTGCACCTGGTTTGTTTCTGAATTTCGAAACAGGTGAATATCACTAAGTATCACTTCCTCCAGTTGAGTAATGGAATCATGTTGACCATACCCGTAAACTGGATATAAAATAAGGGACAAGAAGATGTAGAAATTGCTTTTTTTCATCATCCGCAGGCTTTTTTCCCGAAAGCCGAAGGTTTTAATTGATAGAAAATTGGCAGGTCTCCTGGCTTGCGTCCTTTTGTGAACCTTCCCATTCGCATTTGGAACAGTGGTATGAAGTGTACAAAAGGCATTCCGACGCATCGGAACTAAGCTTACAGTTGCGGGAACAGCTCAGGCTTGTTTGAAGTTAGACCTTAGAAGTTGGAAGTACGACGTAATTCTTTCTAATTTGTCTGCTTCAAAGTTGAATTATTCAACTTTCCTGATTCCCTTTTAATCGATGTCTTTTATTTCTGAAAATTTCAGAAAACAATCGAACCAAAATTTCAGTACGAAAGTAAACATTTCAGCTTATTCCGTTCCCAAAAATTTAAATAATCTTACTTTTGAACTCAATTATGAGGTACTTCTCTTCGATATTTCTAATGTTCACCCTGCTCCTTCTGGCAGGATGCAGGTCCAATGAAAAGGAAAAATCTCCCATCCTTTCACGTGCTGGAGAAGAGGTTGAAGTAAAATATGCCTCGGGACTTTCAATAGTTGATTTTGGAGACTACATGATCATTACTGTCGAAAATCCCTGGCCCAATGCCGACAGGTCTTTTAGGTATTTACTTGCAGAAAAAGGAGCCAATGTTCCGCACGATATAAAATTTGATGAACGGATAACCGTGCCGGTCGAAAAAATGGTAGTCACATCTACCACTCATATTCCATCTCTTGAAATTCTTAAAGCCGAAGAAGCACTGGTAGGTTTTCCGGGCCTCGATTATATCTCTTCTGAAGTCACCCGTAATTTAATAGATGAAGGTAAAGTAAAAGAGGTAGGAAGAAATGAAGCTCTCAATACAGAAAATCTTCTCGCCCTGCAGCCCGATGTTGTTGTGGGATTTTCAATTGACGGCAGTAACAAGAGTTTCAATACCCTTCAAAAAAGCGGAATTCCCGTTGTGTTCAATGCAGACTGGACAGAAAGTTCGCCGCTGGGAAAAGTGGAATGGATCAAATTCTTTGGAGCCTTCTTCGGAAAAATGAAGGAAGCAAATACCTTTTTTGAGGAGGTAGAAAAAAGTTATCTCGAAGCAAAGGAGCTCGCAGCACAGGCAACAGGTTCTCCAACCGTCATTGCCGGCGCAATGTATAAGGACCAGTGGTATTTACCGGCAGGTAAGAGCTGGCAGGCACAATTCATCAAAGACGCCAATGCAGAATATCTCTTTGAAGATACAGATGGTACCGGCAGCCTTTCCCTCTCCTTCGAAGCCGTACTCGCAGAAGCGACTCAAGCCGATTTTTGGGTAGGTCCTGCTCAGTTTACCTCGTATAGCGAAATGGCAAATGCCTCTCCTCATTACACGCAGTTCAAAGCTTATCAGGAAAAAAATATCCATACCTTTTCCAGTGAGAAAGGAGAAACCGGCGGGATCATTTTTTATGAACTCGCACCTATGCGGCCCGACCTGGTTCTAAAAGACCTGATCTCCATTTTCCACCCGCAGCTGCTTCCACAGTACGAAACAACCTTTTACAAACCTCTGGAGTAAGTGCAGACCAGCCGCGCCTATAAGATCAGCCTCTTTTTATTACTGCTCGTTACCCTAGCGGCCTGCTTCCTTAATATCAGTCTGGGTTCTGTAAACATTCCATTTGAGGAGGTACTGGAAGTTTTATTTTTTTCAAATAACACTAATTCCAGCTGGCATTACATTATCATGGAATACCGAATTCCTAAAGCATTAACATCAGTCCTGGCGGGTTCCGGGCTGGCAGTGAGTGGAATGCTCATGCAAACCATGTTTAGAAATCCACTTGCAGGACCATACGTACTGGGGCTTAGTAGTGGTGCCAGTCTTGGCGTTGCTCTTGTTCTTATGGGAGCTACCATTTTTGGTGGCCTGGCAGGAAGTTTCATTTTTTCAAGCTGGGGAATAGTCATTGCTT
This sequence comes from Salinimicrobium oceani, assembly GCF_012037645.1. Taxonomy (NCBI): domain Bacteria; kingdom Pseudomonadati; phylum Bacteroidota; class Flavobacteriia; order Flavobacteriales; family Flavobacteriaceae; genus Salinimicrobium; species Salinimicrobium oceani. The sequence goes on from NZ_JAAVJR010000003.1 coordinate 384,142, forward strand.
CCAGCTTTGGTAGTCTGCTGGTTTTGCTTGCGGTGATGCTTGCTTCGGTCAAATTGAAAGACACTATGGCCATCCTAATTATAGGATTGATGTTTGCAAGTCTAAGCTCGGCGGTGGTGAGCGTACTGGCGTATTTTAGTCCGGCAACGCAGCTGCAGCAGTACGTTTTCTGGTCGTACGGAAGTGTTGGCGATCTATCCTGGGCCGAACTCGGCATCCTCAGCATTTTTTGGACCCTTGGTATCGGCCTGGCAACCTTTAGCATAAAGAATCTCAATTCCCTTCTTTTGGGCGAGCAATATGCCCGTAGCCTGGGAATGAACATTGGCAAGAACAGAGCGCTTCTTATTATTTCCACAAGTTTTCTTGCAGGCAGTATTACGGCCTTTGCAGGCCCCATTGCCTTTGTAGGGCTCGCAGTTCCACATCTTGTAAGGCAGGTAGTTCCTGTAAATGATCACAGGATCCTTCTACCTGCAGTGATACTGGGAGGGGCTATTCTCATGTTGCTATGCGATACGCTGGCACAACTCCCCGGCAGTGATCACACTTTACCAATAAATGCAGTAACTTCACTGGTGGGTGCACCTGTGGTGATCTGGCTGCTGGTACGAAAACGAAAATTTATATTTTGAAAGCAATCGGCAATATCATCCTCGAAACTCAGCACCTTGATATCGGCTATAAAAAAAAGCAGGTAAAAAAAACAGTGGCTTCAGATATAAACATTGAGGTTGCAGAAGGAGAACTGGTGGCATTAATTGGCATTAATGGCGTCGGAAAATCCACTTTCCTGAGAACGCTGAGCGGTGTCCAACCGTCACTTTCTGGCAAGATATTTATCAATGCTGAAGACAGAGATCATATTCCGCCAGAGCAGCTGGCACGCATGATAAGTCTTGTTCTAACCGAACAGCCTTTGTCTAAAAATCTTAGTGTAGCCGAACTTGTTGCCCTTGGCAGGCAGCCTTATACCAACTGGATTGGATCTCTTACCACAGAGGATCGAAAAATGGTAAAAAACGCTCTTCTTTCTGTAAATATCGAAGAGCTGCAGGATAAAAAATGTTACGAGCTGAGCGACGGACAGCTCCAAAAAGTATTGATTGCCCGCGCCCTGGCACAAGATACTCCTGTAATGATCCTGGACGAGCCTACTTCTCACCTCGATATGTATCATAAGGCACAGGTGCTAAAATTACTGAAAGAACTGAGTGTCACTACCAAAAAAGCCATCATTTTTGCAACTCACGAGATCAATCTCGCGTTACAACTCTGTGACAGGATCATCTTAATGAAACCAGGAGAAACGCTTCAGGAGAGTCCGCAGCAGCTTATTCAAAAAGGTGCTTTTGAGAGCGTCTTTCCCGGCGATCTCATTGTTTTCGATCCCGTAACGGAATCCTTCAGAATAAAAACCTGAAAATACTATCTTTGAGCAAACGCGCTGCTCATGACAGACCCCATTCTCATCTCCCTTTTTCTCCTACTCCTGATTTTTGGAGGCATTCTAGGTTTTTTGATCTCCAACTTCCGAAGTAAAGCCATTCAAAATACACTTACAGAAAGAACTAATCAACTTAACCTGAAATTTGAAGAGTATAAGGAACAGGTGAAGTTTGAAAAGGAGACTGCGCATCACCAGTATTTAAATGCCTGCAACGAACGTGAGGAAATTAGGTCAAAAAAAGACATTTTAAGCACCCAATTGACCCAAAGAGATTCTGAATACCGCAACCTTCAGGAAAAACTTGAGGCGCAAAAATCTGAACTTGAGAAACTTCAGGAGAAATTTTCAACGGAATTTGAAAATCTGGCAAATAAAATATTGGAACAAAAATCTGAGAAATTCACGAATATCAACAAAGAAAATATTGAGCAGATTCTGAATCCGCTTCAGGAGAAGATCAAAAACTTTGAAGAAAAAGTAGAGAAAAACTCAAACGATTTTATTGCACGACATTCTCAACTAGGAGAAAGACTTCAGCAATTACATGAGCAAAACATCAAAATAAGCGAGGAGGCGAACAACCTCACCAGGGCGCTCAAAGGCGAAAATAAAACTCAGGGTAACTGGGGAGAATTGATCCTGGAGAGGGTTTTGGAAAAATCGGGTTTGGTGAAGGACCGGGAATATTTTGTGCAACAGGCGCATGAAAGTGAAGAAGGCAAAAAGCTGCTCCCCGATGTAGTGCTGCATTTGCCCGGAGATAAACGGATGGTCATAGATTCAAAGGTTTCTCTTGTGGCTTATGAGAAATATGTGAATGAGGAAGATGAAGGGCAAAGAGCGCGATGCCTAAAGGATCACCTGCGTTCCCTGAACAGCCATATCCAGGACCTGAGCTCAAAAAAATACGAAGACCTGTACAAGATGCAATCTCCGGACTTTGTGCTAATGTTCATTCCTGTTGAGCCGGCGCTTTATCTAGCTCAGAATTCTGACAATTCATTTTTTTACACCGCTTTTCAAAAGAACATTCTGCTGGTGAGCCCCACCACCCTACTTTCAGTTCTACGCACTATTGACACCCTTTGGAGTAACGAAAAACAACAGCAAAACGCTTTGGAAATAGCAAATCATGCGGCTTCGCTCTATCATAAGTTCAAACTCTTGCTCGATGAGCTGGAGACAGTAGGATCCCGGTTAAGATCTACAACAAATGCCTATGACGGTGCAATGAAGAAACTTACCGGCCAGCAAAATCTAATCAAAGACATTGAACAACTGGAAACGCTGGGCATTTCTCCAAAACAAAAAATATCTCAAAAATGGCTTTCCCGTACACAAGGGGAAGAGAATCACCTAAATTAACATGATGAACATTTCCCCTTTTTGGCTGGTATGTTTTACCTGCCTTTTAAGCTTATCGGTCACAGCCCAGGAAATCTATTTTCCCACAGCCAATGAATGGACTGAAAAACCTGCTTCAGAATTTCGGCTAAACATTTCAGAAGCCATTAAGTTTGCCGAAGAGAACCAATACTCAGAATCCCGGGATCTAAGGCAGGCCATCCTGAAAGGATTTGAACACGAACCTTATCATGAAATTTTGGGACCAACCAAGAAACGTGGCGGACCTGCGGGGATAATACTTAAGAACGGTTTTATAATTGGCCAGTGGGGTGATACAGAAAGAGTGGATATGACCTTTAGTGTTACCAAAAGTTTCCTGGCTACCACTGCACTCCTGGCACTGGAAACCGGCTTGATATCCAATGTGAATGACCCCGTAGAAAAATATGTTTGGGATGGCACCTTTGAAGGTCCGCACAACAGCAAGATCACCTGGGAACATTTGTTGCAGCAGACTTCGGACTGGAGCGGACAGTTATGGGGCGGTTTTGACTGGGCCGACAGGCCTTCCTCAAAACAGAACATCGATCAATGGCGCGCAAGAAGCCTAAAAGAACCCGGCAGTTCTTTTCAGTACAATGACGTAAGGGTGAATGTGCTCGCCTATTCCCTTCTCAATGTTTTTCGGAAACCTTTGCCACAGGTGCTGAAGGAAAAGATCATGGATCCCATTGATGCTTCTGTGACCTGGCGCTGGCACGGGTATGAAAATTCCTGGGTACCGGTAGATGGGTTGAAAATGCAGTCGGTTAGCGGCGGAGGCCACTCGGGCGGCGGGATGTTTATAAGCACCCGCGACATGGCTAGATTTGGCCTGCTCTTCATGAATAATGGAAGCTGGAATGGAAAACAACTGCTCTCTTCGCAGAGTATTTCAAAAGCTATGGCATCATCTAACGCAAATGAAAAGTATGGCTATATGTGGTGGCTTAATCGCGGTGAAGGGAACTGGAAACACGTGCCTGAAAATGTATTTTACGCTGCCGGCTTTGGCGGGAATTTTATTGTGGTAGACCAAACGAATAATATTGTGGTGGTCACTCGCTGGCTGGAGCCATCAAAAATGGGCGAATTTATGAACCTTTTATACCAAAGTATATAACATGTCTAAAGCTTATAAAACCATTGCCGAATCACAGGTAACCATTTCTGAACTCATGCTGCCCTCCCATTCCAATTTTAATGGAAAGATTCATGGAGGATATGTGCTGTCTTTGCTCGATCAAATCGCCTTTGCATGCGCCTCAAAACATTCGGGCGTGTATTGTGTTACTGCCAGTGTCGATACGGTAGATTTTCTGAATCCTATTGAAATTGGAGAACTTGTCACCATGAAAGCTTCAGTAAATTTTGTGGGTCGAAGTTCCATGCAAATCGGGATACGCGTAGAAGCCGAAAACATACAGACCGGGGAGAAAAAACACTGCAATTCTTCCTATTTCACAATGGTTGCCAAAGATTCTGAAGGAAAATCTGTCATGGTGCCCGGGCTTATCCTTAAATCTAAAGATGATATTAGGAGATTTGCCAAGAGTATAAAAAGGTACGATAACAAACGTGTGCGCCTGAAAGAATTCGATGAAACTGATTTTGTGTCTGAAGAACATTTACATATTGTGGAAACCTACAATGTAAGGATCGAGGAATAAGTGAAATTCAACGGCTTCATAACGGCGCTCCTCTTTTCCATTCTTGTGGCGTGGTTCCTGCCACAAGGCCCGGAAATTCTTCCGCTAAGAACAATTACCGATATTGGGATAGGCTTCATTTTCTTCTTTTATGGGCTAAAACTGTCTCCTGCAGAATTTAAAGCCGGATTTTATAACTATCGCGTTCATATTTTAATTCAGCTTACCACTTTTGTGATATTTCCCTTGCTGGCTCTGGCTTTTCTGCCGTTTTTTGAAGCCGGTACAGCATCAGATCTCTGGCTGGCACTTTTTTTTCTTGGAGCTTTACCATCAACCGTAAGCTCGTCTATTGTAATGGTGTCTTTAGCGAGAGGTAATTTACCTACCGCGATCTTTAACGCCAGTCTTTCGGGACTTATTGGAATAGTGGCGACGCCCCTGTGGATGAGCATGTTCATGGCGGCAACATCAGATTTTGAATTTGGAGCTGTAGTGCAAAAACTGATGTTACAGATCATTTTTCCTTTGGTCCTGGGTTTATTTTTTCAAAAATGGCTGGGAAACCTGGCACGGAAAAACAGTAAAAAAATTAGCTTTTTTGATAAGTCTGTGATCATTCTCATTGTCTATTCTAGCTTCAGCGCAGCTTTCTCCACGCAACTCTATACGAGCGTTGGAATTGAAGATCTCCTGAAATTATTACTGATGGTCTCTCTGCTTTTCTTTGTGGTCTATTTTGGCCTGGGATCTATTTCCAAAGTAATCGGATTAAATACGGAAGATGAGATCGCAGCGAAATTCTGCGGTACCAAGAAGTCTCTTGTCCATGGGTCGGTCATGGTAAAAGTGATCTTCGGAAACAGCGCGGCAAATGCTTTGTACCTGCTGCCTATAATGCTCTATCATATTCTACAGCTACTGGTAATTGCAATTTTTGCAGAGAGATACAGGAGAAGACCAGTGGAATAGGAAATGGTTAAAAACCATTTCGATTTTGCCGTGCTTTCCATGTCCCCGGGTTGAAACCCGGGGCTGTTATCCTTTCCCAATATTCGGGATTTATATTTAAAACAAGACATATGCAGGATCCTTGGCATGAGAATCAATAAGAATTCCATTATCCGATCAGAAAATTTAAATTAAAACGTTTATTTTCAATAAATTAAATTGAATGATTTTTAGCCCCGAGTTTCAACCCGGGGTATTGTGATTTAAGTATTATCAAAAAACCGTTTTAACGGTTTTAATTCTCCAACTTCTATGTCTCACTCCTATAACAAAATTTGGGTCCACGCAATTTGGTCAACTAAGAATCGAAGGCCTTTCCTTGAAAAATCGGCGGAGGCGGAGATTTTCAATTTTATTAAAAAAGAATTTCAGGAATTGGGGTGCCAGGTAAAGATGGTCAACGGAATGCCCGATCATATTCATTGTCTATTCCTGCTGAGTTCTCAAAAATCTATTGCTGAGGTTATAAAACAAATTAAAGGCAGTAGTTCCCATTACATCAATAGTAACGACTTAATTATTGATAAATTTGCCTGGCAAACAGGTTATGCCGCATTCTCTGTGTCTGAATCTGCCGTAGAGAAGGTGTTTCTATATATCCAAAACCAAAAAGAACATCATAGAAAAAAGACATTCCAGGAGGAATATGAAGAATTTTTGAAATTGTACAAAATTGAGCAACAACCGGGAGAATAAATAGTTAAAACCGATTATGAAATAATACTCTTCAAGGTCCCGGGTTAAAATCCGGAGCTAATGTTTTTAATTGATTTATTTTGATGACTAAAATGGGTTCTACTCTAAAGAAATTCAGCGATCGCGGATACGTTAATTACAAATAAGATCCAGCCCAGCACCAGAAGCAAACCTCCCAGAGGTGTAATAGGTCCCAAAAATGACATTTTTCGACCTTTAGCCGAACTTAAGACCAGGCCATAAATACTGAAGGAAAAGAGAAACACCCCAAGCACAAGAAACCATCCCATGAGGTTTTGAGAAAACCCTGTAAAAGGAAAAATACTTCCCGCAAGAATAAGCAACAGGGCGTGATACATTTGGTATTTTACGCCAGTCTCGAAACTTTTAAGCTGCTCTGTATCAAGATTTTTTTTGAGAGCATGTGCACCAAAGGCGCCAAAAATTACTGCGAGGGCGCCATAAACTCCGCCCATGATTAGGATGAATTCCTTCATTTTGTCAACTTTTTTAAAAATAAGAATGCCATCTAAAAAAGATGGCATTCAAAAATAGCATTTTTAGGACCTATTTGCTCAGGTACATTTTTCTTCTTGAATAAAGTTCGTAGAAAGTATCATCTCGAAGGCTGTCAATAAAGAGGATGCTCTCGCCTGTACTCTTCATTTCTGGTCCAAGCTGTTTGTTTACTTTAGGAAACTTATTAAAGGAAAATACGGGTTGCTTGATAGCATAACCTTCAAGTTTAGGTTCATACTTAAAGTCATTCACCTTCTTTTCTCCAAGCATTACTTTGGTAGCATAGTTCACATAGGGCTGCCCATAAGCTTTTGCAATAAAAGGAACGGTTCGGGAAGCTCGTGGATTTGCTTCTATGATGTACACCTTATCGTCTTTAATGGCAAACTGAATGTTGATCAAACCAACAGTATTCAGCGCCAGAGCGATCTTCTTCGTATGATCCTTGATCTGTTGTAATACAAGGTCTCCAAGGTTGAAAGGAGGTAGCAAGGCATTTGAATCTCCGGAGTGAATTCCGCAGGGTTCAATATGTTCCATGATCCCAATGATCTGCACGGTTTCGCCATCACAAATAGCATCTGCTTCAGCTTCTATTGCCCCATCAAGATAATGATCAAGGAGTAGTTTGTTGTTGGGTATCTTCCGAAGCAGATCCACTACGGTAGCTTCAAGATCTTTTTTATTGATCACGATCTTCATTCCCTGCCCTCCAAGCACGTAAGAAGGTCGTACAAGAATTGGAAAATCAAGTTCATCTGCCAAAGCCAAAGCCTCATCTGCCGTTTCTGCGACACCAAACTCAGGATATGGAATATCATTCTCCTGAAGAAGTCTGGAGAAGGAGCCCCTGTCTTCGGCAAGATCTAAGGACTGGTAACTGGTACCAATGATCTTAATTCCATAGCGGTCGAGCTTTTCAGCAAGTTTAAGAGCAGTTTGCCCACCAAGCTGCACAATTACCCCCTCGGGTTTTTCATGCCTGATGATGTCATAGATATGCTCCCAGAAGACCGGTTCGAAGTACAGTTTATCTGCCACATCAAAATCTGTAGAAACAGTTTCTGGATTACAGTTGATCATGATGGTTTCATAACCGCATTCCTTTGCTGCCAGAACCCCGTGCACACAACAGTAATCGAATTCAATTCCCTGGCCTATCCTGTTAGGACCCGAGCCCAGAACTACAATCTTTCTTTTGTCTGAAACCTTACTGTCGTTCTCCACATATCTCACCCCTTCTTTGGTTTCAATATCGGCTTCGAAAGTGGAATAATAATAAGGTGTTTCAGCTTTGAATTCGGCAGCACAGGTATCTACCAGTTTATAGGTACGATTAATGCCTAGCTCTCCTCTTTTGTTGTAAACCTGACTTTCAAGACAACCAACCATATAGGCAATCTGCCTGTCTGCAAAACCTTTTTGCTTGGCTTCGAGCAACAGATCTTTTGGAAGAGAGTCTATGCTGTATTTTGAGATCTCGACCTCTAAAGCGTAAAGTTCTTCGTATTGTTTAAGGAACCACATATCGATCTTGGTGATCTCATGGATCCTCGCCAGCGGAATTCCCAGTTGAATAGCGTCATAGATCACAAAAACCCTGTCCCAGCTCGCATGTTTCAACTTATCGAGAATTAGATCATAACTGGTGTAACCTTTGCCATCTGCCCCTAAACCATTTCTTTTGATCTCCAGGGATTGAGTTGCTTTATGAAGTGCCTCCTGAAAGGAACGTCCAATACCCATAACTTCCCCAACAGATTTCATTTGCAGTCCTAAAGTTCTATCGCTGCCTTCAAATTTATCGAAGTTCCAACGCGGGATCTTTACGATAACATAATCCAGAGTAGGCTCGAATAAAGCTGAAGTAGATTTTGTGATCTGGTTATGTAGCTCATCCAAAGTGTACCCAATGGCCAGTTTTGCTGCGATCTTTGCAATAGGGTATCCGGTTGCCTTTGAAGCCAGAGCAGAAGAACGGGATACACGTGGGTTTATCTCTACTGCGATGATGTCCTCATTTTCGTCTGGACTTACCGCGAACTGCACATTACATCCTCCTGCAAAATCTCCAATACTTCGCATCATCTTGATCGCGAGGTCGCGCATTTTCTGAAAAGTCACGTCGCTCAAGGTCATTGCGGGTGCAACAGTAATGGAGTCACCGGTGTGGATTCCCATGGGATCCATATTTTCAATGGAACAAATAATGACTACGTTGTCATTTTTGTCACGTAAAAGTTCGAGTTCATATTCCTTCCAGCCCAATAAAGCCTTATCGATAAGCACTTCATGAATAGGAGAAACTTCCAATCCATACTGCAGCATTTCATCAAACTGATCTTCTGTATGTACAAAAGAAGCTCCGGTACCGCCTAGAGTGAATGAAGCTCTAATTACAAGCGGAAATCCAAATTCCTGGGCGATCTCTTTTCCCTCAAGAAAAGAGGTGGCAGTTTGTGCCGGGGCAACTGGAACATTGATACGTCCCATCAATTGCTTGAATTTTTCCCGGTCTTCAGTAATATTGATGGCATCAATATCTACTCCAATGATCTTCACATCAAAATCACTCCAAATTCCTTTCTCATCGGCTTCTATACAGAGGTTGAGTGCGGTTTGCCCACCCATTGTTGGAAGCACGGCATCAATTTGCGGATGCGCTTTAAGCACTTCGATGATGGACTTTGTATTAAGTGGTTTGAGATACACATGATCGGCCATGGAAGGGTCGGTCATGATGGTCGCCGGATTAGAATTGATAAGAATGGTCTCAATTCCGTCTTCACGGAGGGATCTCAGGGCCTGAGTACCTGAATAATCAAATTCACAAGCCTGTCCAATAATGATTGGCCCAGATCCAATAATTAAAATGCTTTTAAGGTCTTTATTCTTTGGCATTGGGAAAATTTTGCGTGGTGTTGTAAAAATAGGAACCTATAGGGTATAAAAAAAGGCGCTACTTAAAAAAGTAACACCTTTATTATTTTCGGGAATTATCATCTAGTGTTTGTGCCTGTTCTCTGAGGAAACTGATAACTTCTTTCTTCCTTTAGCTCTTCTACGAGCCAGCACTTTTCTTCCGTTAACACTTTCCATACGCTCTCTGAAACCGTGCTTGTTTTTTCTTTTCCTCTTAGATGGTTGAAACGTTCTTTTCATGATAATTATCTTTAATCTTCTTTGAAATCGCTTTAAAAACAGTTCTAAGACCTCCTCTTAAAACTGCGGGCAAATATACAAAGAGTTTTTACTTAGGCAAACCCTAAAATGAAATAATTTCCAATTGTTTTTCTTACCTTTGCCGGCGTTAAATCCAGTAGCTAATGTTCAATAAAGTCTATAAATTAGTCATCACAGGTATTCTCGTAATCGTTGCCTTATGGCAGTTTTTCGAAGGAAATATAGGAAACGGAATTTTCATTTTACTTCTTGCGGGCATTTTTGTCTTTTTATATTATAAGAACGAGATGATCCTTATGGCCTTCTTAAGATTGCGCAAACAGGATTTTCCAGGAGCTAAAAAGTGGCTCGACAAAATTAAAGATCCAGAAAAAGCGCTAACGCAGAAACAACAAGGATACTACTGGTACCTTCATGGGTTGATGGTTTCTCAAACCAACATGACCCAGGCTGAAAAGTTCTTTAAAAGAGCCGTAAAAATGGGATTATCCATGAAACAGGACCTCGCTATGGCTAAACTCAACCTGGCCGGAATTGCGATGACCAAACGCCGCAAAAGGGAAGCACAAATACTCCTGCAGGAGGCAAAAAAACTGGACAAGCATAATATGCTTGATGAGCAAATAAAAATGATGAAACAACAGATGAAAAAGATCTAAGATCAATTTTTCAGCTGTCCTCTCTGCCTCTCCATTTTAAGTATTTTTTTGTAGGAAGGATTTACCTTGTATTTCAACAAGTAAATTCGCACTTAACCGAGTAAATTTCAGCTGTAGGAAATCATTCAGTACTTTTGTGCTGAAATTGGTCTCCTACTCGAATGAAGAAACTTTTACTTGTAATTCTTACAGTATTTTTTACCGGATCTTCTTTTTCACAACAGGAGCAAATTTCCTTTTCAGAAGCCCTCTCCCTCCACTTACCCAAGTACAAATTACAAGCAGATAAAGCCTACCGCACCAGGAATTTTGAAAGGGCAGAATTTCTTTTTGATTCTTTGATAAATTATAGTCTAAAAGGCAGTCGCCTTGATAACTTTAAAGTAAAGGACCTTAGAAAAAATTCTATTTCTCTGGATGAATTTCAAAAGCCGGTATATTTGACCACATACGCCTCCTGGATCGTACCCACCAAAGGGGAAATTCCGGCGCTTAATAAGCTTGCCGAAAAATATTCAGACGAAGTGGATTTTGTGCTGCTCTTTTGGGATAATCACGACACGGCAAAAGCACTTGCTAAAAAATATCATAAGAATATTAAAGTACTGTATGTGGATGAAATGCAGAATAACAGCTCCTATGTCATTAAAATGATGAAACACTCCCTAGGGCTGCCTACTTCCTTCCTTTTAAATAAAGACAAGGAAATTATTGACATTAGAAGAAAGATCTCGCATCCATATGGCCTGGAACTTGAAAAATCCTTCGACCTGAATTTCAATTCTTTTAATGAAGCGATCTCCTTATTATTGATCAAAGACAGCAGCCAGTACTCTCAAACCAAAGAGGCTTTAACTCCCTAGCAGTATTCTTACTGCAAACCAGGAACTTTTCTGATCTCCTCTATGGCGCCGGACTGTAATATCCTGCTTCCGGAAGCTCAATAAGATACTCCTTACGGGATCTATTTTCAAGATGAGCCTCGCGCAGCCATGGATTGTGTATTTTCAGGATCTTGTAATTAATTCCGTTGTCTTTGGCAAACTTTGCAAAATCTGCTACCGGAGTATCCACCTTGACCTTGTAGGATGGTATCACTGGATAAAGATCCTTTTGCCTGAAGTTGAAACCGTACTTATCAGGATTTTCCATGATCTCTTTAAGGGCAAGGATCCGGAATACATATCTTCCTGTTTCGTCTCCTAACAAAAGATCGTAATAATCCTTTACATCCTGCCGTTCCCTTTGCTTGTCAACACCGTAATTTCCCGCATTATAGGCAGCAGCAGCAAGAGTCCAGCTGCCAAAACGCTCTTTGGATTTTTTCAGGTATTGTGCCGCAACACGTGTTGATTTTTCAAGATTATATCTTTCATCAACATTGTCATTGATCTCCAGCCCGTATTCTTTCCCCGTAGCTTCCATGAATTGCCAGAAACCCCTGGCGCCTGCAGGAGAAACAGCGTTAGTAAGGCTACTTTCTATTACCGCGAGATACTTGAAATCTTCAGGAATCCCATATTCAGCAAGAATTGGCTCAATCACTGGAAAATATTTATTGGCACGTTTGATCAACAGTAAAGTGTTCGACTGCCAGTAGGTATTTACCAGAAGCTCCCTATCCATTCTTTCATAAACATCAGGAATTTCCAACGGCACTTCTTCGCCTGCAAATTCAAGATCCTCTGGCATAGGCAGAGCATATACGTTGTAATCGTTGATCATTTTCTTTTCCTGTACCTCATCACTCGGTGCTTCCTGTACGGCATTAATACTTAAGCCAATCGCTACCACCAAACTTCCACCTAAAAGTATATCCTTGATCTTCATCCTATTCATTTATTAAATTTTCAATCGTTTTTTCCTCCAGTTTTCCTGTTTCAATAATTTCTTCCAGATGTTCATTGAACCACCTAAACCTATTGATGATCATTATATGCGTTCCCTCAGGAACAGTTATGCATCCGTCTATATATTTGTAGGGAAAAATTTCGTCCTTGTCCCCATGGATATGAACAATTCCCGGATAAGGAACTTCTCTTTCCCAACACACCATTTTCTCTATTGCCCAGTCTAAATACCGAACGTCTGTAATAGAAAGATATTTTTTGTAGAGCTTCGCTCTTTTCTTTGCAAAATCACCTACTGCCAGTTTTTCAAAGGCGTCAACATGTCTCGCTAATGAGGTAGGCAGGATCTTGAACAATTTTGTGCATCTCGCAAATCTCATGCGGCGTGGCAATTCCTTTTCACTCTTAACACTAGAAATTATAATCACGCGCTTTACAGCCATAAGCTGTGCCATTTCCTGTACAATAACTCCGCCAAAAGAAACACCGATCAATACAGAATCCTCGTGTTTTATTTTATGACAAAGCCTTTTGGAATATTCCTTCAGGCCTTCATTGGGTTTTGGCAGCAACCAGTCCAGCCAATGAATCTCATATTTATTTTCAGGAAGTTGAATCTTCTCAAAAATACTCGGATTTGCCGCCAATCCCGGCATACAATAAACATGCGTGAGCTGATTCTTCGTCATTTAATGGCTGCTTCTACAGCTTGATTCTGCTTAAAATTAATTATCTTTATAGTCAAATTTAAAAGAAATTCGCGGCATTCAGGAACTTTTAATATTTAAAATCTGCTTTAGATCATTACCATAAATATTATAATTCCTCTGTACATCATAAGCATGTTTCCGCTGGTTTCTACACATTAACAGGAACAAACAATCATGATTATGAACCCTCAATTATCTGTGAATGACAACGAATTCCTTCGTCAGTTTGAATCTGAGATAGAAGGGGAATTGGCAAAGATCGAATATTCACAACAGGATAGAAAAATATTCCTTACGAAACTTGAGATGAGTGATAGCCTTAAGGAAAAAGGTTACCTGGAACCCTTTATTGAAAGCGTTCTCGATCTTATCAAGGAAAGAGAAATTAGAGTAATGCCCACCAGCCCTGCAGTAGCGAAATTTATGAGAAAGCACCGTCGAAAATATAAGGATATGCTTCCGGTAGGAATAAATATCTAAACCAGCACCCGCTCTTTTACATATTCAAAGCGCACTATCCCATCTTCTCCTATCTTCTGTAGCTCTACCTGGTGTAATGTATTCACCAGTTCAGGATTCCAGGGAGTTTTGACCTTGACGTAATTTTCTGTAAAACCGTGAATATACCCTTCCTTATTTTCTCCTTCGAAAAGTACTGTCTTCTCCTTTCCTAGCTGAGATTCATAAAAAGCCCTTCTTTTCTTGGCAGACAGGCCTCTGAGCATCTTACTTCTTTTCTTCCGGATTTTGAGAGGAACCACATCGGCCATTTCGGCTGCAGGGGTATTTTCTCGTTCAGAATAGGTAAAAACGTGCAGGTAGGAAATATCCAGGTCATTCAGGAAATTATAGGTTTCCAGGAAGTGTTCATTGGTTTCTCCGGGAAAACCTACAATAACATCCACACCAATACAAGCATTAGGCATAACCTCTTTGATCCTGTTCACACGATCTATATATAGCTCTCTCATGTACCGGCGGCGCATTGCCTTCAGGATATCGTTGCTTCCACTTTGAAGAGGAATATGAAAATGCGGTACGAAGGTCTTACTCCGGGCCACAAAATTTATGGTATCATTTTTCAGAAGATTTGGCTCTATGGAAGAAATTCTCAGTCTTTCAACGCCCTCTACCTCATCAAGAGCTTTTACCAAATCGAGAAAAGTGTGCTCGTGTTTTTTATTCCCGAATTCCCCCTTACCATAATCACCAATATTTACTCCGGTAAGTACGATCTCTTTAATTCCTTTCTCACTTATTTTTCTGGCATTTTCCAGAACATTTCCCAAGGTATCACTCCTGGAAATACCTCGAGCCAGGGGAATGGTACAATAGGTACATTTATAATCACAGCCATCCTGCACCTTTAAAAATGCTCTTGTACGGTCCCCAAAGGAATAGGAACCCACATAGAAATCGGCTTCCTCAATTTCGCAGGAATGCACCTCTCCCATATCATTTTTAGTGAGGTCATTCAGGTAGTTTGTTATTTTGAATTTTTCAGTCGCTCCCAGCACCAGGTCAACTCCGTCTACTGCAGCGAGCTCCTCTGGTTTTAACTGAGCATAACATCCTACTGCAATCACAAAGGCATTCTCATTTGCCTTTTGAGCCTGCTTTACAATAGTTTTAAATCTTTTGTCAGCATTATCTGTTACCGAGCAGGTGTTGATCACATAAATGTCGGCAGCTTCACTGAAATCAACTCGTAAAAAACCTTCATCTTTAAAAGATCGGGCGATCGTAGAGGTTTCTGAGAAGTTCAATTTGCAGCCGAGGGTGTAAAAAGCAACTTTTTTTGGATCTTCCATTTCTTCTTCTTCTCAATTTCCGATTCGTAAGCATCAGAAGTTCAGTTAAATATAAAAGCCTCTAAAAATGACATTTTAGAGGCTGCAAAGATACCAACTTTAAATCAATGTACAATTAGTGGAGAGTGTAAAGGGGAAAGTCCCGCCTATATAAATTCCCCATCGATCACCGATAACTGATCACTGATCACTGAATACTAAATACTAAATACTATTCCCTCCTGTACTTCTTGGTGTCATCAAAAACCTGATCCAGAATTGCCTTATCCTGTTCAGAAAATTCAATATTCCGACGTGCCATAACTTTTTCGGCCACTTCAAATGCTTTTTCAGTTTTATAAGTCGTAGTTCCACCACTTCCGCCCCAGCTAAAGCTCGGGACGAAGTTTCGGGGGAATCCGGCACCAAAAATATTAGTGCTCACCCCCACTACAGTCCCTGTGTTGAACATGGTATTGATCCCACACTTGCTGTGATCTCCCATCATGAGTCCGCAGAACTGCAGCCCGGTTGGTGCAAATCTTTCCGAAGCATAATCCCACAGCCTTACTTCGGCATAATTGTTCTTTAGATTCGAGGTATTCGTATCGGCGCCAAGATTACACCATTCTCCCAGCACCGAATTGCCTAAAAAGCCATCGTGACCTTTATTAGAGTATCCAAAAATGACAGAATTACTCACTTCTCCTCCAACTTTAGAATGCGGCCCAACTGTAGTGGCGCCATAGATCTTAGCTCCCATTTTCAGGGTCGCATGCTCGCACAAGGCAAACGGACCTCGCACGATACTTCCCTCCATTATTTCGGCATCTGCGCCTATATATATAGGTCCTTCGGAAGCATTTAAAATTGCGCACTCCATTCTAGCTCCCTCCTCTAAAAAGACATTTTCGGGTGCTATAATCTGGTTGGTGGAAGAAAGCGGCTTACTTTTCCTATCCTGGGTAAGAAGATCGAAATCTGCCGTGATCGCTTCAGCGTTAAGTCTAAAGATATCCCAGGTATGCTCGACGATGAAGGCCTTGCCTTCCATTTCGATAGCACTGCACTTTTCAAATTCGACATCCTGTTCTTCATAGGCATGAAATGCAACAACATCTTCCTCGTGAAAAACCGCCTCTCCCGGCTGCAGTCCTTTTATTTGTTCTACAAGTTCGGCCGTAGGCAGGAAACCTGCATTGATCATGATATTTTCCTCCATTTCAACCATCGGCCACTTTTCAGAAAGGTAATCTTCAGTAATGGTAGAGGTGGTCGAGTTCAGAAATTTCTCCCATTTCTCACGAATGCTAAGAATTCCCACTCTTATATCGGCAACAGGGCGGGTAAAGGTAAAGGGCAGAAGTTGATTTCTCACTGGCCCGTCAAACAAGATATAGTTCATTTGAGCGTCGTTTTAAAGGTAAAGGTACAAGTTAATTTAGACAGGGTAAAATGTGCGGAAACAGAAAAAATGAGACCAAAAAAAAGCCTCCCTTACAGGAGGCTTAAGCTATAATAAAGCGAAAATTACTTTTTGAACTTCGCGTATTTATTCTTGAATTTGTCAATTCTACCGGCAGTATCCAATAACTTGGCTTTACCAGTATAGAAAGGGTGAGAAGTTCTGGAGATCTCCAACTTCACTAAAGGATATTCCTCACCATCAACTTCAATAGTTTCTTTCGTGTTTGCGGTAGATTTGGTAAGAAACACCTCATCGTTAGACATGTCTTTAAACGCTACCAATCTATAATTTTCCGGATGGATTCCCTGCTTCATCTCTTTATTCTTTAAAATCTTGTAATTTTTTCGAGGTGCAAATTTAATTAATTTTTACAAAGCAACAAGTATTCTGTCTTAATTTTTTCTAATAAAAGAAAGCTAATGCAGCTGTGTAACGTTTTATTATATTTGCTTACTAACCGTAATAACTAACCAAATTTAATACTTTATGGAAGCTCAACAAGCAAAAGCCCGGAAATTTGTTCTTAATTACGGTTTACTCCTGGGAATTCTCCTGGTCACCCTTGGTGTTATCATGTATGTCACCAACAATCATCTCGATCCACACTGGTCGTTTATGCTTATAAGTTTTGCTATTTTTATAGCAGTGGTAGTTTATGGTATAAAAGCCTTTAAAAAAGAAAATGCTGGTTTCCTTAGCCTGGGAGAAGCAATAAAAGTCGCAGTAGGTATAGGCCTGGTCGCTGCTATCCTTGGTGGCATTTGGAATGTACTTTTAGCAACAGTTATTGAGCCAGATTACATGGAACAAATGTCTGAGTTCCAAAGGGAACAAATGATCGAAAGATATCCTGAAATGGCCGATGCGCAAATTGAGCAGGCACTCGAAATGACCGCAACCTTTAGCAGCCCATGGGTTAGCTTCGCAATGGTACTGGTCATGTACATGCTGTTTGGTCTTGTTCTGGGATTGATTGCCGGTCTTATTATGAAGCAAAAAAGGCCTTACGACGTCTAAAAATTTATTGATGCAGTTATCTATTGTCATCCCACTTCTTAACGAAGAGGAATCTTTAAATGAATTATACAATTGGATCGCAACCGTTATGCGATCCAATTCTTTTTCCTATGAGATCATTTTTATTGATGATGGCAGCACCGACAATTCCTGGAAGATCATTAAAAAGATTGCTGCGGAAGATCCCTTTGTAAAAGGAGTGAAATTCAACCGCAATTATGGAAAATCGCAGGCACTGCATGTAGGTTTCGATAAAGCTGAAGGTGATGTTATCATTACCATGGATGCCGACCTTCAGGACAATCCCGAAGAAATTCCTGAACTCTACCAGCTCATTCAAAAAGAAGGTTACGACCTCATCTCGGGCTGGAAAAAGAAGAGGTATGATTCCGTTCTTTCAAAAAACTTACCATCCAAACTTTTCAACGCAGCAGCCAGAAAAACCTCGGGCCTTAAGCTGCATGATTTTAACTGCGGACTCAAAGCATACCGAAAAGCGGTCATCAAGAACATTGATGTATATGGTGAAATGCACAGGTACATTCCTGTTTTAGCCAAAAATGCCGGTTACTCTCGCATAGACGAGAAGATTGTAAAACACCAGGCACGAAAATACGGTAAGACCAAATTTGGAGCAGAGCGCTTTATAAATGGCTTTCTGGATCTCATTACCATCTGGTTTCTCTCTAAATTCGGCAAGCGGCCAATGCACCTTTTCGGGGCCCTGGGAATTCTCATGTTCTTTTTCGGGTTCCTTTTTGCCATTTGGATTGGAGCGTCCAAACTCTATAAATTATACCAGGGTCACCCAAGCATACTTGTTACAGACAATCCCTGGTTCTATATTTCCTTAACTACCATGATCCTTGGAACTTTACTGTTCATCGCAGGGTTTCTGGGAGAACTGGTGCTTCGCAGCAGCCGTGAAAAAGACCGCTATCGCATTAGCGAAACTACAGGAGAGTTTTAACCTGCTTTCTTTTTAGAAATCCTTATTTTTGTGGCTGATCAAATAAATTGTGGCATGAGCTATTACGATATAAAAACACGAGCAGAATCCTGGTTAGATCCAGTTTTTGATGAAGCAACTAAAGCAGAAGTGAAAAATCTTCTTGAGAGCGATCCAGATGAACTAAAGGAGAGCTTTTATAAGGACCTGGAATTCGGTACTGGCGGAATGAGAGGAATCATGGGAGTTGGTACTAACAGGATCAATAAATATACTTTGGGGAAAAATACCCAGGGTCTTTCCAATTACCTCAGGCAGCAATTTCCTGAAGAAGATCTGCGAGTTGTAATCGCATATGACTGCCGAAACAATAGCAAAGAACTGGCACGAGTGGTTGCAAATGTTTTTTCTGCTAACGGCATTAAGGTCTTTCTTTTTTCTGAGCTTCGTCCTACACCCGAACTTTCTTTCGCTGTGAAATACCTGGACTGTCACTGCGGAATTGTTCTAACTGCCAGTCATAATCCGCCAGAATATAACGGCTATAAGGTCTACTGGCAGGATGGAGGGCAATTAGTACCACCCCAGGACAAGGAGATCGTAGAGGTGATCAATGCACTTGATTATGCTGAAGTAAAGTTTGAAGCCAATGATGACCTCATTGAACTTATCGACACAAAAGTGGATGAGGCATTTATAAAGGCCTCTGTAGAAAATGGTAGTTTTGATACGCCACAGGAAGCAAAGGACAATTTGAAGATCGTATTTACTTCCCTGCATGGCACTGCCATAAAATTAAACCCAAGAGTTCTCGAGACTGCAGGATATAAGAATATTCATATTGTAGAGGAGCAGGCGCAACCAGACGGTAACTTCCCTACTGTTGAATCACCAAATCCCGAGGAGCCTGCAGCATTAAAAATGGCTCTTGAAAAAGCCGACGCCGTTGGTGCAGATATCGTAATTGGAACAGATCCAGATGGTGACAGGCTGGGTATTGCGGTGCGGAATTCTGAAGGTGAGATGGAGCTGCTTAATGGTAACCAAACCATGCTTGTTATGACATGGTTCCTGTTGGAACAGTGGAAAAAACAAGATAAGATAAAGGGTCGGGAATTCGTTGGCTCCACTATCGTATCTACACCCATGCTTCGCGTAGTGACCGAAGATTATGGCGTGCGGTACCAGGAAGGGCTTACGGGCTTTAAATGGATCGCTAAAATGATCAAAGACAATCCAAATCTCGCCTATATTGGCGGCGGTGAGGAGAGCTTCGGCTTCATGGTGGGAGATTTTGTACGTGATAAGGACGCTACTACCTCTACCCTCCTCGCCTGTGAGATTGCAGCACAAATGAAGGCTAAAGGGATTTCCTTTTATGGCAAACTGCTTGAACTCTACTCACAATATGGTCTTTATAAGGAAGAGCTGGTCTCCCTTGTCAAAAAAGGCATTGATGGAGCTGAACAAATTAAGAACATGATGATAAGCCTGCGTGACAATCCGCTGGCCGAAATTGGAGGTGAAAAAGTGGTTCTTGTTGAAGATTATGAAAGCTCCAAAGCATTTCATTACGGCCTTACCGAAACCACTGTTGAAACTTTAGACATTCCAGGATCAAATGTTTTGATCTATTACACTGAAAATGGTACTAAAGTAGCTGCCAGGCCCAGCGGAACAGAACCAAAAATTAAATTTTACATCAGTGTAAATGCTCCATTAGAAGATGTGCAGAATTTTAAGGAAGTTGAACAGCAGCTTTCAGAAAAAATTGCAGGAATTAAATCTGAGCTAAAACTGGCATAAGCCGCCATTAATGAATTATTTTAAGAAGATCTTACAGTTCGCAATTCCTTATAAGCGTTTTGCGATCCTCAACATAATTTGTAACATTTTTTACGCGCTCTTCAGCACCCTGTCTTTTCTGGCGTTGATCCCCGTGATCCAGATCCTTTTTGACAAGACCAAAAGAGTTGCAGAAGAGCCGGTCTATATGGGTCTTGGCAGCCTAAAGGATTATGTTGTAGATGCCTTTAACTATGAGATCACACAACGCATTAATGCAGATGAGGTTTCTGCCCTCTTATTTGTATGTGCAGTTGTGGTGGTCCTGTTTTTTCTAAAGAACCTGTTCGGATATCTGGCAGCCTTTTTTATTACCTTTTTGAGAAATGGAGTGCTGCGGGATGTTCGTAATGCGATCTATGATAAGATCCTTGCCCTGCCGGTCTCCTATTTTTCTGAAAAGCGGAAAGGAGATACGATTTCAAGAATAACTGCCGATGTTAATGAAGTACAGACCTCCTTTTTATCCATCCTCGAACTGGTAGTAAAGGAACCACTAACGATTATTTTTACGATCACCTTCATGTTGATCATGAGTCCCACGCTCACACTGTTCGTTTTCGTATTTCTTCCCATATCAGGATTTATCATTTCACTAATTGGAAAAAAACTTAAAAGTCAGTCAAACCTGGCGCAGGAGGAGAATGGATATTTTCTGTCATTAGTGGAAGAAACCCTTTCGAGTTTAAAGATTGTCAAAGGTTTCAATGCTGAAGATAAGTTCCGTAAGAAATTTGGAGCATCCACGCACAGGTTAAAGAGAATTCTGGATAGTCTTCTCAACAGGCAAAACCTTGCCTCTCCTACCAGCGAATTTCTTGGCATCTTTGTGATTGTCATTATCCTATGGTTTGGCGGAAATATGGTTCTGGTTCAGGGAACACTGGATGGCGCTACCTTTATTGCTTTTATGGGCCTGGCGTACAATATACTTACTCCGGCGAAGCAAATAAGCAAGGCGACTTACAGTGTCAAAAAAGGAGATGCAGCTGCAGAAAGGATATTCCAGATCCTCGAAACTCAAAGTACTATTGTAGATGCTCCCAATGCCATTGAAAAGGAAAATTTTGAGGAAAAGATCGAAATAAAGAATATTTCCTTTAAATACGAGGAGGAAAATGTGCTTAAAAATTTTAGTATTGATGTCCCTAAAGGGGCAACTGTAGCTCTTGTGGGTCAATCTGGAAGCGGTAAATCGACAATCGCCAACCTGGTCACCAGGTTTTATGATGTCAATGAAGGCGCCATTTTGGTTGATGGAATTGACATAAGGAAGATCACCAAGAAATCTCTTCGTCATCTTATGGGGCTCGTGACTCAGGATTCAATTCTGTTCAATGACACTATAAGAAACAATGTTGGCCTCGGAAAAGATGGTGCTACAGATGCAGAGATCATTGATGCTTTAAAAATTGCCAACGCATGGGAATTTGTAAAGGACCTGCCCCTGGGGCTGGAGACAAATATTGGAGACAGCGGAAACAAGCTCAGCGGTGGCCAGAAGCAAAGACTTTCTATTGCCCGTGCCGTTCTTAAGAATCCGCCGATCATGATCCTTGACGAAGCCACTTCTGCCCTTGATACAGAAAGTGAAAGACTGGTGCAGAAAGCACTTGAGAATATGATGAAGAACAGAACCTCAATTGTAATTGCCCATAGACTATCTACTATTCAAAATGCCGATATGATCGTGGTGATGCAAAGAGGACAAATAGTAGAGCAAGGGAGACACGAGGAATTGCTGGCAAGAAAATCTACTTACCAGAAGCTCGTGGAAATGCAATCTTTCGAATAAAGATCCAGAGAACAAATTTCAAAGGGTTCCAAAAATGTCATTTTTGGAACCCTTTCTTATTACAAATAAAATCTTAATAAAGGAACAGGCTGCTTATAAATGAAAAAAATGGATGAAGTAGGTTCACCCATTTTTCCTAATCCTGACACCGTTTTTGGGGCCAACGGAGACAAGATCTCCAACATTTGGAGCAAAAAAGATAACTTTTTCACAATGTGAAGATACTACAAAAATCTTCATTTCCAAATTTTTTGTGCATTTTATCCTAAAAATATGTATTTCATCGATATTTCTCCTGAATATACCTTCTCCTTCGGCTTGTAATTTCTCCGTAAATCCTGCTATCTTTATCGGCTTTGAAAAATGAATTTCCAGTAGTGAATCCTTCCGAAGAGAAATTAGTGCAGCTTTTACAGGATCCAGCCTCACGCAATGAGGCTTTCAGGGAACTCCTGCACCTTTACCAGGAACGGCTATACTGGCAAATAAGAAATATTCTGAAAAATCACGAGGACAGTGATGATGTACTTCAGAATACCTTTATCAAGATCTTTAGGAATATCGAGAAATTCAAAGGTGAGAGCCAGCTTTTTTCCTGGATGTACCGCATTGCCACCAATGAAGCCATCACTTTCCTCAACAATAGATCGAAGAAATTACAAATAAGTTCAGAAGAACTGCAGCAGCAAATTATAGATAATCTGGAAAATGATGTTTACTTCGAGGGCAATGAAATTCAGCTAAAGCTGCAAAAAGCGATTGCCAGGCTTCCGCAAAAGCAACAGCAGGTTTTTAACATGAAGTACTTTCAGGAATTGAAATATAAAGAAATTTCAGATATCTTGGGAACTTCAGAAGGGGCATTGAAAGCTTCTTATCATCACGCGACTAAAAAAATTGAAGAATTTTTAAAACAGGGTTAAACCAATTATAGAAATTCCAGTCAAATAAATAAATGAAAAAGAACGGGTTACCATATAGATCAGATTCAGGAATGAAGGTTCCGGAAAATTATTTCCAGGACTTTGAATCCCGTATGATGACACGTCTCAACATTTCAAAAGGAGAGGCAGTAGAAAATCCGTTTAAGGTACCTGCGGCATATTTTGAAGACCTGGAGAAAAAGGTGTTCGTTAAACTGGAGCAGGAAGCTTCAGAAAAAGGAAAGGTCATTCCTCTCTTTAACCGTCGCCTGCTCTCATATGTTGCGAGCATTGCTGCGGTCCTGGCAATTTTACTGGCTTCAGTAGTTTTCAACAGCTCCAGGGAGATTGGTTTTGAGGATCTGGACATGGTTGCCGTCGAAAATTACCTTTTGGAGTCGCTTGACCTTGAAAATCCCAATGAGTCACCCATTGATGAATACAATTATACAGCTTCGGCTAACCCCAATATTGATAAAGAAGCCCTGCTCGAATATCTGAATGATCACATTGAAGAGCCGGCACTCCTACTTAATGAAGATTAAAATGAAAAATGTTTTTACGTTCCTTGTCCTGCTTCTGAGTTTAAATTTATTTGCACAGGACAGATCTGAACATCGTGAAAAAATACGGGCCCTTAAAACGGCTTATATTACTGAAGGTTTGAAGCTTACACCAAAGGAGGCCCAGCAATTTTGGCCTATTTACAACGAATACGATGATAAGCGAAGAAATCTCTATCGTCGGGAAAGAGCCAAATTAGAGAATATTGAGTGCATGACCGAAGATAAAGCAAACTCACAACTCGAGGAATACGTGGAAATAGAACGTGAGGATTATCTTCTGAAAAAGAGATATTTCCAGGATCTTAGAAAAATTTTTACAGCCCGAAGAATTATGCAGCTCAAAAAGGTAGAAGATGAATTTAATGAGAAAATGATGCGTGAATATAAGGCACGCCAGGCTTCAAACAAATAGAAATTGAGTTTTTGGTTGGTTAGTTAGTAGGGATCCGGCAGCAGCAATGCGCCGGATCTTCTATTTGAAATACAGTTTTGCCAGCTTGTTCTTTCCGGCAGCATAAGCAACCGTATCATTGACGAATCGCAGCGTATAGAATCCCTCATCTGAGATCTGTTTCCAGCTCGCTCCCGCATCGGCCGAATAGCTGATCCCTGTGAACCCAACAGCCAGGATCTTGTCTCCATTTCCATTTGGGAAATACCTGATACTGCTCTTATAACCAGGATTCTGGTTGTCGGCAATTAAGGTCCAGGTTCTTCCGCCATCTGTAGTTCGGGCTTTATTACCACTGTTTTCTACGGGTGCAGTATAATCTCCCCCAATAATTACTCCTTGCTGTTCATCGTAAAAATCCAGTGAGTAGCCACCCTGCGTACTCTTCCCCTGTACCACCGGAGTATTGAAAACCTCCCAGCTTCTGCCTTTGTTTGGCGTAAAGAAAATCCTGGATTTCACACCACCAGATAGTATCCAGGCCTTGTCACCCTCTACTGCAATGTTAGAATTGCTCGCAGCAAAAGCCGCTTCACCTTCAGCTGCTTTGGGCAGATCATTACAGGAGATCTTTTTCCAGCTCTTTCCTCCATCCCGCGTGATTATAATAGAAAGACAATCTTCCACGGGATCCCCCATGGCAATACCTTCCTGATCATTCCAGAAGGTCATGGCATCATAAAAAACCTTTTCATGCGCTTCGGTATAGACCAATTCCAGTCCGTCATTTCCCGTCTTGTACAACAGAGCCGGATTTCCTACGCTTAGCAGAAAAATGTCATTAGAGGTCGCTGCTACGGCCCTGAATTCGGGATAAACAGTATCGTACTGCTGCCTGTCGACCCGCATTTCATCATTAGCCGAATTATAAATTCCGTAAGCTCCGTTAGAGCCTGCGAAAACCACATCTTCACCAACCACCTCTATTGCACGAATGCTAATGGAGTCTTCCAGCAGCATATCTATTTCAACTGTAGAAATTGCCTTTGGAGCCAGGTTCCTTTCGGCCTCCTGTTTATCTTGTTTTGAATCTGATTTACAGCCCATTACCAGGCAGCAAAGTATAATAGCAAATCGTTTCATCTCTCTAATTTGGGTTTAAAGATAGAATTTTTGGAAGTTTAAAAACCGTACCTTTGCAGCTTTAAATAAATTATATGCGCTTACACAGAAATTTGGTTTTTGCAACCGTCGATGCCCTCGGAAAGATCTTTAATGAAGGAGAATACGCCGATAAGGTTATTGAGAAAACGCTGAAATTCGATAAACGCTGGGGAGCTCGCGATCGTAGTTTTATTGCTGAAACCACTTATGACATAGTACGTTGGAAGCGTCTTTATTCTGAAATTGCTGAAGTTAAGGCTCCATATTCCCGTGAAAATCTTTTTCGTCTGTTTGCCGTTTGGGCTACCCTTCGCGGCATTGAATTGCCCGACTGGAAACAGTTGGAACCCACTCCCACCCGCCGTATCAAAGGAAAGTTCGACGAATTGAGCAGGATAAGAAAGTACAGGGAATCTGTACCCGACTGGCTTGATGAGCTGGGGGTAAAGGAACTTGGAGAGGAGACCTGGGAAAAAGAGATTCACGCTCTTAACCAGCAGGCCCCGGTGATCTTAAGAACCAATACTTTAAAGACCAACAAAACAAAACTCCAGCAGGAGCTTCAAAAAGAGGGAATAGAAACCGAATTTTTAGATACCTATCCCGATGCTCTTCAGTTGAAGGAAAGAGCGAATGTCTTTAGAACAGAAGCCTTCAAAAATGGCTTTTTTGAAGTACAGGATGCCTCCTCTCAAAGAGTGGCCGAATTCCTAGAAGTAGAACCTGGAATGAGAGTCATTGACACCTGTGCCGGTGCCGGTGGTAAATCTCTCCATCTGGCTGCACTTATGGAGAATAAGGGCCAGTTAATTGCCACAGATATTTACGAAAATAAGCTTAAGGAATTGAAGCGCCGTGCCCGCCGTGCCGGGGCGCACAACATAGAACCGCGAGTGATCGATTCTTCTAAAGTAGTGAAGAAACTTTACAGTAGTGCCGACAGGGTATTGATCGATGCCCCTTGTAGCGGACTTGGAGTTCTAAGCCGAAATCCCGATGCAAAATGGAAACTGCAGCCAGAATTTTTGGAAACTATAAAACAGACTCAGCAGGAGATCCTGAAACAGTATTCAAAAATGGTAAAAGAAGGCGGAAAACTGGTGTATGCCACCTGTTCGGTCTTACCTTCAGAAAATGGGGAGCAGGTAAAGAATTTCCTGGAAACAGATGAAGGAAAAGAATTCAGCCTTGCAAAAGAACAGAAGATCCTTTCGAGCGAAACCGGATTTGATGGTTTTTACATGGCGCTGCTGGAAAAGAAAAAATAAGGATTGGGCTAAAGCCCCAGTCAAGATTCACCTGTTGCCTCCGGATAAATCCGGAGGCAATTCATTTTAATCCAATCTCAATATTCCTCACCTCCTCAAAAAAACCTTAGCTAAATTCCCTCCGCGTTCTACCCTTCCGAAGGAAAAAATCATGAATTCCCTCCGCCTTCAGGCGGAGGATTATAAACCAATTGCTCCGGGCTTTAGCCCAAAGGAACGTCCGCAGAAAAAGTGTCTCAAAAATGTCATTTCTGAATGGAAATATTCTCGAGTTGATTCAAAACTTGTTCTGCACTATTGAAGAAAACAGCATGAATTCCCTACGCCTTCAGGCGGAGGATTATGAAACCAATTTCTCCGGGCTTCAGCCCAAAGGAACGCCCGCAGAAAAAGAGTCTCAAAAATGTCATTTTTAAAAGGAAATATTCTCGCGTTATCTTAAAACCCGTTCTACCCTTCCGAAGGAAAAAATCATGAATTCCCTCCGCCTTCAGGCGGAGGATTATGAAACCAATTGCTCCGGGCTTCAGCCCAAAGGAACGTCCGCAGCGCAAGAGTCTCAAAAATGTCATTTTTAAAAGGAAATATTCTCGCGTTATCTTAAAACCCGTTCTACCCTTCCGAAGGAAAACAGCATAAATTCCCTCCGCCTTCAGGCAGAGGATTATGAAACCAATTGCTCAGGGCTTTAGCCCAAATAAACGTCCGTAGAAAAAGGGTCTCAAAAATGTCATTTTTGAAAGGAAATATTCTCGTGTTATCTTAAAACCCGTTCTACCCTTCCGAAGGAAAACAGCATAAATTCCCTCCGCCTTCAGGCGGAGGATTGAAAATCATTTGCTCCGGGCTTCAGCCCAATTGAACTTCCGCAGAAAAAGGGTCCCAAAAATGTCTTTTTTGGGAAGTAATTATTCTCCAGTTATCTAAAAATCTCCTTCTACCCTTCCGATGAAAAAATCATAAATTCCCTCCGCCTTCAGGCGGAGGATTATGAAACCAATTGCTCAGGGCTTCAGCCCAAAGGAACGTCCGCAGCAAAAGAGTCTCAAAAATGTCATTTTTGAGAAGTAATTATTCTCCAGTTATCCCGAAATCTCCTGCTGCACTTCCGAAGGAAAACAGCATAAATTCCCTCCGCCTTCAGGCGGAGGATTATGAAACCAATTTCTCCGGGCTTTAGCCCAATTGAACGTCCGCAGAAAAAGGGTCCCAAAAATGTCATTTTTGGGAAGTAATTATTCTCCAGTTATCTGAAAATCTCCTTCTACCCTTCCGAAGGAAAACAGCATGAATTCCCTCCGCCTTCAGGCGGAGGATTATGAAACCAATTTGCTCCGGACTTTAGCCCAAAGGAACGCCCGCAGCGAAAGAGTCTCAAAAGTGTCATTTTTGAAAGGAAATATTCTCGCGTTATTTTAAAACCCGTTCTGCACTATTAAAGAGAACAGCATAAATTCCCTCCGCCTTCAGGCGGAGGATTGAAAATCATTTGCTCCGGGCTTCAGCCCAATGGAACCTCCGCAGTAAACGGGCTTCAAAAATGTCATTTTTGAAGGAAATATTCTCGCGTTGTCTTGGAACCCGTTCTACCCTTCCGAAGGAAAAAATCATGAATTCCCTCAGCCTTCAGGCGGAGGATTATGAAACCAAGTGCTCCGGGCTTCAGCCCAAAGGAACGCCCGCAGAAAAAGAGTTTGAAAAATGTCATTTTTGAAAGGAAATATTCTCAAATTATCTCAAAACCCGTTCTGCTTTTTCGAAGAGAACATGAATTCCCTCCGCCTTCAGGCGGAGGATTATGAAACCAATTGCTCCGGGCTTCAGCCCAAAGGAACGTCTGTAGAAAAAGTGTCTCAAAAATGTCATTTAAAAGGAAATATTCTCGCGTTATCTTAAAACCCGTTCTGCACTATTGAAGAGAACAGCATAAATTCCCTCCGCCTTCAGGCAGAGGATTATGAAACCAATTGCTCCGGGCTTCAGCCCAAAGGAACGTCCGCAGCAAAAGGGTCTCAAAATGTCATTTTTGAAAGGAAATATTCTCGCGTTATCTTAAAACCCGTTCTACCCTTCCGAAGGAAAAAATCATGAATTCCCTCCGCCTTCAGGCGGTGGATTATGAAACCAATTGCTCCGGGCTTCAGCCCAAAGGAGCGCCCGCAGAAAAAGAGTCTCAAAAATGTCATTTTTAAAAGGAAATATTTTTCTTTCCTTTTTGGTTTGAGGCCAAAGGAGTTCTGTCAAAAAATGTAAATTTGTCTCCTACAGCAACACACTAAAACACAACGAATGATCCTGTTCTTCGGAAACAAGCCAAATAAGGTGTACGCGGTTCAAACCCACAAAACACTTTCGGCTGAAAACATCGTCAAATTAAACTGGCTTTTTGGAAACGCACAACACTTAGATAAATCTGCCCTGGCAGATTTTTTTGTTGGCCCCCGTGCCGCCATGATCACCCCCTGGAGCACCAATGCCGTAGAGATCACTCAGAACATGGGAATCGAGGGCATCATGCGAATCGAGGAATTCATTGAGGTGGATGAGCATTATGATGGCTTTGATCCTATGCTTCTCCAAAAGTACAACGGACTAAACCAGGACATTTTCACAATTAATATTGAACCCGAACCCATACTCGAGGTTGAGAACATTGCCGCTTTCAATGAAAAGGAAGGTCTTGCTCTTAACGATGAGGAAGTAAAATACCTTGAAGAGCTTTCGGAAAGGATTGAAAGAAAGCTGACAGATTCAGAAGTATTTGGGTTTTCGCAGGTAAATTCAGAACACTGTCGCCACAAGATCTTCAACGGGATCTTTGAAATAGATGGAAAAGAAAAACCTTTTTCCCTGTTCAAACTCATCAGAAAAACTTCCGAAGAAAATCCGAACGAAATAGTTTCGGCATATAAAGACAATGTTGCTTTTATAAAGGGACCACGGGTAGAGCAATTCGCACCAAAGTCGGCTGATAAACCAGATTATTATCAGAAAAAAGACTTCGAATCTGTTATTTCCTTAAAGGCCGAAACCCACAATTTCCCAACAACCGTAGAGCCATTTAATGGTGCTGCAACAGGAAGTGGCGGCGAAATTCGGGACAGGCTGGCTGGCGGTAAAGGCTCACTGCCTCTCGCTGGAACGGCCGTATATATGACCTCCTACTCAAGGCTGGAGAAGAACAGGCCCTGGGAAGATGCCTTTCCGGCCCGCCCATGGCTCTATCAAACGCCGATGGACATTCTTATCAAAGCGTCCAACGGGGCTTCTGACTTCGGAAATAAATTCGGGCAGCCGCTTATTGCAGGTTCGGTACTTACTTTTGAACATTCTGAAGATCGAAGAGCTTTGGGTTACGACAAGGTGATCATGCTCGCCGGCGGAATTGGATATGGCAAGGCAGACCAAGCCATCAAAGGAGCTCCAAAAAAGGGAGATCAGATCGTAGTTCTTGGAGGTGAAAATTACCGGATAGGAATGGGCGGTGCAGCTGTATCTTCGGCAGACACAGGAGAATTCAGCAGCGGAATAGAATTAAACGCGGTGCAAAGATCAAATCCCGAAATGCAGAAACGGGCCGCCAACACTATTCGTGCAATGGTGGAAGCAGAACATAATCCTATTGTTTCCATTCACGACCACGGCGCGGGCGGACATTTAAACTGCTTAAGTGAACTCGTGGAAGACACTGGCGGAAAAATTGATTTGGATAAACTACCTGTTGGCGACCCTACACTTTCCGCCAAGGAGATCATTGGAAATGAATCTCAGGAAAGAATGGGACTTATTATTTCTGAAGAAGATCTACAGCAAATGAAGAAGATCGCAGAGCGGGAAAGAACTCCGCTTTACGCAGTTGGTGAGGTCACAGAAGACAGAAAGTTTACTTTCCAAAGTGAAAAATCGGGTGCAAAACCTATGGATCTTGCTCTAGGTGATATGTTCGGAAGTTCTCCAAAAACGGTGATGAAAGACAGAACTGTGAACCGTACCTATGCAGACGTTGCCTATTCCCCAAAGCAGTTCCATAAATACCTGGAACAGGTGCTGCAGCTGGAAGCGGTAGGTTCAAAAGACTGGCTTACCAATAAAGTTGACCGCTGCGTAACAGGAAGAGTGGCGAAACAGCAAACCGCGGGGCCATTACAGCTGCCTCTTAACAACTGCGGGGTTATGGCACTGGATTTTAAAGGCAAGGAAGGAGTAGCGACATCCATTGGCCACTCCCCTGTCTCGGCTTTGATCGATCCAGTGGCTGGATCGCGGAATTCAATTGCAGAGGCACTTACCAACATCGTTTGGGCACCTCTTGAAAAAGGCTTAAGATCTGTGTCGCTTTCGGCTAACTGGATGTGGCCGTGTAATAATGACGGAGAAGATGCGAGGCTGTATGAGGCTGTGCAGGGAGTTTCAGATTTTGCTATTGCCCTGGGGATCAACGTTCCTACTGGGAAAGATTCCCTTTCCATGAAACAGCGGTATGAAGACGGCAATGTGCTTGCTCCGGGAACAGTGATCATTTCGGCAGCAGGACATTGTGATGACATTCGAAAAGTGGTGGAGCCGGTACTTCAAAAGAATGGCGGTGACATTTATTACCTCAACCTTTCCCAGGACGAGTTTAAACTTGGGGGTTCTTCCTTTGCACAGATCCACAATAAAGTTGGAGCTCAAGCCCCTACTATAAAAAATGATCAGCAATTTGCTGCAGCTTTTAATGCAGTTCAGAAATTGATAAGAAAAGATCTTATTCTTGCGGGCCATGACGTCGCTTCGGGCGGGCTTATCACCAGCCTTCTCGAAATGTGTTTCGCAGATGTTGATCTTTCGGCAAGTTTTGATCTTTCGGCTCTAGGAGAAAATGATACGATTAAACTGCTTTTTTCAGAGAACTGCGGAATTATCCTTCAGGCCAAGAATGATTCGATTGAGGAAATCTTAGAAGGAAAAGGAATAGAATTCTTTAAGATTGGACGTGTGACTGAAGGTAAAACGCTTCATATCAAAAATGGAGATGAAAACTTAGAACTGGATATTCCCGCCCTGCGTGATACCTGGTCAAGAACATCATTTTTGCTGGATCAAAAGCAAAGCGGAAGAGACAATGCTGCCGAACGGTTTAAAAATTACTCAAAACAACCGCTGCATTTCAAATTTCCTGAAGGATTCACCGGGAAATTACCAGGTTTCTCTGGTACCGGGAATAAACCAAAGATCAAGGCAGCGATCATAAGGGAAAAAGGATCAAATTCAGAAAGAGAAATGGCCTACGCTATGGATCTTGCAGGTTTTGATGTAAAGGACGTCCATATGACCGATCTTATTTCGGGTAGAGAAACTCTGGAAGACATACAATTCATAGCAGCAGTAGGAGGATTTTCAAATTCTGATGTTCTTGGTAGCGCCAAGGGTTGGGCCGGTGCTTTTCTGTACAATGAAAAAGCCAAGGCTGCATTAGACAACTTTTTTGCAAGAGAAGATACGCTCTCGCTTGGGGTTTGTAATGGCTGCCAATTGTTCATTGAGCTGGGTCTTTTACATGCAGACCATGAAGATAAGCCCAGGATGCTGCACAATGAATCGCACAAGTTCGAGTGCAATTTTACCTCAATGGAGATCGCAGAAAACAAGTCGGTCATGATGCATTCTCTTTCGGGAACACGACTTGGAATTTGGGCTGCTCACGGCGAAGGAAAGTTCAGTTTCCCATACGAATTGGAGCGATACAACATCATAGGCACCTACGGCTATGAGACCTATCCTTCCAATCCTAACGGCTCCCATTACAACACCGCCATGATAGTAAGTGACGATGGCCGTCACCTGGCAATGATGCCCCACCTTGAAAGATCTACTTTCCCGTGGAACTGGGCGCATTATCCTAAAGACCGAAGCGATGAGATCACTCCCTGGATCGAAGCCTTTGTCAATGCCAGGAAGTGGCTAGAGCAGCAGAAATAAGTAATACAAGTTGAGATTTAAGAGCTCCTGTTGAAAAACAGGAGCTTTTTTTTTCACTCTTTTCTAACAAGCTCTCCAGGTTTAATTTTTTATCTTCTGCAGAAAGTACGTTATGAACAACAAAGAAAGAGATGAAAAATTTTTTGGACGGGGAAATCCTTCCATGGACCTTGAAGTGGTCAAAGCAGAGGGCAGCTACGTCTATGGTGCAAATGGTAAAAAATATGTAGATTTTTTAGGAGGAGCCGGGGTGGGCAATCTTGGCTGGAATGTAAAGGAGATCGAAGATGCTATTAGAAAAAGTCAAAGACCAGCATACGTCTATCCCAACTTTTACTACGGAAAATGGGCAGAACTCGCCGAGATCCTGGCCGATCTCGCTCCAGGAAATCTTCAGAAATCCTACCGAATGACAGGGGGATCTGAAGCTGTAGAGGCAGCTTTGGAAATGGCCACCTTAAATACCGGAAGAAGTAAAATACTTTCTGTAGAAGGCAGCTACCACGGAAATACCTTAGGCGCCTTAAGCATAGGTGCTTCAAAAAAGAATAAAAAGTTTCCTAATCTTCTTCAGGGTTGCGAGAAAATAGATCTCCCGCTCAATAAAAGCAGACTACCAGAAGTAGAAAGGCTCTTATCAGGAAAAGATGTGGCTGCGATCATCATGGAGCCTGTGATCATCAATTTGGGCGTAGTGATCCCAGAAGCCGAATTTATGGCTGGATTAAGTGAGATCTGCAAAAAAACAGGCACGCTGCTTATCATGGATGAAGCCATTACAGGTTTTGGCCGCACTGGAAAAATGTTCGCTTCTGAGCATTTTAATATTCAATCCGATATTTTATGCATGGCAAAGGCAATTACAGCGGGGCATGCTCCAATGGGAGCTGTGATCACAACTAACGAGATCGATAAAAAAGTGGGAGAAGAAATTGGTTTGTATTCCTCCTATGGCTGGCATCCCATAGCTGTAGATGCTTCCCTTGCTGCACTTAATTTTCTAAAAACGAATCGGGAAATGTTATTTGGTAACATCGAAGCCATTGCAGAGTACTTCAAAAAGGCCATTTCTGAAGTCAATTTTAAAAAGGAGCCGGAGGTGAGGATCCTTGGAGCAGCCATTGGAATCGAGTTGCATGATGAGGATTACGCTTCCCAAATTAAAGACAAAGCCCTGAAAGAAGGCCTGTTAATGAATACAGAAGGCTCTGCCCTACTTTTTCTTCCTAATTTCCAGATGACGAAAGATACGATCCAGGAAGGGATTAATTTATTAAAGAAGGCGGTATAACTGACTATTTGTAAAAAAAATTTGAAATAGATGCTGCTTTTCCTATTTTGCATGGACTATTGTAACAATTCAATAAATGATTGAAATTAAAAGATTGTTTGATTTTCCATATTTCCAGTTGGAAAATGCACCACTTGAGAAATCTCTTGTTAGCAAACGTAATGGTAAATGGGAAGCCCTGTCAACACAGGAATATATAGACAAGGCAAACGCCGTGAGCAGGGGGCTGTTGCGTCTGGGCATTCAGCCTAATGACAAGATCGCGGTGATCTCTACAAACAATCGTACAGAATGGAATGTCCTCGACATAGGGATTTTACAGATCGGCGCGCAGAATGTGCCTATATACCCCACAGTCTCTGAGGAAGATTATGAATACGTGATCAACCACAGTGAATCCATTTATTGCTTTGTGTCTGACAAGGAAATTCTGGATAAGCTGAATACCGTACGCGGAAATACGAACCTTAAAGGCGTTTACACGTTCGATGAGATCGCAGGGGCCGATAATTGGAGTGAAGTTTTAAAATTAGGAAAGGATGAATCCAATCAAGATGAGGTAGAGGCCAGGAAAAATGCCGTCAAAGAGAACGACCTCGCCACGCTTATCTATACTTCTGGTACTACAGGAAGACCTAAAGGGGTGATGTTAAGTCATAAGAATATTGTGAGTGATGTGCTTTTAAGTTCTGAGCGAGTACCTTTTGACTTCGGAAGTTATGTGGCACTGAGCTTTCTGCCGGTTTGCCACATTTTTGAGCGAATGATCCTTTATCTCTACCAGTATTACAGTGTTTCCATCCATTTTGCCGAATCCATCGAAATGATAAGCGATAACCTGAAGGAGGTGAAACCTCATGTCATTTCGGCTGTACCCCGCTTACTCGAAAAAGTGTATGATAAGATCATCGCAAAGGGCTCTACAGTTGGAGGGATCAAACAAAAGCTTTTCTTCTGGGCTGTGGAACTTGGATTAAAATATGAGCCATATGGCGCGAATGGCTGGTGGTATGAAACCAGACTTAGCCTGGCCAGAAAAATAATCTTTTCAAAATGGAAAGAAGGTTTGGGCGGGCGCATTGAACTTATTGTGTCTGGAAGTGCCGCCTTGCAGCCAAGACTCGCAAGAGTGTTTGCTGCTGCAGGAATTCCGGTAATGGAAGGCTATGGATTAACAGAAACATCTCCGGTGATCTCGGTGAATGACCAGCGTAACGGCGGCTTTAAGATTGGCACAGTAGGCCGGGTGCTGAAGGATGTCGATGTAAAGATTGCTGAAGACGGTGAGATCTTGTGCAAAGGCCCTAACGTGATGCAGGGATATTTTAAAGAGCCAGAAAAAACTAAAGAAGTAATCAACGAAGATGGCTACTTCCACACAGGTGACATTGGGGAACTTGACAATGACGGATTTTTAAAGATCACCGACCGGAAAAAGGAAATGTTCAAAACCTCTGGCGGGAAATATGTAGCTCCTCAGATCATTGAAAACCAAATGAAGCAGTCTCGTTTCATTACCGAGATCATGGTCATTGGCGAAGGTGAAAAAATGCCAGCTGCCCTTATCCAGCCCGATTTCGAATTTGTGAGGGAATGGGCAAAGAGAAAGCACATTGAGGTTGGCCCGAGCAATGCAGATCTTATTGCAAATGAGCAGGTAAAGGCAAGGATCCAGGAAGAGGTTGATTTCTACAACCAGAAATTTGGAAGCTGGGAAAAGGTTAAAACCTTTGAACTAACGCCCGATGTTTGGAGCATCGAAGGGGAACATCTTACTCCTACCATGAAACTGAAACGTAGAAATATCATCAAATTGTATCAAAAGCTTTATGATGGTATTTACGAAAAATAGAATTCCATAAAATGCAGACAGGTCCGGCAAGAAATTGTCGGACTTTTTTTTTGCTGATAATTCTCAAAAATCTCTAAAAGCATCTAAGGGAAAGCTGTAAATTAGGGTCTCAAAAAGGCCAATCCATGCGTCCATTTTTTTTCCTAGCGCTGCTTTCTCTCTTGATAAGCTGCAAATCTGAACAAGCACCCCAGGATCAATTCTTTGAAGATGAGAATGACCAGTTTATTTATTCGGGTCGCATTCTGAAAACTGCAGAAGGTACTAAATTGATCACATCAGCTTCTTCTGTAAAAAGCAACGTTTATGGCGACACAGTTACCGTATTTCTTCAAAGCGATAACGAACAACAACATTACGTGGCTATAGAGCTAAATCAGGAGTATATAGGGCGCTTCAGG
The DNA here is from genome assembly GCF_012037645.1 of Salinimicrobium oceani. Classification (NCBI taxonomy): domain Bacteria; kingdom Pseudomonadati; phylum Bacteroidota; class Flavobacteriia; order Flavobacteriales; family Flavobacteriaceae; genus Salinimicrobium; species Salinimicrobium oceani. The sequence continues at coordinate 419,936 of NZ_JAAVJR010000003.1, forward strand.
ATCCTGAAAGACACTTTGAAATTTCCGCTTCCGAAGAAAGACTCGGCAAATACGCTTGTCATCTACAAGGAAACAGAGGCTGCCAATGGTGCCGTGATCTTTAATGGAATTCGGGCTGGTAAAATCGGAAATCTGACATTTCAAAAGCGTCAAAAGATCGAATTTATTGGAGATTCCATAACCTGTGGTATGGGAGCCGATACTACAGAAGTGGGGTGCGAAGATGGGGAATGGTTCGATCATCACAGCGCATACATGGCTTATGGACCCCGGGTGGCAAGAGCCCTCGAGGTAGACTTTGAAGTTAATTGCGTATCTGGAATGGGGATGTACCGCAACTGGAACGATGAGGACCAACCGGTGATGCCCGATGTTTATCCGTACTTACATCTAAACGGTAACCACGGAAAAAGAGCAGAAATCGACAAGAAAAATCCTCCAGATGTTGTAAGTATTGCCCTTGGCACCAATGATTTCTCGTTAGGCGATGGCGACAACATTCGACCTGACTTTGATGCTGAAAAATTTAAGGATAATTATGTCAAATTCGTGGAAGCAATCTTTAAGAAGTATCCAGAAACGCAGGTCGCCCTGCTCTCCAGCCCAATGACAGGCGAAGCTGAAGGCCTTGCCCTTTCTAAGATTCTCCACGAAGTAAAAGCAGAATTGCCGGAACGGGCAATTTCCATTTTTGAATTTGAAAAATTTAATGGGCGTGGATGTACTAACCATCCCAGTGTAGACGATCATAAAATCATGGCAGATAGACTCACTCCTTTTTACAAAGACCTGCTCCAAAAAAACCAATAAAATGAAATCATACGTCGCGGCTGAAGACCGCTATGAAAAGATCCAGTACCGCCGATGCGGAAAAAGTGGCTTACAACTTCCCCTGCTTTCCCTTGGCCTGTGGCACAACTTTGGAAATACCACCAGTTTTGAAAATTCCCGACAGCTCCTTCGAACTGCCTTTGATCATGGGATCACTCATTTTGACCTGGCGAATAACTACGGACCGCCATACGGTTCGGCAGAAAAGAATTTTGGAAAGATCTATAAAGAAGATTTCCAGTCCTATCGCGATGAACTTCTCATATCTACCAAGGCAGGATGGGACATGTGGCCTGGCCCTTATGGAAATTTTGGTTCCCGGAAATACCTTATCGCAAGTTTGGATCAATCCCTTAAAAGAATGGGATTGGAATATGTTGACATTTTTTACCACCACAGGCCAGATCCCGACACTCCTTTGGAAGAGACCATGGGTGCTTTAGACCAGATTGTAAGACAAGGAAAGGCACTGTATGTTGGGATTTCTCAATACACGGCCGATCAAACTGCAAGAGCTGCCCTCATCCTTAAAAAGTTGGGAACACCTTTTATCATTCACCAGCCTCGCTACAATATGTTCGACCGGTGGGTAGAAAATGGACTTCTGGATACACTTCAACAAGAAGGACTGGGAAGTATTGTGTTTTCACCTCTGGAGCAGGGAATTCTAACTTCCAAATACCTGCAGGGTATTCCTGCCGATTCTCGTGCCGCAATAGAAGGTGGCTACCTCGATAAGAATAAAATAACACCCCGGGTGCTCGAGCAGGTGAAAGCTTTGAACAAAATAGCGGAATCGCGCGGCCAAGCTCTTGCACAAATGGCCATTGCATGGCTGCTAAAAGACCAAAGAGTTACCTCAGTGCTAATTGGTGTAAGCAAGGTTTCTCAATTGCACGACAATATTGCTGCCTTAGACCATCTGGAATTTAGCAGGGAAGAACTTTTAGCAATAGCAGCAATTTTGAAGCAGGAAGAACAGTAATCTGGGAGAACGATGTCAAAATCACCTGTCAAAAATGACATTTTTGACAGGTATTTATACTTGGGATTTTTGAGAGAGCATTCAGGAAATCCTTATCTTTTGATCAAAATTGAACACCTATGAAGTTACCTGCTACCCTGTTTATATTCACTATTTTTTTTAACGCTTCAGCAAATGCGCAGGAGACGCCTTTAATTGCTGAAGGTGCTGAGCTGCAGTTGATTTCCGACGGTTTTGAATTTACCGAAGGCCCTGCTGCCGATGCAAATGGCAACGTATATTTCACCGATCAGCCAAACAACCGCATTCATAAATGGTCTGTGGAGACCAATGAAGTGTCGGTTTTTATGGAAGAAGCAGGAAGAGCAAACGGGCTCTATTTTGATGCCGAAGAAAATCTTTATGCCGCAGCCGATAAACATTCCGAACTCTGGAAAATCAGTCCGAAGCAGGAAGTTTCAGTGCTCCTGGATAATTTCAGAGGGCTGCGCTTCAACGGACCTAATGACCTGTGGATCGCTCCCGATGGTGGTATCTTTTTCACAGATCCATTCTACAAAAGACCCTATTGGAATCACAGCGAAAAACCCATTAAGGAGCAGCGGGTATATTACCTCACGCCAAATAGAAAAGGCCTTTTCATTGCTGCTGAAGGCCTGGTGAAACCCAATGGGATCATTGGAACGCCAGATGGAAAACACCTTTTTGTTGCCGATATTGAGGACAACAAAACCTGGAAATATGAGATTGGAAAAGATGGCAAGTTGGAAAATAAAACTCTTTTTACAGCAATGGGATCAGATGGGATGACTTTAGATGCAAAGGGAAATCTTTATCTCACTGGCAATGGTGTCACCGTTTTTAATAGCCTTGGAGAACAGGTACTTCATATTCCTGTAGATAAGGAATGGACTGCGAATGTCACCTTTGGAGGCAAAGATGGCAAGACTCTTTTCATTACGGCAATGGATTCTGTATTTGGACTTGAAATGAATGTAAGCGGAAAATAATACCTGAAAAAAGAGCAGCTTCAAAAATGCCATTTTTGAAGCTGCTCTTTTTTTGATATTGAAATCAGGATACGAAAATTTCAAGAAGTTCGGCTCCTTCAGAAGTTATTTGCACCTTTTTATTTTCTGCCGGGATCAGCAGCGTCTGCCCCACCGCTATTCTTTCAGAATTATGGTTGATCTCAATTTCAGCTTCACCGCTTACGCACATGTAAATCACAAAAGAATCTAAGGCGGAATGGTCCTGAATGACCTTCCCACTTACAGGAAGAAAACGGGTGGTAAAATATTCACAGCTAGCTATCGTATTCGCCCTATTTTCTGTGGTTGAATATTCCAGTTTAAAGTCGTCCTTCCTCTCAAAATCAATAGCGTCTAAAGCCAGCTCTGTGTGCAGCTCTCTGGAATTTCCTTCAGCATCAACCCTATCCCAATCATAAATGCGATAAGTAATATCGGAAGTCTGCTGAATCTCGGCCAATAATACTCCGGCACCAATGGCATGCACTTTTCCCGTGTTGATGAAAAAAGAATCTCCTTTCCTCACTTTTTCGAAATTAAGTAATTCGGTAATTTTTCCGGAATTCAGGTGTTCAAGATATTCGGCTTTAGAAATGCTGTTTTTGAACCCTACATTGATCTCTGCCCCCTCATCGGCTTGCATGATATACCACATTTCAGTCTTTCCGAAGGAATCATGGCGCTCCTTCGCAATACGATCATGCGGATGCAGCTGCACCGAAAGCTCGGTTTTCGCATCTATATATTTTATGAGCAAAGGGAATTCTGCTCCAAATTTTTGATAATTACCTCTTCCTAAAAGCTGCTCCCTATACGCTTCTAAAAGGTCATTTAAAGTGCTTCCTTTTAAGGAACCATTTTCAACAACAGAAATATCCCCTTTTACGCCTGAAATCTCCCAACTTTCCCCCAGATCCTCAGCATCTGAAGACTTTTGAAGGAGTTCTTTTAATTTCCGGCCACCCCAGATCTTTTGTTTTAAAATGGGTTCAAATCTTATTGGATAGTTCAGCATGTTGTAAAGTTAGCCCGCAAAGTTAAGAAATGACAGGGTTTCTGGGTACTGCAACTCCGGGCAGATCAAAAATATTCCAAATATTAACCCTTCAAAAATGTCATTTTTGAAACCTCTTAAACTTTAATGTTTTAAATTTCCTCAGAATTTTCTGTACTATGAAATACTTCCTCTTTGGCATTCTCTCTTTTTTCCTGGTTCAGCTTCAGGCTCAGGAAAGAACCTTGATTAAAGGCCTTGTGAGAAATGATTCCATAGGTTTAGATAACGTGCATGTAAGAAATATTTCGACAGGCAAATATTCTGTATCTGGTGAAAATGGAAATTTTCAGCTTAACTTAATGCTTGGAGACACTCTTCTCCTTACTCATGTTGGAATGCAGGATCTTATTGCGTATGTAAAACCAGAGGATCTAAAGGCTGGAAGGATGGTCTTTACCATGAGAGAAGTATCGAACGAACTGCGGGAGGTATTGGTCAATGAAACATCGGAGATCAATGCTGTGAGTCTTGGTATTATTCCGAAGAAGATCGAAAAACTTACCCTCAATGAACGCCGTTTAAGAACTGCTGGAGATTTCAAGCCAAAACACGTGCTGGGAATACTTGGTGGCGGTGTTTCCATTGATGCCATTCTGAATGCCATAAACGGCAGGACCAAAAGATTAAAGCGCAATATTACCTATGAAGAAAAGGAAAGGCATATTACCTATCTTGAGCTTCATTTTTGGGATTATATGCGGCAGGAGCTGGCGCTATCTGAACAAGAAGCGAGACTTTTGATCAATCTTGTTATTGAAGACGATGATTTGAAACTTGTCATCACCAGACGGAATGAAGCCGAAATGGAATTCTTCCTTCTTGATCGCTGGTTAAAGATCCAGAACGAACTTAAGGAGCAGCAGAAATAGCAACCTCCTTTTTCTAAATTTCTTGTTAAACTCCTCTCTTAAAGGGAGTTTTTTTATGTATTTCAAATAAATTTAAGAGTGGCTATTCAAAGTCGGAAGAATTTCTATATTTGCTATGCGTGCATAATAAATTTTTCTTAACTTTGAGATCCTATGAAAGAAAAGACCATTGATTACGTCCTTCGGGCCACCTGGATTTCAATTGCCAAAATGTATAATGAAGAGGCTAGTAAGGAAGGAAGTACAATGGCTACCGGCTTTGCCCTTTTAAGCATCGATCCTGAGAACGGCACCCCCTCCACTTCGCTGGGTCCTAAGATGGGCATGGAAGCCACGAGTTTATCCCGAACGTTAAAAACGATGGAGGACAAAGGACTCATTAAGAGAAAAAAGAATCCTGAAGACGGCCGGAGTGTTCTCATTTACCTTACAGATTTTGGAAAAGAGATGAGAGATTACTCCAAAAAAGTGGTGCTAACTTTTGACGAGGCGGTGAGGAAGAACATTCCTGAAAAAGACCTGGAAACTTTTATTGAGGTTGCACATAAGATCATGGATCTCGTGGCTTCAAGAAAAATATATAATGAATAGTAAAGATTGTTTTGCGATCATCAAAAATTAACAACATGAAAAGACGAATTAATAAAGTTGCAATAATAGGCTCGGGTATTATGGGCAGCGGGATTGCTTGCCACTTCGCAAACATTGGCGTAGAGGTTCTCTTGCTTGACATCGTCCCCAGAGAATTGAATGAAAAGGAAAAAAAACAGGGCCTTAGCCTGGAAGATAAGCAGGTGAGAAATCGCATTGTAAATTCTGCTTTACAGGATGCTTTAAGATCCAAACCTTCACCTATATACCACAAAGACTTTGCTAATCGCATCAAAACCGGAAACCTCGAGGATGACATTTCAAAGGTTTCTGAAGTTGACTGGATCATGGAGGTTGTGGTAGAGCGGCTTGACATCAAGAAACAGGTTTTTGATAACCTTGAAAAATATAGAAAACCGGGTACGCTTATTACCTCAAACACCTCCGGAATTCCAATTCAGCAAATGAGCGAAGGCCGCAGCGAAGATTTTCAGAAGCATTTCTGCGGAACCCACTTTTTCAATCCGCCGCGTTACCTGCGGTTGTTTGAGATCATTCCGGGGCCAAAAACCTCGCCTGAAGTTCTTGAATTTCTAAACGAATACGGAGAAAAATTCCTCGGCAAGAAATCTGTAGTCGCAAAGGATACGCCTGCATTTATTGGAAACCGAATTGGAACTTACAGTATTATGAGCCTGTTCCACATGGTTCGGGAACTGGACCTCACCGTTGAAGAAGTTGACAAACTTACGGGGCCGGTAATAGGAAGACAAAAATCTGCCACTTTTCGAACCGTAGATCTTGTTGGACTTGACACGTTAAACCACGTTGCCGAAGGTTTACACAAGGGAGTTCCTACAGATGAGGAGCATGACCTTTTCGCCATGCCCGATTATATTGGAACCATGGTAGAGAATGAATGGTTTGGAAGCAAAAGCGGACAGGGTTTTTACAAAAAGATCAAAAAAGACGATGGTTCCAGCGAGATCCATTCGCTTGATTTAAAGACTTTAGAATATAGACCTCAGAAAAAGGCAAATTTCGCTACTCTTGAATTAACGAAAACGATTGACAAGGTAGAAGAGCGATTTAAAGTTCTGGTCAACGGAAAGGACAAAGCCGGCGAGTTCTATCGAAAGAATTTTGCAGCTATTCTTGCCTATTCTTCCAACCGCATTCCTGAAATCACAGAAGAACTCTATAAGATCGATGATGCCATGAAGGCCGGTTATGGCTGGGAACATGGGCCTTTCCAGATCTGGGATGCCATAGGTGTAGAGAAAGGGCTGGAGATCATGAAAGCCGAAGGTCGTAAACCTGCCACCTGGGTCAACGAAATGCTTGAAAAAGGCAATACATCTTTTTATAAAGTAAAGGATGGGAACACCTGGTTCTATGACATTAATGCTAAGGAATACAAGAAAATTCCGGGGCAGGATGCATTTATCATCCTGGATAACATCAGGGAGTTCAAAAAAATTTTCAGCAACAGCGGCGTTGTGGTTGAAGATCTTGGCGACGGGATCCTGAATGTTGAATTCCGAAGCAAAATGAACTCTATTGGCGGTGATGTTCTTGATGGCCTAAACAAGGCCATTGATCTAGCTGAAAAAGAATATCAGGGACTGGTAGTTGCCAACACCGGAAAGAACTTTTCTGTAGGTGCCAATATTGGGATGATCTTTATGATGGCTGTTGAACAGGAATACGATGAGCTCAATATGGCCATCAAATATTTCCAGGATACCATGATGAGGATGCGTTATTCTTCAATTCCAACTGTGGCCGCCCCACATGCGATGACTTTAGGTGGCGGTTGTGAGCTTTCCTTACACGCAGATAAAGTCGTCGCTGCAGCAGAAACTTATATAGGACTTGTGGAATTTGGAGTTGGAGTAATTCCCGGCGGAGGTGGCTCTAAAGAAATGACCCTTCGTGCTGCGGAAACCTTCCAGAAAGATGATGTAGAACTGAACCGACTTCGCGAGCACTTCCTTACCATTGGAATGGCAAAAGTTTCGACCTCAGCCTATGAAGCTTATGACCTGAACATCCTTCAAAAAGGGAAAGATATCGTGGTAATAAATCCAGACCGGCAACTTGCCATCGCAAAACAACATGCTTTACTTATGGCCGAAAACGGTTACACCAAGCCCATCATGAAAACCGACATCAAGGTTCTCGGGCGTCAGGCGCTAGGAGCTTTCTATGTAGGAACAGACCAGATGGTTGCAGGAAAATACATCAGCGAACACGACAAAAAGATCGCCAATAAACTCGCCTATGTAATGGCCGGCGGTGATCTTTCAGAAAACTCGTATGTAAGCGAACAATACCTGCTGGATCTGGAAAGAGAAGCCTTCCTATCACTTACGGGCGAAAGAAAGACTTTGGAAAGACTGCAGCATATGCTGCAGAAGGGGAAGCCTCTAAGAAACTAGACGAGAGATCTGAGACTTGAGATTTAAGATAAACTAAAAGGAAGAATATGCACAACTTTCAAAATTTAAAGATTTGGCAAAAAGCAATGGACGTTGCAGAAGAGACATATCTAATTTCTTCTGAATTTCCGAAGGAGGAGAAGTATGGATTGATCAGTCAAATTAGAAGAAGTGCAGTTTCAATTCCATCTAATATTGCAGAAGGAGCCGGAAGAAATACTGACGGAGAATTTAAAAATTTTCTAGGTATTGCAAGTGGATCGTCTAACGAACTATTGACTCAACTAATCCTTTCTCATCGTCTTAACCTTATTGCAGAAGAAAAAATAACAACACTTTTAAAAGATTTGATTGAAGTTCAGAAAATGAACTACACGTTGATAAAGAAATTCACGAAGTGAAATCTTTGTCTCACATCTCAAATCTAATATCTAAAATCTAAGAAAATGAAAACAGCTTACATCGTAAAAGGATACCGAACTGCAGTGGGAAAAGCACCGCGGGGGGTATTCAGATTTAAAAGGCCAGATGAATTAGCGGCAGAGACTATAGAATATTTGATAGATAAGCTGCCCGATTTTGATAAAAAACGAATTGATGACGTCATTGTGGGTAATGCCATGCCTGAAGCCGAACAGGGCTTGAATGTGGGGAGATTTATTTCCCTTATGGGTCTAAAAACAGAAGACGTTCCAGGAATGACCGTTAACCGCTATTGTGCCTCTGGATTGGAAACTATTGCAATTGCGACAGCAAAGATACAGAGCGGAATGGCCAACTGTATCATTGCCGGAGGTGCCGAAAGCATGAGCTATATTCCAATGGGCGGTTACAAACCTGTCCCTAATTACGAACTGGCAAAAGCAGGACGGGAAGATTACTACTGGGGAATGGGCCTAACCGCCGAGGCAGTTGCGAAAAAGTATAAGGTATCCAGGGAAGCACAGGATGAATTTGCTTACAACTCACATCAAAAAGCACTTAAAGCACAACAGGAAGATCGTTTTCAGGAGCAGATAGTGCCTATCACGATCGATCAAACCTACGTTGATGAGAACGGCAAGAAAAAAACGCGATCCTATACCATCAATAAAGATGAAGGCCCTCGTGCAGATACTTCCAGGGAAGTTCTGGCGAAACTACGACCAGTGTTTGAAGAAGGTGGCAGTGTAACTGCCGGAAATTCTTCTCAAATGAGTGACGGAGCCGCTTTTGTGATGGTAATGAGCGAAGAAATGGTGAAGGAGCTGAATCTGGAACCTGTTGCCCGACTGGTAAGCTACGCCGCTGTTGGTGTAGAACCAAGGATCATGGGAATTGGGCCGGTTTATGCTATTCCCAAGGCAGCAAAACAAGCCGGAATTTCGATTCAGGATCTGGAGCTCATTGAACTGAATGAAGCTTTTGCTTCCCAATCTATAGCCGTGATCAATGAACTGGGTCTAGACATGCAAAGGATGAATCCTAATGGCGGTGCCATTTCTATGGGCCATCCGCTGGGATGTACCGGAGGAAAGCTTACCGTGCAGCTTCTTGATGAAATGAGAAAACGCAACCTGCAGAACAAATACGGTATGGTAACAATGTGTGTTGGAACTGGCCAGGGAGCTGCGGGAGTGTTTGAATTTCTTTCTTGATAGATTGGAGATATGAGATCTGAGATATCAGATATAAAAAATAAAAATAATGAGCTTGGGAAGATTCTAATATCTAATATCTCAAGTCTAATATCTATAAAACATGAGCATACAAACAGATAGCAACAAAAAAGACCTTCTTCGCGGAGGGCAGTTCCTGGTAAAGGAAACAAGTGCAGAAAACGTTTTTACTCCCGAAGACTTTTCGGAAGAACAGAAGATGATGCGTGAAAGCGTTCAGGAGTTCGTGGATCGTGAGATCATGCCAAAAAGGGAGGAGTTCGAAAAGAAGAATTATGAGCTCACTGAAGAACTCATGAGAAAAGCGGGAGAAATGGGCTTTTTGGGAGTCTCTGTACCCGAAGAATATGAAGGCCTGGGAATGGGGTTTGTGACCACCATGCTTGTGGTTGATTACATTTCGGGAGCTACGGGATCTTTCTCCACAGCCTTTGGAGCCCATTCAGGTATTGGAACGCTGCCAATTACCCTCTATGGAAATGAGGAACAAAAGAAAAAATACCTGCCGAAGCTGGCAACCGGAGAATGGTTTGGAGCTTACGCTCTTACAGAACCAGGCGCAGGTAGTGATGCAAATTCCGGAAAAACAAAAGCAGTACTCTCTGAAGACAAAAAATACTACAGCATCACCGGACAAAAGATGTGGATCTCTAACGCCGGATTCTGTAACATGATGATCGTCTTTGCGAGAATTGAAGATGACAAAAACATCACCGGCTTCATAGTTGAATACGATCCTGAAGATCCAAACGGCATCTCTCTTGGAGAGGAAGAAAAGAAGCTGGGGATCCACTCCTCCTCTACCCGTCAGGTTTTCTTTAACGATACCAAGGTGCCGGTTGAGAATATGCTCTCAGAAAGAGGGAATGGATTCAAGATCGCTATGAATGCGCTTAATGTGGGCCGTATTAAACTTGCGGGTGCCTGTCTTGATGCGCAGCGTCGCACTATCAATGCTGCAGTGAAATATGCAAATGACCGGGTTCAGTTTAAAACTCCTATTGCAAATTTTGGAGCGGTAAGATCAAAGCTTGCTGAGATGGCTACTTCGGCTTATGCCGGAGAATCTGCTTCCTATAGAGCTGCAAAAGACATTGAAGACAGAATTGCCATTCGGCAGGAAGAAGGAAATTCTCACCAGGAGGCCGAATTAAAAGGTGTGGAAGAATACGCTATAGAATGTTCCATTTTAAAGGTTGCGGCTTCCGAAGACCTTCAGAATTGTACAGATGAAGGCATTCAGATCTTTGGAGGAATGGGCTTCTCGGCAGATGCTCCTATGGAATCTGCCTGGAGAGATGCCAGGATCACTCGTATCTACGAAGGTACTAATGAGATCAATAGAATGTTGTGCGTGGGAATGCTCATCAAAAAAGCCATGAAAGGTCACGTAGACCTTTTAGGCCCTGCAACCAAAGTGGGAGAAGAACTCACTGGAATTCCTTCTTTTGACAAACCAGATTATTCAGATCTTTTTGCTGAAGAGAAAGAGATGATCAAAAAACTGAAAAAGGTATTCCTCATGGTTTCGGGGAGCGCTGTACAGAAATTTGGCCCTCAACTGGAAGACCATCAGCAGCTGCTTCTTGCTTCAGCAGATATTCTTATAGAAATATATATGGCTGAATCTGCCATTTTAAGAACCGAAAAGAATGCCAAGAGATTTGGAGCTAATACCCAGAAGGAACAGATAGCGATGGCGAAATTATATTTATATCACGCAGTTGATATCATCAACACTCGTGCAAAAGAGGGAATTGTTTCTTTTGCTGAAGGCGATGAGCAAAGAATGATGTTGATGGGACTAAAGAGGTTTACCAAATATGACAATCATCCAAATGTTGTGGAATTGAGAAATGTCATAGCCGAAAAGGTAGTTTCCGAAAATCGCTATCCTTTTTAGGAAACTACAATATTCAAGTTATTAAAGAGGCTGTCTGACAAGCAAATCATACGTCATCCTGATTTTTTTTCAGCATTCTTACCAATTATAGTCAAAAGAAGATTGGAAGCTGAAAACATGTTCAGCTTGACGGAATATGGTGCTTTCAGACCGCCTCTTTTTATTTTTTAAACTAATTTAACAGGCATTTTCCTTATCATTATTTAGTTTGTGAAAAAGCAAACGGAGATATGGAAGATAATACTACTTACATCCTCATTTTCCTGGTAGGGTTGGTCGCAGTATATTTTGCTGTACATTTTTTCCTTAGGAGACTGGGAAAAGATCCGGGAAATATCCTCCCTCATAACCTTGCGAGCCGCTTAAAAATTCCGATCATCATCCTCCTTCTGGCCGTTGGCATACAGGCGGGATTGATCAACCGGGAGATCATTACAGAACCCGGGCAGGTCGCATTTTTCCAACAGCTGCGGTCTCTACTTCTTATTTTAAGCTTTACCTGGTTCATAGTTGTGGGTATAAGAATTGCTAAAAACCAATTTTTAAAGCAGTTCGATGTCAACACCTCCAATAACCTGAGGGCCAGAAAAATTTACACGCAATTCAACATTATTGAGAGAATAGCGATTTTTGTAGTTGTTTTGTTTGGTGCCGGAATTGCCCTGCTCACATTTGATGGTATTGAAGAAATTGGGATGAGTATCCTCACCTCTGCCGGGATTGCCGGAATTGTTCTTGGTCTTTCAGCACAAAAGGTGTTCGGAACCATTTTCGCGGGAATACAGATCGCCATTGCCCAGCCCATACGGATAGATGATGTCGTCATTGTAGAAGGGGAATGGGGCCGTATAGAGGAGATCAAGCTTACTTATGTGGTAGTAAAAATATGGGACAAACGCAGGTTAGTTCTGCCCACCACCTATTTCATTGAGAAACCATTTCAAAACTGGACGCGCAATTCTTCAGATATTCTTGGGACCGTATACATCTATACCGATTATGATCTTCCCATCGATAAATTAAGAGCCGAACTAACGAGGCTTCTTAATGCCACCGACCTCTGGGACCGGAAGGTAAATGTCATACAGGTCACCGACGCCACAGAAAGGACCATGGAATTACGCGCCCTTATGAGCGCTAAAGATGCTCCCACTGCATGGGATCTTCGCGTGTACGCCAGGGAAAACCTCTTGAAGTACATCAGGGAAAACTATCCCCAGAGTTTGCCAAGAACCCGAGTTGAAGTTAAAGAAGGTCCTCCTCGCCCAGAAAAGCTTTGAGTTGCGCCTCGGAAGTCATTCCCTTTGAAAAATTCATCGCAGTTTCTATAAGTGCAAGATGAGAGTAGGCCTGCGGAAAATTTCCAAGCAGTCGTTTTGTCTCAAAATCAAGATCTTCACTAAAAAGGCCCAGGTGATTACTGTAAGACAACAGCTCATCGAATAAGCGGACTGCTTTTTCCCGCTCACCAATTTTAAATAAGCTGTTGATAAACCAAAAAGTACAAATAGTAAAAGAGGATGAGGGAAGTCCAAAATCATCTTTGTTTTTATACCTGAACAGGAGTCCGTTATAACAGAGTTCCTTTTCGGTAGCTTTAACCGTACTAATAAACCTGGGATCTTTGGCCTTTATAAAGCCATAAGTTTCCATTAACAAGGTAGAAGCGTCCAGATCTTTGGAACCATAAGATTGCGTGTAGGCCTGCATTTCTTCATTCCATCCTTTTTCATAGATGTCATCATAGATCTCCTGCCTCAGGTCCTTCCACTTTTTGTCGTTGATCCCGTTCCTTAAGATCTCTCCAATCTTTACAGCCCTGTCTACTGCTACCCAACAGAGAAGTTTGGAGAAGGTAAAATGACGCTCTTCTGTTCTAAATTCCCATATACCTTTGTCTGGCTGCTGCCAGTGTTCTTCCACGATCCTTACAATTCCGCGAACGATGGTCCATAGCTCTTAACTATTCTCAAGGGTTGTTTCGAACTGCAGGAATTGCTGATAGATGACCTCCATAAGAATGCCATAGATATCATTCTGCTTTTGTATATAAGCTGCATTTCCTATTCTTACAGGCTTGGAATCCTCGTAACCTGCAAGATGATCCAGAATGTGTTCGGTAAGTTCCTTTTCACCATTAATTCCATACATGATTTGCAGTTTTTCATCCTTATGCGGAATAAGATGGATGATGAACTGTAAAAAACTTTGAGCAGATTCCTTGTGGCCCAGGCTGTTCATTACTTTAATGACCATCGAAGCATCCCGAATCCAGCAAAAACGATAATCCCAGTTACGTACTTCTCCAATGGTCTCGGGCAAAGAAGTAGTCACTGCTGCCAGTACTGCACCCGTTTTTTGATAGCTCATCGCCTTGAGCACCAGGGCACTTCTGGCTATTTCCTCTCCATAATGAGGAAACTTGGTGGTTTGTTCACTCCAGTTCATCCAATAGGTCTTGGTGCGCTGAAATTTGAGATACGCCCGCTCAAGATTCTGTTCTCTTAATTTTTCATGGTAACCTAAAAGAAAATATTCATTTTGCGTAAGACTAATCTCCTTTCCTTCCAGCACAGTATCCAGATCCAGGCTGGTATAGAGATATAGGGAATCATATTTCCCCTTACGGGTGAAGCTTTTTAAATAATGCCGATGATTTTCAGTAAAGGTTTCCTCCCGGGCATAATCGAGTTTAGGCTGGTAGTTCACCCTTACCTTTGGCGTGCCTTTTAGAAGATAAACAAACCTCACAATATCTGGCGGGGCATAAAAACTTCCGTTTTCTTCCCTGTAACGCGGCATAAAATCTATAACCTGAAAAGCTGCATCTTCAGAAGTAAAGGTGGTGCACAGAATATTGGTCTTCCAGAGATATTTCTGGCTTATATTGTAGTGACTGGCAACTTCAAAGGAGAAGCTGCCACCAATGTTCTTATCGAGTAGTTTGGCAAAGACTGAAGCGGAGTTAAAATTGGGCAGACAACACCAGTCCAGCGAGCCCGTTTTAGAGATCAATGCGGCACTATTACAGTTCCCGATCAACCCGTAATCCAGTGTATTCATTAGTCTTAAAGTTCTTTTAAAATAGTAGGGTCCTTCTTTTAATTTTCGGAAATTTAAGCAAAATGAATTAGATAGAACGACCTGAAAAATTATTATGGGTAAAACAATTATTGTCTCTAACCGCCTACCCTTACAAATAAATATTACAGAAAATAATGAACTGGAAGTCACTCCTAGTGTGGGTGGCCTGGCAACAGGATTAAAAAGCTTTCACCAGGAAGGTGATAGTATTTGGATTGGTTGGACAGGAATCGCGGAGGAAGACATTCCAGATGCACTTGAGAAAGAAGTCATTCAGGAGGTGAAAAACCAGGATTGCATCCCTGTCTCTCTTACTTCCGATGAAATTGAGAAATTCTACTATGGGTTCAGTAACAGGACCATTTGGCCACTATTCCATTATTTCATGGAATTTACTGAATTTGATCCAGATCATTGGGAGGCCTACAAAGCGGTGAATAAAAAATATGCCGAAGCTGTTATAGAGCGCCTTGACGACGACGATGTAGTTTGGGTTCACGATTACCAGCTCCTCCTTTTACCTGAATATATTAGAAGAAAGAAACCCAATGTTACGATCGGGTTCTTTAATCATATCCCTTTTCCTTCTTCGGAAGTCTTTCGAACGCTTCCCTGGAGAGAGGAAGTGTTAAGAGGAATGCTGGGTGCAGACCTTATTGGGTTTCACACCTATGATTATGAACGACATTTTTTACGATCGGTTAATCGCATTCTGCGATATGATATCAACTTCAACAGCGTGAATATTGGTAATAGGATCGTAAGGTCTGATTCCTTCCCAATGGGAATAGATTATAAGAAATTCCATAAAGCTGCCAAGGAACATAAGGATCAGCCAAGAAGTGAGAATTCAGACATTCAGAAAAAACTGGATTACCATAAATACGTCACCCGTAATACGAAACTTATCCTCTCGATAGATCGTCTGGATTATACAAAGGGAATTGCCAACCGCATCAGAGCGTTTGGATACTTTTTAGAAAAATATCCTGAATATCAGGAAAAAGTGCGGCTTATTATGCTTGCTGTGCCTTCGCGCACCAATGTTCCGCAGTATCAGCTGCTTAAGAAGGAGATAGATGAGCTGGTAGGACGCATCAATGGAAAGTTCGCTACGATAAACTGGACCCCCATTTGGTATTTCTACAGAGCCATGCCTTTTGAAAATCTCATAGACCTATATGCTTCAAGCGATGTCGCGCTCATCACACCTACTCGTGACGGAATGAATCTGGTAGCAAAGGAATACATCGCCACCAGAACAGATCAAACCGGGGTATTAATTCTGAGTGAAATGGCAGGTGCAGCTCATGAGCTTAATGAAGCGCTGATCATTAATCCCAACAATTTTGAACAGATCGTCGACACCATGAAAATGGCCCTTGAAATGCCAGAGGAAGAACAAATAAGGCGTAACAAGATCCTTCAGAAGAGATTAAAAAGATATAATGTAGAGCGTTGGGCAAGTGATTTTATGAAGAGCCTGCGAGAGACTAAAGATTCCAGAAAAGCCTTTAAAAGTATTCAGCTTAACGACAATATTAAAAAAGACCTTTTTGACAAGTATAGCGCGGCACAGCATCGCATCCTGTTTTTAGACTACGATGGTACACTGCGAAAGTTTGTAGACAAGCCAGACGAAGCCCATCCCGATGCCGATTTACTAGACCTTATTGGCAGACTGGGAGAACAAAAGAACACCCGGGTGGTCATTATAAGTGGCCGGGACAAGGAAACCCTTGGTAACTGGTGGAAGAACCTGCCGATAGAACTCATTTCTGAACATGGTGTTTGGAACCGACCCGTAGACAAGGAGTGGCAATTGACCGAGAACCTCAACAATAGCTGGATGAGCACGGTAAGACCGGTACTTGAAACCTTTGTTGACCGCACTCCAGGTACCTTCATTGAGGAAAAGAATTTCTCGCTGGCCTGGCATTACAGAAAAGCAAATCCTGAACTGGGAGAGGTTCGGGCTAATGAACTTTCGGCCGTATTAAAAGATATGATCTCTAATCATGGGTTAAGTGTTTTGCAGGGAAATAAGGTGCTGGAGATCAAGAACAGTGGAGTGAACAAAGGAAAAGCAGCAAACAAGCTTCTCGTGGAAAAATATGATTTCATTTTTGCAATTGGTGATGACTGGACAGATGAATATCTCTTTACAGAACTACCCGATCATACTGTCTCTGTCAAGGTGGGCAGAAACAAGACCGAAGCTAAATATTTTATTGATGATGTAGACGAAGTAAGGGCCCTGCTCAGCGAGTTTGCCAGTCTTACGAGGTAGCACAAAATGAGTGTTAAATTATCGCTAAAAAATTTTGAAGTTTTAAAGCAACCTTAACTAGGTATTCTCTTACACCCCACCATTTTAGAAGTATATTAGCCAAAGTATTTAAAATAAATCAATCACAGTAAACTGTAAGACATGAAAGCAGGAAAATTTATAGCAGGAATAATTTCAGGTGCCGCAATTGGTGCAATTGCAGGAATTTTATTTGCACCTAAGAAAGGTACAGAAACACGTAAAAATATCACCGACAAGAGCAATGAATATATGTACGGTGCTAAAAACAAATACAATGATCTGGCCGATAATCTTTCTCACAGATATGACTCTGTAAAATCTAAGATTAGAGGAAAATCAAGACAGGTGGAAAACAGTATGGATGGTGATGACAAGATCATCTACTAGAAAAACCACTTCAATCTATAAAAGCTGCATTCGTGCAGCTTTTTTTATGTCCAAATTTTAGTATTTTGGGAAACGAAAATTAAAAAAATAATTATGTTTAAAAATGCCTTTTTTGCCACCTTAGTTTTCTGCGGCTTTATTGCAGGCGCGCAAACGAATTCAGCACCGCCACAAGTAGATTTGAGGATCTATGATATTATTGAAGCAGTCTCTGCCGACAGTATTGAACAAGATATTCGCACGCTGGCTAATTTTGGCACCCGTAATACTTTTAGCGACACCGTTTCCAACACCAGGGGTATTGGAGCAGCCCGAAGGTTTATTAAATCAGATTTTGAGAAAATTTCTAAAAAATGCGGAAATTGCCTGGAAGTCTTCTACCAGAAGGATTTTGTCACTAAAGATGAAGGAAACCGCGTACCTAAAGATGCCTGGGTAGTAAATGTAGTCGCAGTACAAAAAGGAACTAAGTATCCTAATCGCTACGTTATTATGACTGGCGACATTGATTCAAGAGCCAGCAACACGATGGATTTTACTACAGATGCTCCGGGAGCAAATGACAACGCCAGCGGAATGGCGGGAGTAATGGAGGCGGCCAGAGTGCTTTCCAGGTACAGTTTTGAGAGTAGTATTATCTACCTGGGTCTTTCGGGCGAAGAACAAGGACTTTTTGGCGGACAGGGCTTCGCAAAGATGGCTAAGGAAAAGGGCTGGAACATTATTGGTGTATTCAACAACGATATGATTGGAAACATTCAAGGAGTTGACGGAGTGATCGATAACCGAACTTTCAGAATATTTTCTGAACCTGTACCTCCTACAGAGACCGAACGCGAAAGAAATATGAGAAGGTTCTATGGCGGAGAAGTGGACGGAATTTCCAGGCAGCTGGCAAGGTATGTTCATAAAACCACAGAGACCTACATGCCTGAAATGAACCCTATGATGATTTACAGGCTTGATCGATTTGGGAGAGGAGGCCATCACAGACCGTTCAACGATCTAGGTTTCCCCGGAATCCGCATCATGGAGGCCCATGAAAATTACAATCAGCAACACCAGGATATACGTACTGAAAATGGCATAGCTTATGGAGATGTCATTGAGCACGTGAACTTTGATTATGCTGCTAAGCTAACTGCTGTTAATGCTATCAATCTTGCGAGCCTCGCCTGGGCTCCTCCTGCTCCAGAAGAGGTTGCCATTGGGGGCATTGTAGAACCTTCAGCAAAACTACGCTGGAAAAAAGTAAATGGTGATGAGGTAGCTGGCTACAAAATATATTGGAGATCTACTACGGCACCACAATGGGAACATTCAAGATTTGTTGGAGATGTAGATAGTTTCACCTTAGAAGGAATTGTGATCGACAATTTTTTCTTTGGTGTTGCTGCCGTAGGCAAAAACGGAAATGAAAGCGTAGTGGTTTTTCCATCTACTACATTCCGAGAATAGAATATTCTATATAGAACTTGAAGATAGGGATCTTTAAACGATCCCTATTTTTTTGGAATGCGCAATAGCAGTAGTACTATCTTTAAAATAGCAGGTTGCCACTCCCAGATCTTCAATATTTTCAAGGGTGCTTTTCACTTTTGGCTTTTGCTTCCGTGAGGTTTGCCTAATATAAATAGCTCTTACATTCATGGGGAAGATCTTTGCAACCCGCTCATACAGGTGAGGGTCCTGTTGTGAATCATCTCCAAGCAACACATATTGCAACTGAGGATAAAAGGAAATTATATCTTTTATTTTTATGAATTTATGATCGTGGCCACCGCGGCCAGTGAAGAGGAAGTCTCCCAAACCTGTTTTTATGCTCTTCAACTTTATTACTGCTTTCGGTAGTTTGTGCTTTCGGGTTAACTGCAAAATAAACTCATACAGGTTCCACTCGCTGCTCGACACGTAAAAAAAGGAATTGAACTGTCCGTTTTCCTCCTGCCCTGCCCTGCTCAAGGCCTGGTAATGGGGAACAACATCATTAAAGATTTCGCGGTTATTAATGTTTTGGGTGAGAATCACATAGAGCTTCTTAAAAAAGTTATTTGTGTGGGAGATTAGAAAAGTGTCGTCAATATCAGATATGATACCTAGTTTACTTTTAAAAGGCTTCAGCACTTCCCCTTTTTCTATGATACCCATTTCACCAATCTTACAGGAGACGGTATAGGGGTGCCATCCACTGTCCAGAAATTTGTTATAGGGCAAATTAAATCTGAAATATCCGTCATCTGTGGTCTTAGTTTCCACTTCGAGATCTTTGAACTTCAATTTTACTCTGGCATTGGTAATAGGATTGATGGTAAACATCTTATATACTGATTTAGCGTGCCTGTAGCCTTTCCTGTCAATCTCATATTTATCTGGTGCCCAGGAGTCGAAAACGTGACCAAACACTACCAGTTCCTGGTCATTAACATAGCCTCTGTACAATTTGATGTCCAATTTCATATTTAATATAATTTTACAGGCAATCCTTTCCAAATTAATTAATTTTAGCCACAAGCTCAATGAAAATGACCGAATTTAGCAGGGTTTTAATGGTTGTGAATCCTATTTCGGGAGGCCGGGAGAAATCGGGCCTTTTAGAAGAGGTAAAGGAAATTCTCGAGACCAGAGGTCTTGAAAGTCATACATTTTTCACTTCGGGAGAAGGAGACAAGCAGGCACTTCAGCAGGAGATCGCCAGCTTCGACCCTCAGCGCATAATTTCCATGGGAGGTGATGGCACCATCAAGCTTATTGCAGAGATCCTGCAAGACAATTCCATTCCCGTGGGGGTATTCCCTGCCGGTTCAGCTAATGGTTTGGCAGAAAACCTTGATCTCCCAACCGAAGTACCTGCCCTGGTAGATGTCTGCCTCGGAAATAAATTTATTGACCTGGACACCATTATCATCAATGGTGAGCTCTGTTTGCACATTAGTGACATAGGACTAAATGCAGCGCTTATAAAAAATTATCACGAAGGAAATATCCGCGGAAAGCTGGGTTACCTCATTCAATCTATTCCCACGCTCATTCAAAGTGATTTCCCCTTTCAGTTTGAAATTGAGATCAATGGAAAGACGATCTCCAGGAAGGCAGTTCTCATTGCCATAGCGAATGCGAAGAAATATGGAACAGGAGCGAACATTAATCCCAATGGTCGCTTCGATGATGGAAAGTTCGAGATCTTGATCTTCAAAGAATTCAACATTCCGCAAATACTTGAGACATTTAAGGAAAACGTGGAGCTCAATGAAGACTTTCTGGAGATCATTCCAGGAGTGGAAGCCAAAATTAGAAGTTACAAAAACATTCCCTTTCAGATAGATGGGGAATACAGAGGTGATATTAAAGAGGTAGTAGCCAGGATCGCCCCTGTAAAAATGAAAATTGCGGTTCCGTAAAAATTTCTGCGATTCTTTCTTAAACCACTAAGATTACTTCGATCGATTCCCCCTTTTAATGCTTAATTAACAATAATTTAGGCTGCTCTTAATTAAAAAGGGTCGCTAAATCTGTAATTTAGGGAATCAATAATCTAACTAAAAAAAAGAAAAATTATGGCAGAGATTAAGATCGAAAAAAAGAAACCAATTTGGCCGTGGATCATTCTGGCTCTGGTAATATTGGCGCTCTTATACTTTTTAGTATTTGCAGACGACGATAACGATGATATGGATGACGCAAACACCGAACAGGTTGAAGAAGGAACGGTATGGGAAGATGATACCGACACTACCACCTGGGACACTGAAACGGACACCACTAATTGGAATGCTCAGGGAGATTCATTATCTGCCACTGGCCAGGGAGTTGAAGGCTACCTAACCTATATTTCAGACAGCAATCGTATGGGTGTTGATCACCAGTACACCAACAACGCGATAATAAGCCTTATGAATGCGGTTCAGGCAAAGGCCAATGAACTTAATGTAGATGTAAGCGCAGACATGCAGGCTGTAAGACAGGATGCACAGCAAATTCAACGAGATCCTTCAGCAACTACACATGCAAACAAAATTAAAGACGCAGGTACTAAGCTGGCTAATGTCATTGAAAAAATGCAGAAGGAGAAATTTCCTAATCTGGCATCAGATGCTCAGGAAGTAAAAACTGCGGCTCAGAATATCAACGCTTCTACCCAGACCCTTCAGCAAAAAGATCAGATAAAGAAGTTCTTCGATGAGGCAGGGGATGTCTTAAAGAAAATGAGCTAATCAAATAATATTAAAACAAGAGAGAATTATGACAGATAGAAAAGAACATAGAAAACATTTGTACTATTTACACGAACTTTCAGATTTCAAAGTAGATAGTCATGACCCAGATGTAAGGGGATGGCCAGTGAAAGATGTGGACAACAGAGTCATTGGAAAGGTCGACAATCTTCTGGTAAATAAAGAAAAGAAACGCGTTGTCTACCTTGATGTAGAAGTAGAAAAATCTATTATTGATGCAAACCACGATCCATACGGTAGCTCGGCTTCTGGAGATGTGCATGAATTCATCAATAAAGATGGCGAGAATCACCTCATCTTGCCCATAGGCCTCGCAAGGCTTAATGAAGATGAAAAATTTGTCTATACAGACAGGATCAATCACCGAACTTTTGCCGAAACCAAAAGAATGGAAAAGGGATATGATGTTGACAGGGATTATGAGATCGTAGTTCTCGAATCTTATAACAGAGACCTGGACAGAGATTACAGCAGAGAAAGCGATATAGATGCTGAAAGAAGAAGAATGCAGGAGGCAGACAGGGATCAACTTACCGACAGAGACCGTACCTCAACCGATTTTGATCGTTCAGATCGCGACAGGGACAGCCTAACCGGCAGAGATACAGGTAGACCAAGCGACCGCAGAGATAGCGGTAGAATACCTGATGATGATTCCTTCTATGACAGAGGAGAATTTGACCGCTCAAAATTCCGCAATAACAGGTAAAACTGTTAATGCCCTTTACGGCCATTTAAGAAGCAGAACTTTTCTGAAATTTAAAGGGATCCATAACAGGATCTCCTCTGAATGAAGAATTCTCCTTCTTAAATGGCTTTTTTATTTCATCCTAAATATGGCCTAATGAATTATTCCAAGATCAGCTTTCCAAATGCCGAAGGACACGAACTTTCTGGCTATCTGGATCTACCGTTGAACGAGAAACCGCATAGTTTTGTGCTTTTTGCCCACTGCTTTACATGCAACAAAAATTACTTTGCAGTCAAGAATGTCTCACAGGCACTTTCTCAAAGAGGCTATGGAGTTCTTCGTTTTGATTTTTCTGGATTAGGCGATAGTGAAGGAGATTTCGCCGATACCACTTTTTCGGGTAACGTAGCAGATCTCTTAGCCGCCGCCGATTTCCTGGAGAAGAATTACGAAGCACCTGCCATGCTGGTGGGTCACTCCCTTGGCGGTGCTGCAGTGATCTTCGCCGCAAAAGAACTTCAATCGGTAAAAGCCATTGTTACCATAGGTGCACCTTCATCTCCGGTACATGTCAAGCACCTGCTTAAATCAAACATAGAGGAAATAAAGGAGAAAGGAATAGCTGAAGTGAATGTTGGCGGAAGAAATTTCAGTATAAAGGAAGATTTCCTTAATGACATCAATTCTCATGACATGGGATCATTTGCCAGAGATCTGAAAAAGGCCTTTTTGATCATGCATTCGCCGCAGGATACTGTAGTAGAGATTAGCAATGCAGAAGAACTTTATAAGGCTGTGAAACATCCTAAAAGTTTTATCTCTCTAGATGGAGCAGATCACCTGCTTACAGATCCAGATTATTCCAGATACACAGGTGATCTCATTGCAACCTGGGCTTCCCGCTATCTTTCCATTCCCGAAAAGGAGGAACTGGAAACAGAGCATATGGTGGTAGCTAATCTTGGTGCAACAGGATATACTACCCAAATGAAGGCGGGTCATCATTATTTCACAGTAGATGAACCAAAGAGTTTTGGAGGAGAAGACCTGGGACCCTCACCCTATGAATTACTGTCGGGAGCCCTGGCAGCCTGTACTTCCATGACCATACAAATGTATGCCCGCCGAAAGAAGTGGGTCCTCAAAAATGTAGAGACCCATGTTGATCATAAAAAGAGACATGCTGAAGATTGTGAGAACTGCGAAAAAAGTTCAGCTAAAATTGACATTTTTGAAAGGGAGATCGTTCTGGATGGAGATCTTGATGAACAACAGCGACAGAAGATCCTGGAAATAGCCGACAAATGTCCCGTTCATAAAACCCTTCACAACAAAATAACGATCAGCACTACCCTAAGAATTTAGGGGCCAGAAAATAGCTTTCCTTATGTACAGCAGGTGTTAAGCTCTCCTTAATTTTTTGCACAAAGAAGGCTTTTGGCATAATTTAGATTTTCTAATCACAAAATAACCATCAGAATGAAACGAATTGGACTTACTTTATTATTTTCTGCAGCCCTGGTCTTTACAGGTTGTAAAAATGAAAATCAAACTGCTGCAGATCGGGTAGATGAACAGACCAATATGACACAGGGAAAAGATGATGCAGGAGCTGACGATACAAGCATGGAAAACCGTGAACTTACGGTTAATATAGAACCCCGAAGTGGAAGCAACGTTTCCGGAACGGTGACTTTTCAGGAAGAAAATGGAGAAGTGACGATGACCGCAGAAGTTTCTGGTCTGGCTGAAGGAATGCACGCCATTCACCTTCATGAAAATGCAGACTGTTCTGCCGAAGACGGATCTTCAGCCGGAGGCCACTGGAATCCTACTTTTGAAGATCATGGAGAATGGGGCGATGCAAACGGTTACCACAGAGGAGACATTGGAAATTTTGATGTCAATTCCGAAGGAAAAGGAAGCATCACCTTCACAACCGATAAATGGTGTATAGGATGTGAGGATAAAACCAGGAATATTCTTAACAAGGCAGTGATCGTTCACGACGGAGTAGATGACTACACTTCTCAACCCAGTGGAAATGCGGGAACCAGAGTGGGATGTGCAGAGATCAAAGAATAATCAAGATTTTGAAATAAAATTTAATAGCGGCCTTTGAGCCGCTATTTTTTTTAGCCTAAGTGAATCTTCAGAGAGACCTGCGTTAGAATACCCTTCAAAAATGGCATTTTTGGAAGCTGATCCTTAGACCTTCTTCTGGTCTGCTTCCAGGTTTTTCTTATTGCTTTTAAAAGGCCGTATAATAAGGCGGGAAGCCTTGTCAAAATTTACGTAATTATAAACCCAGTTAAAGAAAGTGACCAGCCTGTTCCTAAATCCTACCAGGAAGTAAAGATGAATGAACATCCAAATAAACCAGGCAAAAAAACCGCCGAATTTTAACTTTCCCAGGTCGACCACAGCCTTGTTTCTTCCCACTGTGGCCATTGTTCCTTTATCATTATACTCAAAGGGAATCATTTTCTCTCCCTTTAAGATCCGTTTCAGGTTTTTAGCCAAATGTTTTCCTTGTTGAATGGCAGGTTGAGCCACCATAGGATGCCCCTTTGGAAAATCTTCAGTTTGCATTAGCGCAATATCTCCTATTGCAAAAACATTTTCATAACCCTTTACCTGGTTAAAAACATTGACCTCATACCTTGCAGCTTTTTCTATTAATGCCGAAGCATTCAGGCCTTTTACAGGAGCCCCCGAAACACCGGCTGCCCAAATAAAAGTGGAAGTGTGAAAAACAAGTTCATCCTTATTGGTAGTTACAGTTTCACCATCAAATTGCTGTACCATGGTATTCAGGTGGATCTTCACCCCCAGTTCCTTTAGAAACTTCTCTGCCTTACGGGAGGCCTTTTCGCTCATTGGAGGCAGTACCCGGTCCAAACCCTCCACAAGGTGAATTTCCATTTCTGAAGGGTCGAGGTCTCTAAAATCTTTTGGGACAATATGATTTCGCACTTCAGCAATTGCCCCGCATAGTTCCACTCCTGTGGGGCCTGCTCCTGCGATCACAAAATTGAGCAGCGCTTTTCGTTTTTCCGCATCTTCTGTTATTACCGCCTGTTCCAGATTTTCCAGGATGAGACTTCTTATATTCAATGCCTGCGGAATGGTCTTCATCCACATCGCATTTTCTTCAATGCTTTTATTTCCGAAGAAATTGGTTCGGGAACCTGTAGCGAGTACCAGATAATCAAAAGCTAACGCTCCAATGGAAGTTTCAAGTCTATTTTCTTCAGGCACGATCTGTTGTACCTCGGCCAGCCTGAAATAGCCGTCCTTGCTCTTGCGAGTGATCTTTCTAAGCGGATAAGCAATAGAATCGGGTTCAAGTCCAGAGGTGGAAACCTGATACAACAGAGGTTGAAAAGTGTGATAGTTGTGCCTGTCAAGAAGAACGACCTGCAGTTTTTCCTTTAATAGATGTTTTGCAATGGAAATACCAGCAAAACCTCCACCAACTATCACTATTCTTGGATAAGCAGAAATAGGAATGTTCATAAAACATCTCGGTTTCTTTCAAAGTTATAGCTTTCTTCAAAGAAACACGAACAGAAAGAAATTTTAAGCTAATTGTAACAAGAAGGCTAAATTCGTTACCTATAAGAGCATAAACATTATTGTGGAAAACCACCTGGAACATGAATTTGTAACGAATCTTGAGAAGCACCAAAATATTGTGCACAAGATTTGCCGTATGTATACCAATGACAGGGAGTCTCACAATGATCTCTTTCAGGAAATCACCATTCAGCTGTGGAAAGCATACCCCAAATTCAGGGGAGACGCGAAATTCAGTACCTGGATGTACAGAGTGGCCTTGAATACAGCAATTACCCTCTATAGAAAATCTAAGAAGGACATTCGCACTCAGGATTATGATGAAGTTAGCTTTAAAATAAAGGCCGATGTCTACAATGACGAGATAGAGCAGCAATTAATGCTCATGTATAAAGCAGTAAAAGAATTAAATGACATAGATAAAGCCCTGGTTTTTTTATACCTGGAAGATCAATCATATAAGGAAATTTCAGATACTCTGGGAATTTCTGAAGTTAATGCACGCGTAAAGATGAACAGGATAAAAAAGACCCTTAGAAACATTTTAAATCCGTAGTACCTACCCAATGGATGAACTTGAATTTTTAAAACAAAACTGGAAAAAGCAGGAAGAAAATCTTCCGAAGCTTTCCTATGACGAGATCTACAAAATGATCTGGAAGAGGTCTTCTTCTATCGTAAAATGGATCTTTGTCATAAGTGTGGTAGAGCTGCTGCTTTCTACCCTTCTGAGTATCTATATGGCCGATGCTAATTACTGGGAGCAAATGGATGAGCTGCACCTTAAGCAAACCACCATTTTTGTATATATAGTAAGCTATCTCATCACCTTCTACTTTATTTATTGTTTTTACAGAAATTACCAGAGAATTTCGAGTACCGACGATGCCGCTACCTTAATGAAGAACATCCTTAGAACAAGAAGGACGGTAAAAATCTATATCGCTTATATCCTTATTTCCACTGGCCTTTACTCTATCCTCATTGCTTATTTCTCTATTCAAAATCACCAAATGGTCCAGGATGTTCAGGATGTAGAGAAATATACTTTTGATGCCATGGACTGGGTGAAATTTACCGTTGCAGGAATCATTATTCTGGGAGTTTTCTTACTTGCCCTATGGCTTTTTTACAGACTTATTTATGGAATTCTCCTGCGAAGGCTTAAACGCAATTACAAAGAACTTAAACGACTGGACCTTTGATCATGCTGAAGAAAATTGAACACAGGGATATCTGGAAGGAAGATGAGGCAAATGAACTTAATTCCTTGCTCGAGCACCTAAAAAGTCGGGACTTACCAACTAGTACAATAGATTTTGTTAACACAAAAGTGGAGGTGTTCAATGAATTTTCCGGAACACCTGGCGCTGTAAAGAAAGAACTTAGCCGCACCAAAACTGACCTCCTGAAATTCCTTGAGAAGGAACATGAACTTGTTCCAGAGAAATATTACACTACGTACTGGATGACTCTGGGCATGAGCGCTTTTGGTCTTCCCTTTGGAGTTGTCCTTTACGCCATTACGAATAACCCGGCTTTTATTGCTTTAGGTCTTCCCATAGGTCTGGCAATTGGCAGCCAGTATGGTGCACGCCTGGATAAAAAAGCAGCTGAAACTGGGAAAGTACTTAAGTTTTAAAATTCTGTTGTGGGTGAATTGGAGAGATTATTAATGGTCTTCTTCCTTGTAATCCCAGCTTCGGGTTTTATTGAGCTCCTCAATGGCTTCAAGTTCTTCCTTGGAAAGCACTTTTAAAAAGGATGGATGCTGTTCAATGGCGTATTCCAGCTTTTCCACAATCTCTTCTATCGTATCGTTCTCATAATCAATAGCCAATGGCTTCTTGATCTGAAATGTTTGAAGGATTCCCTTTTTCCTGATCCTAAGTCCTTTTTTGTCAAAGGATCTTCTAAAGCCATCAATAACTATAGGAATGACTATAGGTTTGTATTGTTTGATGATATGCGCTGTTCCTTTTCTAATAGGTTTAAAAGGTTTGGTAGTGCCTTGTGGAAAAGTAATGACCCAGCCATCGTTGAGGGCGGTTCCAATATTCTTATGGTCATCTGGATTGACCTCTCTCTGTACCTCCTTACCCTTTTCTCTCCAGGTTCTTTCTACAGAAACTGCACCGGCATACGCCATGACTCGCGTTAAGAAACCTGCATTCATGGTTTCCTTAGCCGCAACATAGTAAATATTGAGTTTCGGCTGCCAAAGGTATCCCACATTTTTTATGGAATCTACCCGCCCGCTCAAGGCCGCATTAAAGACGTGGAACATGGCCGTGACATCGGCGAAATAAGTTTGATGGTTGGAGACGAACAGCACATTATTATCTGGCAGATTCTTAATGATCTCAGAGCCTTCGATCTTTAATTCATTAAAACCCCTGTAGCGTCGATGGGACAATAATCCAAAGATCCGGATAAGCCATTTTTTAATGAAAAGATAATGTCCAAAAGGATTCTTCTTCAATATCCCCATTTGTTCCCTCACATTTTAAGAACGACAAAGATACTTATTTAAATTCACAGCACCTGCTTGAGAATATCTTTCATTTCACTCAGCATCATCGCGGTAGCGCCCCACACGACGTGACCATTTAGAAAAAAAGCAGGCACTTCTATTTCTTTTGCGTAAGAGGTACTTAGAGTTTGTGTAGTTAGACAGGAGTCACTTAGAAATTCATTCAGCTCGATCTCCAGTACTGCTTCTACTTCCTCCTCCTGAGGAATGAGCACCGGAGTTCTTTTCATAATTCCCATAAATGGGTAAACCCAAAAATTGCTCGGTGGAATGTACAACCTGGAAAGTTCCCGAAGCACTTCCACCTCCTCCCGTGGTATGCCCACCTCCTCCTGAGTCTCCCTGAGAGCGGTATGCATAAGGTTCAGGTCTTCTGGTTCTACCCTGCCGCCTGGGAATCCAACCTGGTTTGAATGTACCCCTCTGTAGGTCTTTCTAAGGATTAACACAAACCTGGTTTCATTTGAAGGACCGGGGTAAAAGACAGCAAGAACTGCCGCTTCATTTGGTTTCTGTTCCTCAATATTTATACGCTCCAGGTCCTTTAACCTCATCATGGGTGCCAATTTAAAATGTGACTCTTCTCCCGGAAGCGTAATTTTCCTTAATTTCGGACTAACATTTAAAAAATCCTGGAAATTCATGAGATACTTTTTGCTGATATTCCTCGGTATGATCACCGTTTTTGCAAGTTGTGAAGATAAACAAACTTCAAGACAAAATAGCACAACCCCTACTCTCGAAAAGCCTGTGCAACCCGATACAAACGCAAGAGATAACACAGAAGTAGAAAAGGTGGTCGAAGCTGAAGAAGAGAAAAAAGAAAGACGGGAGGGACCTTTACTGGTCCAGGAAGAATTGATCCCATTTTATACGGCATATGCCCAGAAAAACAATTCAAACAGGGTTCGAATTAAAACTCGCTTTGGTAATATAGATGTGGAACTGTTTCGAGACACTCCCCTGCATCGGGCTAACTTCCTGTATCTTGTAAAACAGGATTATTTTGACAACACTTTTTTCCACAGAGTGACAGAAGGTTTTGTGATTCAGGGAGGAAATTCAGACAACCCCGATACCAACAAAAAACGGCATCGCATTGGAGACTTTTTAATTCCCAGCGAATTTGAAGCCGGCCATCGCCACGTTCGCGGGGCACTTGCTGCTGCCAAATATGCAGAGCAAAACGTGAGCAAGGCCTCTTCTCCCTTTGAATTTTATATTGTACAGGATCCTAATGGCGCTCATCACCTTGATAACGACCATACGGTATTTGGCCGGGTTATCTCCGGAATGGATGTTGTTGACAAGATCAACAAAGTCGAAACAGATCAAAGTGACTGGCCCTTAACCAATATTCACATCCTTGAAACTGAGATCCTTGACTAATTATTGCTGAGTATAAAAGCTATAATCTGTAAGCACAGTTTTTATAAACTGCATAGGTCTTTCCTTTGGAGTCACCTGTAATAATTCAGACACCTTGGTGGAAAGGCTGTCAATCACCCGGAAGTTGGAATTTTCCAGGGAGTTGCGGTAAATTTCCTTTATTTCCTGCACATCTTTATCAGAAAGCACAGTAACTTGTGGGTACACGGGCTTATAATGAGCAGGCACCGTTGTGAGGATAGATCGATCAAGGCCTACTTTTAGCTTTTCTGAAATAACGGTAGTTCCGGCAGCAAGATCTCCCAGTCGCTGCCCTTTTCCCGAAAGGAGAATACTAACTACTGCTACACTGCCACTGGTAATGGTAATATCCACAATTCGCAGCAACCAGCGGACAATGTAATTGGAGAAGGCTGGTTTGGAACCGTCTAATTTGACCACTCGTAGCTCTAAAGCAGCTTTTCCAGGAGAGCGGCCATTCCAGAAGGTTTCCCACAATAAGAAATACAGCATCAATGGAAGAATCAGCACAGATACAAATAAGAATTCCTGCCCTGTTCCCACACCTAGTCCTCCCAGCAGCATTAAAGAAATTACAATATAGGCCAGCATAATTAACCCATCAATGAGATAGGCCAGTATTCGCTCTCCAATTCCCGCCACATTTTGTGTAATGCTAACATTTTGGGCGGTTTCAATTTGAAAATTATCCATTTAATATGTTTCTTTGAGACAAACTAACAAAGAATGCGTGAGGCTGCTTTCGTAAAGCAAAATAAGGATAAATGGCAAAGATTTGAAAGCGCCCTGCAAAATAATGCCCTGGTTCCTCCCAAAGAACTTTCTGAACTTTACCTTGAGATCACAGATCATTTGAGCTACGCTCAAACCTTTTATGCTGGCAGCAACACCAGCATTTATCTTAATAACCTGGCTTCCAGAGCTCATCAAAGCATTTATCGCAACAAAAAAGAATCACGTAACAGGATCATCAGTTTTTTTACTGAAGAATTTCCGAAGGAATTTTACGCTTACCAGAAGCAGTTATTACTGGCATTCTTAGTTTTTGCACTATTTACAGCTGCAGGAAGTTTTTCAGCAGCAAGTGATGGGGCCTTTGTTCGTTCGATTCTTGGAGATGCTTATGTGAACATGACACTTGAGAACATTGAGAACAATGATCCTATGGCCGTTTATAAGAAAATGGGGGAAATGGAAATGTTCCTGGGAATTACGATCAACAACGTTCGGGTAGCACTCATGGCGTTTGTCTTCGGTATCTTTGCCGGTTTGGGTACTTTGTTCATCGTAATGCAAAATGCGATCATGCTCGGGTCCTTCCAGTATTTCTTTTATGAAAAAGGCCTGCTCTGGGAATCTGTGAGAACCATATGGATCCATGGAACCATTGAGATCTCGGTCATAATAGTTGCGGCATGCGCAGGCCTGGTTGTGGGGAAAGGCATCCTTTTTCCAGGCACCTACAGCCGGCTTACATCCTTTGTTAAAGGGATTAAAGCTGGTTTAAAAATCGTGATCAGTACTGTTCCATTCTTTATTCTCGCCGGCTTCCTGGAAGGTTTTGTTACCCGGCAAACTCAGATGCCCGACTGGCTGGCGGTGGTCATAATCGCCTCTTCCCTCGCACTTATTGTTTTTTACTACGTATATTATCCCATCTATTTAAACAGGCCATCCATAAATGTCAACACCACCAATTGAATTCCGTCGCCAAAGAGAACTGGGCGATATCATCACCGACACCTTTAAATTTCTAAGACAAAATTTTAAGCCTCTGTTTAAAACCATTTTTAAGATCACGGGACCTGTTTTTGTGATCCTGCTTTTTGCTATTGGCTACTATTCCTATCTGGGTATGGATTTCCTCGAAAATCCGCTGTTTTCCGATACTGCAGAAATTGAGATTGAAGTTTACCTCATTTCTATTTTCATACTTTTATGTTCTATGCTGGCTTTTTACGTTTTGCTCTACAACACCGTACTTCACTACATAAAAAGTTACATTAACAATGCAGGTGTGGTAAGCAATTCGGAAGTGGCAAAAGGAGTAAAAAGAGATTTTGCGCCCATGCTTGGAATCCTACTGCTAGCGGGACTTATTTCGGGATTTGGATTGATGCTGTGTGTGCTTCCGGGAATATATCTCTGGGTGCCCATGGCCCTTACCCCGGCTATTCTCATCTTTGGCCGCAGCTCGGTAATGGACAGTATTGGATATGCTTTCGATCTTATCAAGAATAACTGGTGGAGTACCTTTTTTACGCTTTTTGTAATGACTTTGCTCGTTTATATTATCAGCATGATCTTTCAGTTTCCGCTAATGATCTACTATTTTATCAAAACCCTTACCATGGCCAGAGAAGGTAGCGTGGCAAATCCTGCCGAACTTATAGACTGGGTATATGTGTTTTTCAACGTGCTGTCCTCTCTTTTTCAGTACCTGCTCACTGCCGTTGTTATTATAGCTACAGCTTTTATTTATTATAGCCTGGATGAGAGAAAAAACGCTACAGGATCTTATGATCGCATCTCTAACCTGGGGTCTTAAAAATGGCAAAACTGTTTCTCATTTTTTTTCTTGGCTTTAGCTTCTTCGGAATCTCTTCGGAAGCTTTTGCTGTGGCACAAACTGCGGAAACAGATCTTAAACCCCTCGAATTTTCTGAAAAAACGCTGAAGCGGTTTAAAGAAGATCCAGCTTTCAATTATACTGAAGTCACGGCTGAAGACAACTGGTGGACCAAGTTCAAACGTTATGTGCGATTACATTGGCAGCGGTTCCTAGACTGGATGTTTGGCGACTATGAAGCTCCGCTGCTCCTTGCGATCTTCCTTGATATCCTGCCTTACCTATTACTGGGTTTGCTGCTTGCATTGATATTGTACCTTTTTACAAAGATCAACCCCGGAAATCACTTTTTTGGAACCCCTGCAGAAGTGGAAGTACATTTTGAGGAAGAGGAAAAGATCATCAGGAACAGGAATATTAAAAAATTGATCGAAAATGCCCTGGCCAAAGAAAATTACAGGCTTGCCGTCCGGTATCATTTTCTCTACGCTTTACAGCAACTTTCCCGCCAGGAGATCGTGATCTACGACAGTTCAAAGACCGATGAGGAATACGTGAAGGAAATACAGCTTCCTGCCTTACAAGCTCAGTTCAAGAAGGTGAACAGGATCTATGATTTCGTGTGGTATGGAAATTTTGCTCCTACCTCCGAAAATTATCAGAAGATCAGGAAAGAATTTGAAAAAGCAGAACTACTAATACAGCCCCGGTATGAGCAAAGCTTATAAAATAACGCTCACATTACTGGTTCTGTTCCTGGCATTGCTTACCTGGCTGGAAGCAAATGAACCCCAGCCAGTAAACTGGACTCCGAGTTATGCAGCTTCAGATGAGATTCCGTTAGGCACAAAAGTTTTGTTCGAAAGCCTAAAAGAGCAGGAGATACAATTTGAGCAGGTGAATGTACCGCCGTATGAATTTCTTCAGGACAGTACCAGGACCGGCACTTATCTCTTTCTGAATGATCAACTTTCCATAGATCAGAATGAACTAAAAAAGTTGCTGGCATGGGTAGAAAAAGGAAATACCGTTTTCTTCATTGCCGAAAGCCTCAGTGAAAATCTTCTGGATACCTTCAATCTTAAGACCACAAGCCTGGTACCAGAGGCCGGGATCTCCTCCAGACCTTTGATCAATCTCACCCATCCAAATTTAAAAAGTAAGGAACCTTTCCTCTATGACAGGGAAACCTACCAGGTCGGGTTTATAAATAACGACAGTTTGTCTGGAGAGATCCTGGGAATGACGCAACTCCAGGAAAATCCTGAAGTAGTAAAAAGACCCGAAGCTAATTTTCTGAGAGATTCTCTTGGTAAGGGTGTGGTCTATATTCATTTAATGCCCAAAGCTTTCAGTAATTACTTCCTGCTGGATAAGAATAATCACGAGTATGCAGAAAGAGTTCTTGCATATATACCCTCTCAAAAAAGGCTTTTTTGGGACCACTATTATAAGACCGGAAAAACCTTCAACACCTCGCCTCTCTACATCATCCTAAACAGCAAACCTTTGAGATGGGCATATTATTTCGTCATTATAGGGAGCATTATTTTTATCATTTTTGAAGGGAAACGAAAGCAAAGAAGTATTCCTGTCATTACGCCCCTGCGCAATCATACGCTCGATTTTACCCGCACCATTGCAGGTTTGTACCTTGACCGCAAAGACTACAAAGCCATAAGTTCCAGGAAGATTGCCTTATTTTTGGATCATGTTCGCAACCATTTCAGGATTTCTACAGAGCAGATCAATGATGGTTTCTATCAACGGCTGGCCACAATTAGTGAAAACTCTGTTGAAGACGTTAAAGCATTATGGCAGCTTATGGAAAGGCTGGAAAAGAAGAATACAGTTACCCGCGAGGAGTTGCTGCAGTTAAACAAAGCCATTAAGGCTTTTAAAAAAACATAAATGGAAAACGAAGAACTACATAACGAGGAACTCACTTTTGAGAATCGAATTCCCTTAGAGGAACTAAAACTTGCTGTAGAAAACCTGAAGTCTCAACTCTCCAGGATCATCATTGGACAGGAAAAATTTATTGATCTTTTGATCATTGGTCTCTTAGCCGACGGGCATGTACTCATTGAAGGAGTACCAGGAGTCGCCAAGACCATCACCGCTAAGCTCTTTGCCAGAACTTTGAAAACAGATTTCAGCAGGATACAGTTCACACCAGATCTTATGCCTAGCGATGTGTTGGGTACATCTGTTCTCAACCCAAAGACCTCCGACTTTGAATTCAGACCCGGGCCGGTCTTTTCAAATATCGTGCTTATTGATGAGATCAATCGTGCTCCGGCTAAGACCCAGTCGGCGCTTTTTGAAGTGATGGAAGAAAGACAGATCACCATTGATGGCAAACAACATGTGATGCATCCGCCGTTCATGGTACTGGCTACTCAAAATCCCATTGAACAGGAAGGCACCTACGCACTACCCGAAGCCCAGCTGGACCGTTTTCTTTTTAAGATCAATGTAGGTTATCCCAATATGGACGAAGAAATCATGATCCTGCAAACTCACCATGACAGGCAAGGCGCTGCGCCACAAACACAGATTGAGGCGGTGCTTGACCCGGAAAAACTGCAGACCCTAAGAACACAGATCCAGGGAATAAGGATCGAGAAAAAATTGCTTATCTATATTGCCGAAATTGTAAGCAAAACAAGAAATCATCCCCACTTGTACCTTGGTGCTTCTCCCCGCGCTTCTATTGCCATCATGAACGCATCAAAAGCTGTAGCTGCAGTTGACGGCAGAGATTTTGTAATTCCCGAAGATATTAAAAAGGTGCTTGAGCCTGTTTTAGGGCATCGCATCATTCTGTCTCCCGAAAGAGAAATGGAAGGCAGCTCCACGGCCGGGGTAATTGAAATGATCACTCACTCTGTAGAAATTCCGAGATAAGGTGATCAATTTCTTCAAGTCTTTATACCTGCATCAGCGTTTCTTCGTTGCCATCTACTTTTTGGCGGCAGGTTTTCTTTTTTCCTATTGGCTTGAATGGTTGTATCCAATTCTCTGGCTCCTTGCCCTCCTGTTTTTTCTTGTTTTTCTTACCGATGTGATCATGCTCTTTAAAAGCAGAGGAATAACTGCGGAAAGAATCTTACCCGAAAAGTTTTCGAACAGTGATGAAAACAAGGTACATGTTCATCTTAATAATAACTATGGCTTCAAGATCACCTGTGAGATCATAGATGAGATTCCCGTACAGTTCCAAAAAAGGGATTTTTCGCACCTCCTTAAAATTGGAGCTCACAGCGCTTCTAACTTCAGCTATAGTTTAAGACCCGTGGAGCGCGGAGAATATTACTTCGGAAATCTGAACGTTTTTGCATCTACACCTTTACACCTCGCCCGCCGAAGAAAGAAATTTGGAAAGGAACAAATGCTGAAAGTTTATCCGTCGTTCATCCAGATGAAGAAGTACGACTTCATGGCCATAGATCGAAAGATCTCTCAACCCGGATTAAAAAAGATAAGGAAGATTGGCCATACCATGGAGTTTGAGCAAATTAAAGATTATGTGCCGGGAGATGATATTCGCAGCATCAACTGGAAGGCAACAGCCAAACAAGGCGGGCTTATGGTAAACCAGTATCAGGATGAGCGTTCGCAGCCGGTCTATTCTGTTCTTGACTGCGGCCGAACAATGAAAATGCCATTCAATCACCTCAAGTTGCTTGATTACGCTATTAATTCTGCCCTTGCATTTTCTAACATTGCCCTTAAAAAAAAGGATAAAGCCGGCCTTATCAGCTTTTCAAACAAACTGGAGCATCTGGTTCCTGCCAGTTCAAAAAAGACGCATTTAAACCTGTTGCTGGACAAGCTTTATAATATCAACACGCAGTTCAAAGATTCAGACTTCGGTTTGCTTTATGCCCATATCAACCGAAAACTACCGCAACGTAGCCTTTTACTGTTGTACACCAATTTTGAACATCTAAGTGCGTTACATCGGCAGCTGCCTTATCTGCTGGCGCTGTCCAGAAAACATCTGCTCGTGGTAATTTTCTTTCAGAATACAGAACTAGAGCATTTCATTGATCAGGAATCGAAGAAACCGGAAGAGATCTTTGAACAGACCATTGCAGAACAGTTTAGTTATGACAAACGTCTTATGGCCAAAGAACTTCAGAAGCATGGCATTCAAACCATTTTGACCAAACCAGAAGATCTAACGGTCAATACCATTAATAAATACCTGGAGATCAAAAAGCGCGGAATTCTCTAGTGCCAGAATTTTTCCGACGCCCACGTGGAATTTAGTTCAATGCTTTTTTATAGGTTTCGAGTGCCCGGGCTCTTGCGAATTTGTGATCAACAATAGGATTCAGATAGCCCGCTCTAAAATCCTTTATCC
Source organism: Salinimicrobium oceani (assembly GCF_012037645.1). Lineage (NCBI taxonomy): Bacteria > Pseudomonadati > Bacteroidota > Flavobacteriia > Flavobacteriales > Flavobacteriaceae > Salinimicrobium > Salinimicrobium oceani. The sequence goes on from NZ_JAAVJR010000003.1 coordinate 456,470, forward strand.
ATGTCCTCACGTATTCCAGGTCTGGATCAAACTTCTTCAGCTGACTCTCAGGATTGAAGACCCTGAAGTACGGCGCCGCATCACAACCGGTCCCCGCGGCCCACTGCCAGTTCCCGTTGTTGGAAGCCAGCTCATAATCCAGCAACTTTCCGGCGAAATAGGCTTCTCCCCATCGCCAGTCGATCAAAAGATGCTTACACAGAAAACCTGCCACCACCATTCGTACGCGATTATGCATCCATCCCGTTTCATTTAGTTGTCGCATCCCGGCATCTACAAGCGGAAAACCAGTTTCTCCCCGGCACCATAATTCGAATTCAGATTCATTGTTGCGCCATGGAATTCGGTCGTATTTACTTCGGAAATTCTGGTGTTCCACATGAGGAAAATGCCATAGGATCATCATGAAAAAATCTCTCCAAATGAGTTCGTTGAGCCAGGTCTCGTTCTGTTCGAGCGCCTGTTTCACAAGCTGCCGCACACTTACCGTTCCGAATCTTAGATGGACTCCTGCCATACTTGTGCCGCTCACTGCCGGCAGGTTCCTGGTGTTGTGGTAGTTTCTTATTACTCCTTCTGAAAGTTCAATTTCGGGAATTTGTGCTCTAACAGGTTCAAAGCCTATCTGTTCCAGGGAAAGCACCTCCTTTTTTGGCATTTTCAAGAGGTTAGTTAATAATTCTTCTGAAGGGAAAGCTGGTATTCCCTCCTGCTGAAGTCTGTTTTTCCATTGCTTCGAATATGGCGTAAAGACCGTATAAGGTGTAGCATCTGCCTTCAGGATCTCGTCCTTTTCAAAGATTACCTGATCCTTAAAGCTTCTCAAACTGATTCCCTGTTCCTTTAGGAAATCTTTGATCTCCAGATCTCTATCTCGGGCATATGGTTCGTAATCCTGATTAGTATACACTTCTTTTACAGGATAGTCTAAAATGAGCTTTTGAAATGCCTTTTTTGGAAGGTCATGAAGTACCAGAAGAGAGGACTCCTGCTGCGCCAAAGCCTCATTAAGCAATTCCAGCTGCTGCTGAATGAACGCCACTCTTCGATCTTTCGAATCGGGGAGGGTTTTAAGGATTTCAGGATCAAAAATAAAGACAACCACTACCTTAAAGCCACTTTGCAAAGCATGGTACAACGCTGCATTATCAAACAAGCGCAGATCGCGACGTAACCAGCACAACGCTACTTCCTGTTCTACAACTTTTTCCACGGAGCCTGTTCTTTGTTCATATATCCGTGAATTCCACTGCTTAAAATCAGAATTCCTGCAGCTATTATGGAAGTAAAGAAAATAGTTTCATGCTCCATCCTGTTCGCAATCCCAACAGCTATTAAACCCCAGGCACCTACTAGGGCAAACTCTCTCATATTGCGTCTCCAGGTGATCATGAGATTCAGAATTAAGGCGACAAGGACCATAATCACTGTCCAGGCAACTTCCGAGAATCCAAATGGCTCCCAACCTACCGCCGTAAACCAGGCTGCGGTGTTTGCAATAAGTGCAACCGAGATCCAACCGGAATAAAAAGAGAAAGGCCACCACACAAACGCAATTATTGAAAGTGGTTCATCATCAAGTTCCATTCTGGTCTTGAAAATGATCACGATCAAAGCAACGAGCAACAGGACCATAAGGAATAGAGAAAGTCCAATAAGGTGATGGAGCCAGGCAAACACCCATGCAATATTTAAACCACAGGTAATTACAAACCACCAACCTATCTTTCCAGCAGTTTCCCGCCCTCTGGAAGTTGAGATCTGGAAAATCACAAACCCGGCAAGGGCAAGATAAATCACCCCCCATATAGAAAAGGCATAACCCGCAGGCGTAAATAAATTCTGATATTCTGCAGAAATGCTGGCCATGGTCTCAGCATTAATGACTCCTGTATTTGAAATATAATTTACAGCCAACATGACAAGGAAGGCTACAATATTTGATATGTATAGGATTTTTTTCATGTAGCTGAGGCTTTATACGCTCTAGAATCTTCCTGTCTTTTATATCGAAGCAAAGCTTTGTAGATCAACAGGTTGAGAAGGATCAATTCCGCCCCATAAAAGGCATCTTCAACAGGAATAGTTCCTATTCTGAAATTCATAAATTCAGTAGTATTATACCACACCACCTCCTCCTCGATCCAGCTTCCGGTGAGTACACCATTTACAAGGAAAAAAGGTATCAGCAGTACAGTATAGATAAGATAGAATCTTAGGAGCCAATTGATTTTCAAAAAAAATTCGGCATAGAGCAAAAGCAGAGAAAAGCTAAGAAAGGTAGTGACGGTGTAACTTCTATCATAATTTATTGTGCCAAAGATCACCAGCCCGGCTACTAAAAATAGGGTTATGAATTTTTGCATTTTTGGAGCCCCGGTTTCCCTCATGAACAGATCCAGACAATGAAAGGTGAAGACGCAGGCATATGGAATGCAAAAGAAAAAAAGTACTTCCTCTACTGGCAAATTTCCAATTTCAAGACCGGTGAGATAGCGGTGATTAAAGCCCCATACCCCTTGTTGGGTAAAGTACATATCCCAAAGTACAAAGATGAAACCTGTAATAAATACTGCAGGAAAAAATGAGCTCCAGGTCCTGTGAAATTTCAGCTTCGGGTGAAAGGAGAACAGGAATGGGATAATGATCGTAAAGAAATTGACCAGCAGGTAAGTGTATTGCATCAGGCTCTCGATCTTTGCTCCCTGAAATACTTCATTGGCACCCAAAGCATTCCGAAGCATTCCCCGTCTTCCTTTCCAAGGTGTTTGTGATGCATTTTATGAGCCCGGCGAATCGCCTTAAAATAGGAGTTATCGATTTTTCTTAGCAGCTTAAAGCGCTGGTGAATAAAGATATCATGCACCAGAAAATAACAAAGTCCATAGATTGTAATGCCTAAACCTATCCAAAAAAGGTAATTATAGCCTGCCTCCATCCCTATGTAAAGAGAGATAATACCTGGAATGGCAAAAATGAGGAAGAAAAAATCGTTATGTTCGAAAAAACCAGAAGATTCTTTCTTGTGATGATCTTTATGAAGACTCCACAACAGGCCATGCATCAGGTATTTATGGGTGAACCAGGCCACGGCTTCCATGGCAAGAAAAGATGCCAGCACAATTATAAAATTCATAGCTATAGCTTCCATATACTCAATTCTCTATTCTAAATTACTGAAATAAATTCTCTTATAAATTTTCTTTTTCTGAATCACTTAAAGCACTCGAAGTAACCAGGTAGGCAAGGATCATTTGCTCAAGCTCGGTATCTTTCAAATTACGGGTCTTCGCCAGAAGTACTTTCTTGTCTTCCTCCAGATTCTGCTTATAATTCAGAAAACCCGGTGTCTCTGCCTGCACTGCAAACCTCAGGAACCTAAGCTCCAAATTATTTGGTGCTGCGGCAATGGCTTCAGTGAAAACTTCTTTACCCTTATTAAAATACGAAAACTTTTTAAACGGGTTTCCCACGTGTTTGGCCATCATCATATGAGAAACACCAAAATAACCCAAAGTAACAGGTTGGGCAGAGGTTGCTCCATCTGTGAGCTCCAATAATTTTCTGGCTGCGGTTTCCTCTTCCGCTGCCCTCTTGTACAGGCTACGGAGCTCAGATACTGAAGTATTTTGATCTGTGACCGACAAAAGAAGGAATATGATAGTTAGTGCAAATCTCATCATACAATTCTCATCTTACATTCCACCAGGCTGTTGATCATAAGCCCAACTTTCCTGCCGTTGTTTATTCTTATTCTTCCTGAAAGAATTCTTTGAGCCGGTAATCGCTTGATCTTCTTAAAGAGAGACTGGTAATATACGTAAGCCAGATAAACTCCGCCTTTAGCCGAAGTGGGCAGCATTTTAATGCCTTCAAGGGCAATTTTGAAATCCTCTTCGATTTCCCGTTCTATTTGTTTTTTGGCCTGAGGAGAAAAATTTTCCATATCCACTCCTGGGAAATAAGTTCTGCCCAATACATGATAATCATCCTTAAGATCTCTCAAAAAATTCACTTTTTGGAAGGCAGCCCCCAGCTTCATTGCATAAGGTTTTAGTTCCTCGAACTGCTGCTTGTTCCCATCTGTGAAAATATGAAGACACATAAGCCCTACCACTTCTGCCGAACCCAAAATGTATTGCTGATATTTTTCGTCGTTATAATCAACCTTTTGAAGATCCATTTCCATACTGTCTAAAAATGTCTCAATAAGTCTGTAATCAATGTCGAACTGGTGTACCACTTCCTGAAAGGCATTGAGAATAGGATTGGCCGAAATTCTCTGTTCGAGAGCTTCGAAGGTATCACTCCTGAACTTTTGCAACAGGTACTCCTGATTGTAACCTTCAAAGCTGTCGACTATTTCATCGGCTACGCGAACGAAACCATAAACCGAATATACGGGATCGCGGAGTTTTTCATGGAGGAAATAGATTCCCAGGGAAAAGCTTGTGCTATAGGATTTTGTGGTGAGCCGACTAACCTCGACAGATAAATTATCAAACAGGGACTTCATACTTCTTTTTATTTAGTTCTTTAATTACTTGCTCGGCAGCAATTTTTCCCGAAATAAGGGATGGAGGGACACCTGGTCCCGGCACGGTAAGCTGACCCGCGTAAAAAAGGTTGTTCAGTTTTTTATTTCTGATCTTTGGTTTCAGGATAGCTGTTTGCTTCAGCGTATTGGCCAAGCCATATGCATTGCCTTTGTAGGAATTATAATCTGAAATGAAATCTGAAACGCAGTAGCTTTTTTTATAATCAATAAATCGGGTAATACTTCTTCCTATTTGTTTTTCAAGCCGCTGCATCATCAAATTAAAAAATTGCTCTCTTACGTGCTCCTCGTCCTTTAATCCTGGTGCCAGCGGCATAAGCAAAAACAGGTTTTCATGACCTTCGGGGGCTACAGTATCATCTGTTCGTGAAGGGCAACAAACATAAAATAGCGGTTTTGAAGGCCATTTCGGATTTTTGTAGATCTCTACAGCATGTTCAGAAAGATCCTCATCAAAAAACAACGTATGATGTTGCAGTTCTGGAATTCTTTCGGAAAAGCCGAGGTAAAAGATTAAACACGAAGGTGCGAACGTCTTTTTCTCCCAGTAACTTTCTTTGTAATTCTGATATGCCTTAGGCAGTAACTTATTTTCCACATGTTGATAATCGGCTGCCGCTATCACTGCATCAAACGCTATTTCTTCTCCAAAGACCTTTACGCCCTGCACCCTGTTTCCTTCAGCTGAAATTTGCTCCACAGGGGCATCAAGATGGATCTTGACATTTTGCTCTATTGCCACTTTTACCATAGCATTGATAACGCTTCCGAAGCCACCCTGAGGATACCAGGTGCCGAGTTTGAGCCCGGCATAATTCATAAGGCTGTAAAGAGCCGGAGTATCCTGTGGCATTGCTCCCAGAAATAAAACCGGAAATTCCATGAGCGAGATCAATTTAGGATTGGAGAAATACTTGCGCACATGCTTACTGAAAGAGGTGAACACCTGTAATCTCAGTGCACCTTTTATAAGGTCAGCATCAACGAATTCCCCTAATGAAATGCCTGGCATATAAACCAGTCGCTGCATACCCTGCTCATACTTATACTGAGCCTCTTCCATGAACCTGTCAAGCTTTTCTGCGCTTCCCTCTTCGGTCGCCTCGAATAGCTGTCTCAGTTCCCCATAGTTTTCAGGGATGCTCATTTTTTCACCTTTTGGAAAGATCACCTCAAAAGAAGGGTCCAAAAGGTCCAGTTCATAGAGATTGGGAACCTCATATCCAAAATCCCCAAAAAACTTTTCAAAAACATCGGGCATCCAGTACCAGCTTGGTCCCATATCAAAAGTATACCCTTTGGCTTCAAATTGTCTTGCCCTGCCACCGGGAGCGCTGTTCTTCTCGAAAATGTGAACTTCGTGACCGGCTGCTCCTAAATAGGTTGCTGCACTTAATCCTGAAAACCCTGCTCCTATTACTGCGATTTTGGACATATTAAGACTGTTTCAAAGGGGTTAAATGACTTTCAAGCTCTTCAACAGAGGAAAGTTTTACAAAGCTGTCTTTACTCGAAATCTCCTCATTTGTAATTCCATTTCCAGCTATATATATCTTCTTACCGGGGGTGAGTTCGAGAAGCTCGTTAATATATGCTGCTACATCATTTGCGTCGTAGCGATGTACCATGAATAACAGTAAATTATGTACCGAAATATCCTCAAGGGTATGACGTACCGAAGACAGAGGCACATTTGGTCCCAGATAAACTACATGTTTTCCTTTGCTCCTTAGAAAGTAATTGGCAAATAAAAGACCCAGCTCATGAAATTCATCTTCTGGTAGGAATAGCAGCCACTTCTCTTCCCCTTCAACTCCTGGCGGCATAGCATCTATAGCTGTAAACATTTTCTGTCTAAGCAGGTTAGAAATGTAATGCTCCTGGGACGGCGGAATATTATTAGTTGACCACATTAAACCTATTCTGTTTAATAGGGGATAAATGATCTCGACATAGGTTTTTTGCAGTCCAAATCTTAACAAACAATGAGAAAAGGTTTTATCGAAATTGATCTCGTCATAGCTCATGCCACCGGCGATTAGCTGGTTGATGAAATATTCATAGTCATTACTTAAACCAGCACTGCCTTCATATTCCTTTCTGAGTTGAAATAGTTCCTCGTCACTGAGAGTACAGAGTTGAGATACTTTTTTCCCGGTACCCGAGAGGCTTACGATATTGAGCAGGCGCCGCAGCTGGGAACCGTCATAATAGCGTGTGTTGCCTTCAGACCTGTGGGGCTGTAAAGCGTTGTAGCGTTGTTCCCATATTCGAATGGTATGAGATTTAATGCCTGAGAACTGTGAAAGCTGACTTATTGAAAACTGATCCATTGTTTAAATAAATTGTGACAAATTTAAACATTAAAAGTTATGATAACTGTTAAACTTGAACTAATTTTGGAATCGGGGAGCAATTAAAAATGATGTGCCTAAAACTGGCATTTCTAAATATAGGAAAATTTGAGCTTTAATTTGAGCATGAATCTAGGAAAGGCTGACGCATTAGAGGAGGATTATATATCTTTGGGAGGCATGAAACATACAGACAAAAATCTATTAATGAGAGGGTTGAAATTTTTGGCTGGAGCCCTTCCTCTTTCGTTTATTGGCCCGGTAGTTCTTTTCAGTTCCTTCAAGAATCAAGAGCATGAGTGGTTTATTCCTATTTTAATTTTTGCATTACTGGCAATGGCCGCCGCTGTTTTCCTTATGTTTAAAGGCATAAGTACGGTAATGAAAGCTCTCTTTGATTAGGTGCCAAAAATGGCAATTTAAACTACTGTTAATTGAAAAAACTACTTTTCATTTGTTTTCTTTTCCTGTTTCAACTACTCAAGGCTCAGCAGACCTTTATTCTTAACGGCAACATTAAAGATGCTGCTAATAATGAAACTTTAAGTGGGGTCAATATTTTATTGCCACAACTCCAACAGGGAACCGTGAGTAATGAATATGGATTCTATTCTATTAAGGTTCCTGAAGGTGAGCTCCTAATCGAGATCTCCTTTCTAGGTTATAAGACCATACGCCGTAAGATTGAGGTGAGCGAAAATCTTAAACTCAATTTTGAACTTACCACTGCTACTGAAGATCTAAAGGAGGTAGTCATTACAGAAGATCTTGAAAGACTGAACGTCTCAAGGCCCGAGATGAGCGTTAATAAGCTCGAAATAGCCACTATTCAAAAATTACCCGTTGTATTCGGAGAAGTAGACATTATAAAGTCCCTGCTTCTGCTACCTGGAGTTTCCAATGCAGGAGAGGCTTCCTCCGGATTTAATGTGCGAGGTGGCGCCGCAGATCAAAACCTGATCTTGCTTGATGAAGCCACCGTTTATAATGCCAGCCACTTATTTGGTCTATTTTCTGTCTTCAATCCAGACGCAATAAAAAATTTAAAGCTGTATAAAGGTGGCATTCCCGCTAACTACGGAGGAAGAGTTTCTTCAGTGCTGGATATCTACCAGAAAGATGGAAACAGCAGGAAATTTGAAGCTAACGGCGGAATTGGATTGATATCCAGCCGCTTGTTAGCACAAGGCCCCATCCAGAAGAACAAAAGCTCTTTTTTAGTGGGAGGGAGAAGTTCATATGCACATTTATTTCTGAAGCTTACAGATAATGAGAATTCTGCTTATTTCTATGACCTAAATACAAAACTAAGTTTTCGCCTTAACCCCAGGAACACTATCCTTTTCTCAGGATATTTTGGAAGGGATGTTTTTCAGCTAAGTGAAAGTTTCAATAACACCTATGGCAATTCTGTCTTTAATTTGAGATGGAATCATGTACTAAAGGAAAATATCTTTAGCAATCTCTCCTTGATATACAGTGATTATTACTATGGACTCACTCTTGATTTTGTTGGTTTCAACTGGAATAGCGGAATCAAAAACCTGAATTTCAAATACGATCTTGATCATTATGTCAGCCAGGACATTAGTCTGGACTATGGGATTCAAAGCACATGGTATGAGTTCAATCCGGGTGAGATTGAACCGAATTCTGTGTCTTCAGGAATAAGTGCATCTCAGCTAATAAAAAAATATGCCTTTGAGTTGGCCATTTACCTTTCTCTTGAGCACGATCTTTCAGAAAAACTTTCAGCAGAATATGGACTCAGGTACAGCAGTTTTTTACGGCTGGGCCAGGAATCGCTGAATCTTTATTCTGAAGAAGGTCCTGTGACCTTCAATAGTCGATTTGGTATTTATGAAAAAAGTACTCCAGCAGGCACTAAAGCACTTAGCAACCGAAAAGTAGAAAAGTCTTTCGGAAATCTGGAACCGAGAATTGCATTAGCCTACGCTTTTCAAGAAGATCAATCTGTAAAATTGAGTTATAATCGAATGACCCAGTATCTTCACTTGATAACCAACACCAGTTCTCCAACCCCACTAGATGTATGGGCGCCAAGCGGCCGATACATAGAACCTCAGAAACTTGACCAGCTCGCTGTAGGATATTATCGCAGCTTCAAGGACGAAAGCTTTTCCCTGGAAGTAGAAGGTTTCTATAAGACCCTTGAGAATCGCCTGGATTATATAGATGGTGCAAATCTCATTGCTAATGATGCCATTGAACAGGTGATCCTGCCAGGAGAAGCAAGAGCCTTTGGAGCAGAAATCCTTTTTAAGAAGAATAAAGGCAAATTCACCGGTTGGTTTGCATACACGCTGTCAAGATCTGAACAACGCACTCCGGGGAGAACCGACGCCGAACCGGGGATCAATAATTCGAGTTGGTATGCTACCGCCTACGATAAGACACATGATCTCTCTTTGACAGGTTCCTGCCAGCTGTCTCAAAAATGGGATTTTAATGCGAGCTTTGTTTATCAAACAGGACTTCCAACGACCTATCCAACTGCCCAGTATAAATTTGAAGAACTCACTATTCCGGTTTATGCTGCGCGTAACAGTAATCGCCTGCCCAGCTATCACCGTCTGGACTTGTCGGCAACTTTTACTCCGCAAAAGCAGCGAAAAACTTCTTATCGATCTTCCTGGAATTTTGGTATATATAATTTGTACTCCCGTAAAAATGCTGTTTCGTTAAGTTTTAGAGAAAATGAAGATACCGGAAGAAATGAAGCTGTGAGATTATCTCTATTTGGCATTGTTCCGTCGGTAACTTATAATTTTAAATTTTAGAAGATGAAAAGGATCTTATATCTCCTCCTGACCCTGATTGCCTGTTCATGTGAAGAAGTGGTGGAAGTGGATCTAGATGAATCCGATCCCAGATTAGTTGTGCAGGCCTCTCTACTTTGGAATGTAGATCTCCAGGAAAACATACAAGTTATAAGATTGACCACAACAGCGCCTTATTTTGAGGAAGAAGTTCCCCCTGCAATTGGTGCCACGGTTAAGGTAACTACTGAAACCGGAATGGAATATGAATTCGAAGAGGTGGCAGATGGCATTTTTACGCATGAAGAAGTTCCGGCGCTTCTGGATCTTGAGTATCAACTTCATATTACATACGAGGGGGAAGAGTATTTCGCTACCGAGACGCTCATCCCGGTTCCTCAATTGGATTTTGTGGAACAGAAAAGAGGAGGATTTTCGGGTGATGAATATGAATTCAAGGTTTTTTATCGAGATCCTGCCGAAGTAGAAAATTATTATCTGTTCCGGTATCTCAATGAGCAGATCTCATTACAGATCTACGATGATGAATTTACAAATGGAAATCAAACTTTTGCCTTCTTTAGCGATGAAGATGCAGTGGCAGGAGATCTCGTGGGTTTTCAGATACAGGGTATTTCAAAAGGATTTTACGAATATATGTTCATTTTGCGATCTCAGGCAGGAAGCAGTAACGGCGGACCTTTCCAAACTCAACCCAGTATAGTGAGAGGTAATATCGTAAACGTTACGGATCCTGAGAATTTCGCTTTTGGGTACTTCCGGTTGTCGGCTACCAATTTCCTGGCTTATGAGGTAAAATAGTACTCTTCCTTTATGCCCCCTCCTACGAGAGGAGGGGTAGCCGCAGGCCGGGTTAGTTTTTGAAGCGGGATTAAACTGTGATGATCGGCACGGATTGTAAATCCGCGCCAGCAATAGTGGATAGCATTTTCTGGATATTAATGTATTCCATTTAATCACAAAGTTGTTCGCATTTAAGCTCCCCTCCTTCCTGAGGAGGGGTGGATCCGCCGGCCGGGGTGGTGCTTTGAAGCAGGATCTAACTCTTTTGAGCGGCACGGATTGTAAATCCGCGCCATCTTTTTATTACGAGTAACTTTCAGACAATAGCTCCCCTCCTCCCTGAGGAGGGGTGGCCACAGGCCGGGGTGGTGCTTTGGAGCAGGATCTAACTGCTTTGATGGGCACGGATTTTAAATCCGCGCCAGCAATAGCGGATAGCATTTTCTGGATACCAATGTATTTATTTAATCACAAAGTTGTTCGCACTTAAGCTCCCCTCCTCCCTGAGGAGGGGTGGATCCGCCGGAGGGCGGAGACGGGGTGGTGCTTTTGAGCAGGATCTAACTGCTTTGAGCGGCACGGATTGTAAATCCGCGCCATCTTTTTACACGTGAAACTTTCAAACGAATAGCTCCCCTTCCCTTTCAGGGAGGGGAGCTGAGATGCGTTTCCAGATTTCACTTTAGCGCATAAAAAAAGCCCCAACATTGCTGTTGAGGCTTTAAAAGAAAGGCGGCGACATACTCTCCCACGAGATGCAGTACCATCTGCGCTAACGGGCTTAACTTCTCTGTTCGGAAAGGGAAGAGGTGAGCCCCGTTGCTATAACCACCTTAAATCTTTAAGCAGATATTAGATTTTAGATGTTAGACGTGAGACAAAAAGTCTCAGATCTCATATCTAATATCTCACTTCTAATGAGTTGACATAGTTGGAAAATAAAAATTAAGAAAACACTTTGAGCAAAGGTAATTTAAAGCTTTAGGTTTTCCTGTCCCCCTTCGCTCTTGCGAGCTATGGGGGACGGGGCACTAAGCTATACGGATTATTAGTATCACTCGGCTATGACATTACTGCCTTTACACCTGTGACCTATCAACGT